>CAUSKO010000005.1:0-51960 GCA_963532255.1 uncultured Gemella sp. | reverse complement strand
TATTAAGAGAAGGTAAAGAAAATAATCAAGGTGTGGCTTATACTGAAGATGGAACTATGATAGTTGTAGAAAATGGTAAACGATATGTAGGTAAAACTATTGAAGTCGAAGTACAAAGTGTTCTCCAAACGTCATCAGGTAGAATAATCTTTACGAAAATAGTTTAATAAGGTTTGCATTTTCTAAAAAAGTATGATATTATAAGTTGTATTGTATTAATGAATTAGTATTTTAGGAGGAGAGTATGCACACTTTTTTAATGGTAATGGCAATAATGAGCAGTATTTTGCTGATAATCGTAGTATTACTACAAGACAGTAAATCTGGTGGTCTATCTGGATTAACTGGTGGAGCAGAAGAATTGTTCGGTAAACAAAAAGTAAGAGGTGCTGAATTAGTTTTACAAAGAATCACAATAGTTTTAGGACTAATATTTTTTATATCACTAGTGTGTCTTACTTGGTTAAAATTATAGATTAAAGATAATAAACCTAAAATGTAATTTCATTTTAGGTTTATTTTTTTAGTAAAATAATATATTAATAAACACAAAAGTATATTGAATCTCTAAGTATAGTGGTAATTCTAGTAATTATTAATACTAGAAAATTTAACTAATAACTAAAGGAGGGTTAAATGTTAGAAAATATAATAAATTTATTTAAACAATATAAAGTATTAAGTATAGAAGATTTAAAAGAAAAGTTAGAAGTAGAATCAGCAAAGGATTTTGTTGAGTTAGTTAAATATGTAGGGAAGTTAGAACATAAATCAACAATAATGCAGTTGCCAAATGAAAAGTTTCTCTATGTAAAAGAAGAATTAGAAATAGAAGGAATAATCAGAATTCATCAAAAAGGATTTGCCTTTGTTTATTCTGAAAATCTAGGAATAGAAGTTTATGTGCCAAAAGGATTCACTCAAAGTGCAATGAGTGGAGATAAGGTATTAGTTAAAGTAGATAGTGTTTATAGTGACAATAGAAATATAGAAGGAATAGTTCAAAAAGTTTTAGAAAGAAACACGAAGTATACGGTAGGCACACTAACTAATGCTAAGTATTTTTCTTTTGTGAAAAGTGATGATAAAAATATAAATAAGTATATTAAAATTACTAATGCGAAGACTTTTAACCTAGTTGATGGAAGTAAGGTGTTAGTAGAAATTACGGATTATTCTAAAGTTAGTTTTGAAGATCATAAAGGAATTATTTTAAAATCATTAGGTCATAAAGATGATCCCGGTGTAGACATATTATCTGTTATTTATAAACATGGTATTCCTAATGAATTTCCTGAAGATGTAGAAGAACAAACTAAAAAAATAAGTGAAAAAGTAGAAATTGATGATAAATACCGTGATTGTACTAAAGAAATGATTGTAACAATTGATGGAGATGATGCTAAAGATTTAGATGACGCGATTTCTGTAGTTAAGACAAAAAAAGGTTACAGATTAAAAGTATTTATCGCAGACGTTAGCCGCTATGTTGTAGAAGATAGTCCATTAGATATAGAAGCATCTAAGCGAGGGTGTAGTGTTTACTTAGCTGATAGAGTAGTTCCTATGTTACCTAGAAAGCTTTCAAATAATATTTGTTCATTAAATCCTCATGTATTAAGATATACAATTTGTTGTGATATTGATTTTACGGATAAGGGGATACCGGAAAGTTATGATATTTATCCAGCAGTAATAGAATCTAAAGGTAGGTTAACTTATAAAAAGGTAAACGAAGTTTACAAAGATAATAAAGAAGCTATTGAAGAATATAAACCATATGTTCCAATGTTAAGAACAGCACTAGAATTGTCTAAAAAAATTAGATTAAACCGTGAAAAACGTGGGGCAATTGATTTCGATAAGCCAGAGTCTAAAATTATTGTGGATGAAAAGGGCGAAGTGCTTGATATAGTATTGCGAGAACGTGGTATTGCTGAAAGGTTAATTGAAGATTTTATGCTTAGTGCAAATGAAGTAATTGGTGAACATTTCTACTGGATGCAAGTGCCATTTGTCTATAGAATTCACGAAGAACCTAAAGTTCAAAAATTAAAACAATTCTTTGATATTTCTGCAAGTTTCGGCTACCGAGTAAAGGGTAGTATAGAAGAAGTTGAACCATATATGTTATCAAATATGTTGAAAAAATTTAAGGGTGAAGTAATAGAGCCAATGTTATCAACTATATTACTTAGAACAATGAATCAAGCAAGATATTCTACTACTAATATAGGGCACTTTGCTTTAGCAACTAAGTATTATACACACTTTACTTCACCAATAAGACGTTATCCAGACTTATTAGTTCATAGAATGATTAGGAAGTATTTGTTTGAAGGTGATGTTAAAGAATCTACACTAGAACATTATGCGACTAAGCTTCCTGAGTTAGCTGATAGTTCATCTGAACATGAAAAGCGTGCAGTTGATTGTGAGCGTGAAGTAGATAAGATGAAAAAATGTGAGTATATGTTGAAGTACCAAGAACAAACATTTAGAGGAGTAGTTTCAAGTGTAACAAACTTTGGAGTATTTATTACGCTAGAGAATAATATAGAAGGTTTAGTACACATAAAAGCTATGAATGATGATTATTATACATATGATGAAAAAAATATGTTATTAATAGGTAGACGAAATAAAAAAATATATCGTCTAGGTGATGAAGCTATAGTTAAAGTTGCTAATGTAGATTTAGAAAACTATGAAATAGACTTTAAAATTTTAAAACATAAATCTTTAATAAAAAAGTAAGAAATAGAGGAAGATATATATGAATAAAGAGAGTAAAGTTATAGCACAAAATAAAAAGGCTAGCCATGATTATTTTATAGAAGATACTTATGAAGCAGGTATAGTGTTAACAGGTACGGAGATAAAATCAATTAGACGTGGAAGAATAAATTTGAAAGATTCATATTGTCAAACAAGGCGTGGAGAAATGTTTGTCTATAATATGCATATTTCACATTTTGAGGAAGGGAATAGATTTAATCATGAACCATTGCGTGTTAGAAAATTATTGCTAAAGAAAAAACAAATTGCTATTTTAACTAATGCTCAAAATGAAGCGGGAATAAGCATAATTCCACTAAAATTATATATTAAAAACGGTTATGCCAAACTATTAATAGGTGTTGCTAAAGGTAAGAAAAACTATGATAAGCGTCACGTATTAAAACAAAAAGAAGCTAATAAAGAAATTAATAGGGCATTAAAAGATAAACAAAGATATTAAATAACAATTTTTTATTGTATAGAAATAACTAAAAGTATATTATCAGCTGTATGTGGTAATATACTTTTTTCTTTGGTAGAAAATACAAAAGAAGTAATGTAAGTGAAAACAATTCACATATGTATAAAAATAAATGTTAAATTTCAACTGTTACACAAATGCGATGTAATTTTTTTCAAAAATTAGTAGGTGTTATTTGTTGATTTAACAATATTTATTGGAATTGCTTAAAAAACTTTGTAAAAACGCTTTACATTTTTATGAAAGCGTGCTACAATATAAACTGTCATTAAGAAAATCAATACTAAAAATTGTTGTAAATTACATTATTTGAGATGAAATTTTCAACATAATAGTACAGTTATTTTTCTGTATTATAACTGAAAAATCATTTTTCAAAAATTTTTTATACAGAATAATTGGATATTTTATAACAATATTTGGTAAAAGATATAAGTATTTATTTCATATTATATAAAATAACGATTTTCTTGCAAAAACAAAATATATTTATAAAAGGAGTAGTGTATTTATGGAAAAATTCACTCAATTATTACAGCCAGTGGCTGATAATCTTTATATTTCTGCACTTGTTGCATTAATTCCTATAGTATTCTATCTTGTAACACTAGCAGGTTTTAAAGTAAGAGGTTGGCTAACAGGGATGCTTACACTAATAGTTGCTATCGTAGTAGCTGTTGTATTCTTCAAAATGCCATTCCAATTCGCAGCAATGTCAACTCTTCACGGTATGGTTTACGGACTACTTCCAATTTCTTGGATTATCTTAACATCTGTATTCTTATATAAAATGACAGTTAAAAGTGGTCACTTTGCTATCATCCGTGACAGTATTACATCATTAACTGATGACAGACGTATTCAAGCGTTAATCATTGCTTTCTCATTCGGAGCATTCTTAGAAGGAGCTGCAGGATTTGGAGCACCAGTTGCTATCACAGCAGCACTTCTAGTAGGTTTAGGATTTAAACCTCTGTATGCAGCAGGTATCTGTATGGTAGCTAACACTGCACCAGTTGCTTTCGGAGCAGTTGGGGCGCCGGTAACAGCTTTAGATGGATTAACTACGTATGCTAACGGAACACCAATCGCAGCAGCTGAAATCGCAGCTATGATTGGACGTCAATTACCATTAGTTTCTATCTTTATTCCATTCTACTTAGTATTAATCATGGCTGGATTCAAGAAAACAATGGAAATTTGGCCAGCATTATTAGTATCTGGTGGATCATTCGCAGTAGCACAATTCGTAAGTTCTAACTACATGGGAGAACAATTACCTGACATTCTTTCTTCATTAGTATCATTAATCGCTACAGTAATTCTTTTAAGATTCTGGAAACCAAAAACTACTTGGAGATTTGAAGGTGAAGAAGATAATCAAGAAAACAAACAAAATGTACCAGCTCATTCATTAAATGAAGTTCTTGTAGCATGGTCTCCATTCGTAGTATTAACAATCATTATCTTTGTATGGACATTAAAACCAGTTAAAGCATTCTTCAAAACAATTGCTCTTAACCCTAAAGTTCCACTTATTCACAACAACATAATCAACTCTATTTCTCACAAAGAAATTGCAGCTGTATTTAAATTAGATCTTGTTGGTTCAATCGGAACTGGTATTCTTGTAGCAGCTTTACTATCTAAGTTCATTATCAAACTTAGTTGGAAAGATACATTCAAAACTTTTGTTGAAACATTCTCAGAAGTTAAATTAGCATTATTAACAATCTGTTTCGTAGTTGGATTTGCGTACATCATGAACGCTTCAGGTATGTCAAATACATTAGGATATGCTTTAGCAGCAACAGGTGGAGCATTCAAGATTTTATCACCAGTTCTTGGTTGGATCGGAGTGTTCATCACAGGATCAGATACATCTTCTAACTTACTATTCGGTAAACTTCAACAAGTTACAGCTAGCCAAGTTGGTATGGATCCACTAGTTGCAGTAGCAGCCAACGCATCTGGAGGGGTTGTAGGTAAGATGATTTCTCCGCAATCTATCGCAGTTGCAGCAGCAGCGGTTGGATTAGTAGGTAAAGAATCTGATTTACTTAAATTCACAGTTAAACACAGCTTTATCTTACTAATTGTAGTGTGTATTATCGTATACTTACAAGCTAGTGGAATACTAGGATGGATGATTCCTGCTCACCCATAGAATAAAAGCTTTAAAATAAAGAAGATTGAGATTTTCTCAATCTTCTTTTTCTTTTTTAAACTTGTAATAAGCTAGTACTAAAAAAATATGAAAATTTACTTGTATTTTTATTTACAAGATGTCAAAATAGTGGTATTATTGAAAAGTTAGATTAATTATTTAGATGTATAATTATTATAATGAAAATACATTATATAATTTGTTTTATAAGTGAATTACACAAGGAGAAAAAAATGTCAGTACAATTAAGAGATGATATTAGAAATATAGCTATTATTGCTCACGTTGACCACGGTAAAACTACTTTGGTTGATGAATTATTAAAACAATCAGGAATTTTTCGTTCAAACGAACATGTTGAAGAAAGAGCGATGGATTCTAACGATTTAGAGAGAGAACGTGGTATTACTATTTTAGCAAAAAATACTGCAATAGAATATAAAGGAAAAAGAATAAATATACTTGATACACCAGGACATGCTGACTTTGGTGGAGAAGTTGAACGTATTATGAAAATGGTTGATGGAGTTCTTTTAGTAGTAGATGCTTATGAAGGAACAATGCCTCAAACTAGATTCGTACTTAAAAAAGCTTTAGAACAAAACTTAAAACCAATAGTTGTTGTTAACAAAATTGATAAAGATTCTGCTCGTCCAGAAGAAGTAGTAGATGAAGTAATCGACCTATTTATCGAATTAGGTGCTAATGATGACCAACTGGAGTTCCCAGTAGTCTATGCATCAGCTATTAATGGAACAGCTTCATTAGAAAGTGATCCAAGCTTACAAGATGAAAACATGCAATGTCTATATGAAACTATTATTGATTATGTGCCTGCACCAGTTGACAATAGAGATGAAGCTTTACAATTCCAAGTAGCATTATTAGACTATAATGACTATGTTGGGCGTATTGGGATTGGACGTGTATTCCGTGGAAGTATGAAAGTTGGAGAATCTGTTTCTCTTATGAAACTTGATGGAACTGTTAAAAACTTCCGTGTAACTAAAATCTTTGGTTACTTTGGATTAAAACGTGAAGAAATTACAGAAGCTCATGCAGGGGATATCGTAGCGGTAAGTGGTATGGATGATATTAACGTTGGGGAAACAGTATGTCCTTCAGAACATCAAGAAGCATTACCAGTGCTACATATTGATGAACCAACACTTCAAATGACTTTCTTAGTTAACAACTCACCTTTTGCAGGTAAAGAAGGTAAATTTGTAACAGCTCGTAAATTAGAAGATAGATTAATGCAACAATTAGAAACAGACGTATCTTTACGTGTTGAGCCAAATACTAGTGACTCATGGATTGTTAGTGGTCGTGGAGAACTTCACCTTTCAATATTAATTGAAAACTTACGTCGTGAAGGATTTGAACTTCAAGTTTCTAAACCAGAAGTTATTATCCGTAATATTGACGGTGTTGATTGTGAACCTGTTGAACGTGTACAAGTAGATGTTCCAGATGAAAGTGTAGGAGCAGTTATTGAATCATTAGGTCAACGTAAAGGTGATATGGTAGATATGCAAGCTGATGGAAATGGTCAGACTCGTCTTATCTTTAATGTACCAGCACGTGGACTAATTGGATATAGTACAGAATTTATGTCAATGACAAAAGGTTATGGAATTATTAACCATACATTTGATTCTTATCAGCCAATGCAAAAAGGTAAAGTTGGTGGAAGACGTAATGGTGTATTAGTTGCGTTAGAAAATGGTCAAGCAACTGCATATTCTATTTCAAGTTTAGAAGATCGTGGAACAGTATTTATTGAACCAGGTACAGAAGTGTATGGTGGTATGATTGTTGGGGAAAATAGTCGTGAAAATGACTTAACTGTAAACATTACAAAAGCTAAAGCACAAACAAACGTACGTTCTTCAACTAAAGACCAAACTGTAACACTTAAAAAAGCTCGTATTATGACATTAGAAGAAAGTTTAGAGTATCTAAGCGATGATGAGTACCTAGAAGTAACTCCAGAATCTATTCGTCTACGTAAAAAAGAATTAGACAAAGCAGCACGTGAAAAAGCAGCACGTAAAGCTAAATATTCAGAAGAATAAAATTTATAGCTCAGTTAACAAAATTAACTGAGCTTTTTTATGTAAAAATAAAAATAAAATATTTTCTTAAAATTATCTAATAGATTGTTATTATATAATAATTATAATTTAAATATTTTAAAGTAATTTCTATAATTCAAAATATAAAAAAATATATGTATTTTATAATTAGTAGACTTTATTTTATCACGGTGCTATAATTATTATATAAAATTATTTTTTAAAGGGGAGGCTTTACAATGGCTAAAACATATGATGTTGTTATTAAATCTACAGGAATGGGAAGTGGAGAACAAGTTTTAGTTGATAACCTTATGAAAGGTTTTATTCATACACTTACTCAAAAAGAACATTTACCACAACACATAATTTTTTATGGAGAAGGAGTAAAATTAACAACTAAAGGTTCTGAATCTTTAGAAGATTTAGCGGAGTTAGAATCACGTGGGGTAAAAGTACTTTCTTGCGGAATTTGTGTAGATTATTATGATTTAACAGACTATCTAAAAGTTGGTGGCATTACAACAATGTCAGAAGTAGTTGATATACTATCAAATAGTGAATTAGTTGTAGAACCATAATAAAGCATAGGGGTTAGTAAGTGGTACTTATTAGCCCCTTGATAGTATATGAGGAGGTGATTTTTATGAAAAAGCAATTTAAACCTTTTTCTACCACACTAATAGGAAGCTTACCTAGGTCTAAAGAATTACTACTGTTAAAAGAAAATAGTGAAAATCATGAAAAATATATACCTATATATCATGAAAAACTACTTGAAGAAACTCAAAAAGTAGTAGAATTGCAAAAAGAATGTGGAATTGATGTTTTAGTAAGTGGTGAATTGAATAGAGATAACTATATGAGTTATGTTGCTGAAATGGTTGATGGAATCAAACTATTAAGTATGAATGACTTAAAAGAAATTACTGCTAATTTAGAAAGCTTTAATAAAAGTTTAGAAGAAATGGATGCTGCGGACAATACAATGAATAGTCCAATTTGTTTTTCTAAAATAGATACAACAAAAAGATTAAATGAGTTAGAGCTACATAACTTTCAAAAATTTGTAGATAGAGATTATAAAGTTACCTTACCAAGCCCATATTTGCTAACTAGATCTATGTGGTTAAAAGAAATCACTGGCAAGGTATATGATGGGAAGAAAGAATTAGGAGAAGATGTTATTGAACTATTAAAAAATGAGATTAGACATCTTGTTGAAGAGGGTGTGAAAATAATACAAATTGATGAGCCAATATTATCTGAGGTTGTTTTCACAAATGAAAAAGCAGATAATTCTTTCTATTGAGGTGCTTTATCAGAGAAAGTCAAGGTTGACAAAGAATTAAAATTTGCTAGACAATTATTAGAGCCGGTATTAGAGGAAATTAGACAGTATGAAGGTGTGATGAGTATTATGCACGTTTGTAGGGGGAATTGGACTACTGATGAGAGTGTATTGTTACAAGGAGCTTATGATAAATTAGGTAAGTTTTTTGATGCACTAGATCTGGATATGTTAGCATTAGAATTTTCTACACCTAGAGCAGGGGAAGTAGAAAAACTATTTTCAAATAATTTCTTGGATACAAGAGTTATGTTAGGTTTTGGTTGTGTTAATCCTAGAAGCGAAATAGTAGAAACTCCTGAAGAAATAGTCGCTAGGGTAGAAGAGTTATTACAATTTTTACCACCAGAAAGAATATGGTTAAATCCAGATTGTGGTTTTGCAACATTTGCTAAGCGACCTTTAAATCCATATCCAATAATTCAAAAAAAATTAGAAAATATGGTAGCTGCTTCTAATATTCTTAGAGAAAAGTATTGTAAATAAAAAAAAGGATTAATAATATTATATTATTAATCCTTTTTTATTATTGTTTAGAAGATTTAATTTCTAAATTTCCATTTTTAAGAGAAATTTCATCTCCCTCTTTAATTTTATCATACTGTTCTTTTGTAACAGTAGCGTATTTAGTTTCACCATTTTTAGTTTTAACTTCAATCATGTAAACTGGAACTTTACTTGCTTTAATATTCTCTGCTAGTTCTTTTTGTTCATTAGTTGCATTAGCTACTTTGTGTGAAGAAGATAGACTATTGAATAATAATCCCCATAAAATACCATTTACAACACTACTTCTAGTAAAGAAACCGCTAGAACGGTAATTATTGTTTAAGTAATTCATATATTTTTTCTTATATTCTTCATTGTTAAAGCTATTGTAGTTTGAGTTGTAACGTGAACCACTACTAAAGTGTCTTGTTCTAGTTGAGCTAGATGAGCTTGAAGAACTAGATTTTGATGATGTAGAAGGTTTACTGTTACTACTTGTTGAAGCTTTTGGTTTTGAGCTAGATTTACTACTACTAGGTTTTGAACTTCTAGAAGAAGAACGAGAAGATGAAGAGCGTGATCTTGATTTTGCATCTGCATAGTCAAGATTTGCAGCACCAACAGTTGTGAAAATTAATGAAGTGGATAAAAATATTCCAATTATTTTTTTCAAGGTTTTCTTTTTCATGCAATATCCTCCTAGTACTTACAATCTAATTATTATTTTTATTTTCATTAGTACTATTATTATCACTGTTAGTGTTGTTATCACCGTTTGTGTTTTTATTCTCATTATTTGTATCTTTTTTATCGTTATTAGTACTATTACTATTATTATTGTTATTTGTATTATTTTCAGTACTGCGTTTAGCTACAACAGTACCTTCAATATCTTCTTGTGAGTTATTTTCGTTTTTTATAATAGTTTCTATATTGTTTTGATCTTCATCAGTTTGATTATTGTTATTACTATTATTTTTATTTTGATAATAATTATAACCGAAATATAAAGCAAAACTAATTAAAGAAAGTGATAAAAATATCTTTAAAAATCTTCCCATTTTAGAATCCACCACCTAAAATATAGCCTTTTAGATTTAATACATTTTTAAGCCTATCGTATTCAGAAGCTGGTATTTCAATTTCATCACCATTTACTTGTGAAATTGTTGCGTATTCAGCATTAAGATCTTTCCAAATATCAATAACATTATTTAAGTTTATTAAACCGCGGTTTCCATCAATTAAGACAATTTCAAACCAATTCATAAGTTTACCTCCTTATAGAAATTTTTATATAATTATATCATATTTTGAAAAAAAATCATATTGCTATTAAAAGTTTATTAATATATGGATACATATAAGGTAAATTTTGATATAATATATAAGCGAAGAACTTTATTGGTAGGGGTGAAAAAGGTGAAATTTATTCATACAGCAGATTGGCATATAGGAAGAAAGTTACAAGGAGTAGACCTTCTTTCAGATCAAGAATATGTATTAGAAAATTTAATAGAGAATATAAAAGAAAATGATTTAGATTTTATTATTATAGCTGGAGATTTATACGATAGAAGTGTTCCTAGTAGAGAGTCTACAATGCTACTTCAGAAGTTATTAGTAGAAATAAATATAGAAAATAAATTACCTATTTTTGCTATTAGTGGAAATCATGATAGTAGAGAAAGATTAGCGGTGGGAGAAGCATGGTTTAGTAAACATGATTTTTATTTACATACAGAACTAAAACAAGTATTTAATAAGATTGAATATAAAGATGCAGATATATATTTATTACCGTATTTTGAGCCGTATGAAGCAAGGCAGTATTTTGATGATGATAGTTTAATAACACATAATAGTGCTACAAAAAGAGTTATTGATGAAATTTATAAAAATATTGATGAAACAAGAGTGAATATTCTTGTAGCACATACGTTTGTTGCTGGTGGATTAGAAACTGATTCTGAAAGAGAGATATCAGTTGGTACAGTAGAAAATGTTGCAGTGGAAATATTTGAAAAGTTTGATTACGTAGCATTAGGACATTTGCATAATCCAAATGCCCTAGGAAATGAAAAAATTAAATATAGTGGTAGTCCTCTAGCATACTCATTCTCAGAAGCAAAAAATACTAAAGGCTATAGATTAGTTGATATATCAAAAAATAACTTAAAAGAAGAATTTATCGAATTACAACAAAAAAGAAAAATGCATAATGTAGTTGCAGATTACAGTGAGATATTCTCAAAAAAATTCCAAGAAAAATATAATTATAAGGAAGATTTCTTTAGTATGGAATTAAGTGGGTTAGAAGGAATAACAGACCCAATGCCAAGAATTAAAGAATTTTATCCCAATACATTACAATTAAAATCAAAGAATAAAAAAGAAATTGATAATAGAAATATTGATAATAAAGAAATTTTCACAAAAACCCCGTTAGAGCTTATTGAAAGTTTTTATAGAGATGAAATAGGAGAGGAACTTTCAAAAAAACAACGTGATACTTTAATAAGTATCGTTAAGGAGGTGGAATCTGATGAAACCAATTAGGCTAGAGTTAAAGGAATTTGGACCTTATAAGCATGAGATAGTTGAATGGGATAAAATTATAAATGAACCTATATTTTTAATAACTGGAAAAACTGGTTCAGGTAAATCAACTTTGTTTGATGCGTTTGTTTATGCCTTATACAATAAAACTACTAGTGGAAAAGATATAGCAAGTTTACGAACAAAAACTGCTGATGATAAAACTAAGACTACTGTTATTTTTGATTTTGAATTAAAAAATAAAATCTATAGAGTTGAGAGAACTTTAGCTTATACAAAAAAAGGTAATAAAAATCAAACTGCAGGTAAAGTGGTATTTTCAGAAGTTGTAGATAATGAAGAAAATATATTGGCAACAAAAGAACAAGATGTAAAAGAGAAGGTAGAAGAAATAATTGGGTTAGATGATAAACAGTTTTGTCAGTTAATAATTTTGCCTCAGGGTAAATTCAAAGATTTTCTTTTATCTAAATCTAGTGAGAAAAAAGAAACACTTCGCTCTTTATTCAATACATTCTTTTATCAAAAATTTATTGATAAACTTTCAGGTTATGCTAAAGAGCAAGATAATGACTATAAACTTAAAGAGCGCGAATTAGTTACTAAGTTTGATCAGTTTAAATTTGATGAAGAGCTAGAAAAGTTTGAATTTTTAAAAGAAGAAAGTTTTGATAATGTAAACACTAATATAAATAACCAGGGAAATATAGTTTTAGAAAAAGAGAAAGTACTAGTAAATTTAAATAATGATTTAGTAAAACTAAATGAAGAATATATTAAAATAAATAAACTTAATGATAAATTTCTAGAGCTAGATGACATAAAAGCAAAATATGAAGAGCTAATTAAAAATGAAGAGTACATTTTAGAGTTGCAAAATAATATTTCAAGATTAGAAGAATTAGAAAAAAATATAGATAGAATTTCTGAATATAATAAACTTAAAACAAAAGAAGACTTGCTAGTAACTAAAAAAAATAGCTTAGCAAAAGAGTTCGCGGAGTACACAAATAATTTAGAAAAAAATACTAAATTAGGAGAACAACTAGAAAAAGAGAAAAAGGAAATAGAGATTCTTAAAGAAAAACTATCTAAAGTAAGTTATTTTTATGACAACATTAGTACATTTGAGCTAGCGTTTAAAGAAAGGGAAGAAGTAGAAAATAAACTGCAGAAGTTTAGTGAAAGTAAGCTAGAGTTATCTAAATATAAGGAAGAAATTAAGAACTTAGAACAAAGCATAAAAAAAGAAACTAAAGAAAAAGAAGAACTTCAAAATAATAAAAATAAACTTGAACTATCATTTGTAAAAAAAGAGATGGAAGTTGAAAAATTAAAAGAATATAGAAATAGTAAATCAGTTCTTGAAAAAAATAGTGTGGAGTTAGAAACTAAAGAAGATAAGCTTAAACTATTACTAGAAAAACAAAGTAAGTTAAAAACTAAAGTTGAAGAAATAAAGAAAAATAAAGAAATAGAAGTTTTAAATAGTTTTTTAGAAAAATTACATGACGGAGATAATTGCCCATTATGTCAACAAAAAATAACTCATGTTCCTGAAGTAGTAACGACAATACAAGAAGCAGATAATTTGGTAAATGAAGAGTATGAAAATATTAATAAAAAAGTTTTTGAATTAGAGGTTATTATTTCAAAAGAAAAAGAAGAATATAATAAATTAAAGTCTCAATTAAATGAACAAGAGAAGATAATTAATTTTGATTCTGAAGAGGAATTAGAAAATATAAGAAAAGAAAAACTAGTGAATGAAAAATTATTAACAAACTCTTTAAATAATCTTAAAAATAATGAGGTTCAACTAGAAAAAGTAAATGAATCTGTTAAAGACTTAGAAAAATTTTTAGATAGTGAAGCGGAGTTAAAAGAGAAATTGTCGTTAGCTAATGCTAAAGTTGAGGAGTATAATCAAAAAGTTCAATTAACAATAGTTGATTTTAAAGCATACTATAGTGAAGTGGAACAACAAATAAAGACTTTTAATAAAAATTTTGATAAGTATACCGAAGAAAAATCTTCACTACTAATTACTGGAAAAGAACTTGAAACAGATATTCAGAATAATAAAGAAAATCTAGGTAGTCTAAATACTGATATCCAAGATTTAATGGATAAATTTAATAACTCTAAACTTAGAGAATACTTTATTGATTTTAAAGAAGCTCAAGAAGCCACAGATGAACTTGGAAAGCTAAGCAGTTATAAAGAAAAAGTAGATGAATTTAATTTGACTAAGCAATCCATGATAAACAATATTAAGAAATTAGAAAAAGAGCTGTCTAAAGAAATTAAGCCTAATCTTGAAGAAATTAAAGAAAAAGTGAATATTCAAGAAAATAAAGTGAATGATTTTGTAAAAGAGGTAGCTGTTTTAAAAAGTGTATACGATGAAAATAAAAAACTATATAAACAATTGTATAATGAGTTTGAAACTTGGGAGAGCAATATAAAAGATGTTAGAGAGATTATTTCATTAAGCAACATCCTGTCTGGAAAGACTGAAAGTAAGAAATCTCTTGAGACTTATGTTCAGGGATATTATTTAGATTTAATATTAGAAGCGGGTTCTAAGCGTTTGTTACAAATGTCCAATGATAGATATAGATTTGAACGCAGAATAGAAAAATCTAAAGGAGGGGGCTTACAAGGCTTAGATATAGAAATATATGATGTATATCTAAATAGTAATAGGATAGTTAATTCATTATCGGGTGGAGAACTATTCTTAGCCTCATTGTCGCTTGCACTAGGATTAGCAGAAGTTATTCAAAATGAAAGTGGTGGAATATCACTGGAAACAATATTTATTGATGAAGGATTTGGTTCATTAGATAGTGAAACTTTAGATACAGCAATTACCACTTTAATAGATTTACAATCATATGGTAGAAATATAGGTATAATCTCTCATGTAAGTGAGTTGAAAGATAGAATCAGATCGAAAGTAGAAGTTTATGCCGAAAATAATTATGCAAAAGTTAAGATAACTGGTGTATAATAAATAAGAATAGTAGATTTTGAAGTTTGTAATATATTAAGTATTACAAACTTCAAAATTAAATAGAATTTTAAAAGAAGGAGAAAATAATGGATTTAGAATTAATAGTATCTCCTAGTGGTTTTGGGAAAACACATTATATATTAAGTGATATTGAAAAAAGTAGATATGATAGTAAAATTATTGTTTTAACTCCCGAACAAAACAGTTTTAACTTTGAAAAAATCCTGTGTGAAAAGTTTGGTGGTACATTTGATATAGATGTTATGAATTTTTCAAGTTTAACTAGAAAATTTAGTACTATGCTAGGTATAGATTATCTGAAAAGTATAGGGGAAGATATAAAACCTTTTTATTTTTATAAAGCTGCTAAAAATTTAGAAAATAGTAATAATTTCCTTGTAAAAAGAATTTTACAAGATAGTTCTTTTATCGAAGTAGTGGCAGATATTTTAAGAAAATTAAAAGAATATCAGGTTAGTGTAAATGTTTTAGAAGAATTTTTGGAAAAAAGTATTTCTTTAGATGATGTAAGAAGAGAGAAGCTAACAGCTATTCTAGAAATATATACTGAATATACAAGGTTATCAAAAGAAGATAGTATCTTTGATAAGCAAGATTATATTAATGAATTATTATTGTATAGTGAGTATTTAGATTTAAGTAATTATATATTTTACATTGATGCCTACTATAACTTTACTTCACAAGAATATAGTTATATTGAGAAGTTAATTTTAAAAGCTAAAAAAGTAGTATTAAGTATAGTTAGTGACCCTAATAGATATTTCAACTTTGATTTATCACAAATTATTGCAGGTTATGACTTAGAGAATTTATCTTATAATATGTTCTTTTTAGCAGATTTATATAAATATGACAAATATAAATTAGATGTTTTTAGAAAATCTCATGAAGTAGTAGCTAGTATTAATGAAATTATAAGAAGGAATAATGATATTAATTTTGGAATTACTGCTTTAGTAAATGCTGAAAAAACATATACTATTAACTTTAATATTTCGGATAAAAAAGTAGTAAATTATAATATTTTAGATGAACATGAAAATAGATTTAGAGGTTCTTCAATTCTAACATTAGCAGATAAGTACTATAAAGCATTTAAATCAATAAGTAATGAGGATGATAGTGTTCAGATTATTTGCGCAAAAAATAAAGAGTTAGAAGTGAAAAATATTTCTCGAGAAATATTAAAACTAAAGAAACAAGATAATATAACAAATGAAGATATAGCGATTTTATATCGAGATAATGTTTATGAGAATTATGAATATGTATTTAGAGATTATGGTTTAGAGGTGCATCTTGATAAGGATATTGATGTAAGTAATCATAGATTAATAAAATTTTTAGAGCTAGTGTTAAATGTTGAAAATTATAGCTTTAGAGAAGGTATCCTAAATATTATAAAAACAAACTTAACTAATTTTGAGTACATATATAAAATAAGTGTATTATCACATGTTTTATTCGGAGAGCACAAGATTTCAGAAAAAGAATTTTATAAGAAGTATAAGGAATTAGAAAAAGAAGAACTTATTAGTAAGTTAGAATTAGAAAATGAATTAATTACTAATGGTTTTGAAGAGTATACTTTTAAAGAATTATTGCGTAATGTAAAAGCAATTACTACTGCTGACTTAGAGAATCTCTTAGAAGAAAAATTAGTTGTTGAGAAAGAAGATTTAAATAAAGAGTATTTTACAAAAAAAGTTTCTTTATGTTCTAGTCTACAGTTAGAAATTTTGAGAGATTTATTAATTGAGTTGTATGAAAAGATAAGGGAAATTTCTAGTGGTAAAAATCTTCAAACAAAAAGGTATATAAAGAAAATAGAAAATCTTTTTGACTACTGTAATATAAGAATGTATCTAGATAAAGAAGATGGTGAATATGATGATATTGAAGAGTTAAAAATAGATAGTATTGATCGTCAGGTTTATAAGAAAACATTAGAGTTGTTAAATAATATTTTAGAAAAATTTGGCTCTGAAAATATTGTGTATAGTAAATTTGTAGATTTATTAACTATTGGTTTAAAAACAATTAAATATAGATCAATTCCGGAAATAAGTGATTCTATAATAATGTCAACTATGGATTTAGCTAAGGTAGAGAATAAAAAATATGTTTTTGTTATTGGCTTTAATAAAGACGTATTGCCAACTACGAAGCAAGCTGGCTTACTAGACGATAGTGATAAAGAAAGTTTTATTGATAACAATATATTTTTATCACCCACTACAGGTAGTGCTTTAATTGACGAAGAGTTTGTTGCTTATATTGCTTTAACTAGAGCAACAACAAGAACATATATTTCATACAGTTTATTAGATAAAAGCTTTAAAGAGAATTTTCCCTCTCCTTATTTAGCTGTTGTAAAAAATCTTCTTCCAAAAATTAAAGAAAAAAATACTGATAAGATATTAGAATTCAACTTAGCATATTATGATTATTATTTAGAAAACCTGAATGAGATATTAACTACTAAAGAATTTAATTATTTATTTACTAAGGTATACCGTAGATTTATGGAAGTTAAAAATAGTAATACTGAAGAAACGGATAAACTAGCCATGTTATTAGCTAAGTTTTTGGAAAATTACATTACTATAAGTAAGGTGGATAATAATATTAATTATGAAGTTCATGGAGAATTAACTGATAAAATTTATTTAAATAAAGATAGTGTTATAGTAAACTACTTAGAAAAGGTTATTAAAGAATATAAATTTGATTTAACTAAGGAAAATATAGAGAATTTCTTATTGAAAAAAAATAATATGTTCTCTAAATTTAGTATTTCTAAAGTATCGGACTATGAGAAAAATCCTTATTTATTCTTTGTTAAGAGAATACTAGGAATTAAAGAAGATTCAAAGGTTGAGATAGATAGCCTACTTATGGGTAGATTTTTCCATGCTGTTATGGCAGATAATAGAGTTATAAACTTTATTGTAAAAAATGGTAATAAGATAGATTTAGATATTGTTAATGATGAAGATATTATATCAAGTTTTAATATAAGGCAAGTAGTGAATGAAGTAATTTATAATAATACTAATGATGATATTTCAGAGGTGTTGAATATAATAAGTTTACTAAATACACATGATTATATTTTTCAAAATATGATAAATAGACTTATTATCGCTATTGCAGTTGAAATTAAATATTATGCAATAACAAAGTTTACTCCTGCATTTTTAGAAAAAGAATTTTCACTGGAGATTAGTAATAATTGCATTAAATGTCGAGAATTAGAAAGTAACAAAAAAGTAGAGAAGAAACTAGAAAAAAGTTATAATATTCCAACTATAAAATTTGTTGGTTTCATAGATAGGGTAGATGTATTAGACAAAAATATAACAGTCATTGATTATAAGAGTAGTAAAACGGATTTTTCTTTAGAAAGTTTAGAATTAGGTTTTATTTCTCAAATTTTAACTTACTCCCTTGCATGTGAAATGTTATTTAATAGAAAAAGTGAAGATATACTAGGAATATTCTATAGAGAAATAGCCAAATTAGGAAAAAATATTAAAGAGTATCGCCTACGTGGATTAGGGAATAGTGATTTACTTCTACAAAGCGATTTTGCGGAATCTACTAGTGAAGTTATGGTTCTTAGAACTACGAAAAAAGGAACTGCTATCCATGGTTCTGACATATCAAAAGCATACACTAGTAGAGAGTTAAATAAATTAGTTGAAAAGAATTTGGATAATATATTATCACTACTTGAAGAAATATATTCATTTGATTTTTCGCTAGATAAATATGAAATAGAAAGCAGTGAATACCATGCAGAAAAACAAACGCTATTTAATTATGCTGCTGGTTCTGATACGCGACTTGCAACTAAGAAAAAAGTAGAAGTTAAAGGAAAAGAATTACGAAAAAAAATATTAGGGGAATAATCAAAGATAAAAGCTACTAAGAATTAATCTTAGTAGTCTTTATCTTTATAAAAAGGTATAAAGTAAAGAAATTATTTAACTGAAAATTTTCAGAAAACTAACTAAAAATAACATTCAATTACTTGCTTTTTAAAAAATATTATTGTAGAATTGATATTAATAAATTTTAAAATGAAAAAAGGATATTATTGATGAAAAAAGATTCATATTTTTATTTGGAAATGAAGGAGCATCAGCTAAAGGTTCCTTACACTGGAAAAAATCGTAGAATAAGGGTATTACTACCTAAAGGATATGCAGAAGATTTAGATAGAAGTTATCCTGTTGTTTATATGAATGATGGTCAAAATGTTTTTTATAGCGGTGAATCTTTTAGTGGACATTCTTGGAAAGTAATACCGGCAATTAAGAGAAATCCTGATATGCCACGTATGATTATTGTTGGAATAGACAACGATAATGAGGGACGAATGAATGAATATGCACCATGGAGATTTTCAAATGTACCGTTATTATCATTTGGTCTAACACTAGGAGGAATGGGAAGCGAGTATGCTGATTTCTTTGTTAAGGTAGTAAAACCTTTCATTGATAAAACATACCGTACTAAGCATGAAAGAGAGTATACCGCAATGATTGGAAGTTCACTAGGTGCAAATATTGCTCAATATATTGGACTTGAGCATAAAGATAAAGTTGGAGCATTAGGAATATTTTCTTCTGCTAACTGGCTTAACAAAGCTGAATTTGACAGATATATTGCAAAACACAAAGTTGACAATCAAAAAGTTTATATAGAAGTTGGAACTAATGAAGGTGATGATACAGATAGAGAGCTAACATATGGAAATATAAAGCAGTCTTATATTAGTACATCGTTAGATTATTATAGACAACTAATTGATGCAGGATTACCTACTAAAAATATTAAATTAAATGTTGTCGCTGATGGAGAACATAGTGAAGAATGTTGGGCTAAATACTTACCAGAATGCCTAAGATTTATAAGTGAAGAATGGTAGAAATATTATAATAAAGATAGGAGATTAAGATTTGAATATAGAAAATTTAAGCCACTATAGTGGTAACTTAGGAAGAGAAATGGTATTAAATAGATATGGACATGATGGATTACCAATAGTAGTTTTCCCTTCATCTGGAGGAACTCATAATGAATATTATGATTTTGGAATGATAGATGCATGTGCAGACTTCATTAATGCAGGAAAGGTTCAATTTTTCACATTATCAAGTATAGATAGTGAATCATGGTTATGTGATTGGAAAGCTGGACACGATAGAGCTTTAGCTCATACACAATATGAAAAATATGTAATAGAAGAAGCTATTCCATTTATAAAACATAAGACAGGTTGGTTTGGACCAATGATGGCAACAGGATGTAGTATGGGAGGATATCATTCATTTAATATTTTCTTACAACATCCAGATGTATTTGGAAAAGTAATTGCGCTTAGCGGTGTTTATGATGCGAGATTCTTTGTAGGAGAATATGGAAATGATGAACTTATTTTCCGAAACTCGCCAAGTGATAATATTTGGAAGCAAAACGATGGTTGGTTTATTGATCATTATCGTGCTGCGGATATTATTGTTTGTACTGGGCTTGGACCTTGGGAACAAGATGGTCTACCATCATTCTATAGTTTGAAACGAGCATTTGAAGAGAAAAATATTCCAGCTTGGTTTGATGTTTGGGGCGAAGATGTTGCCCACGACTGGCCATGGTGGAGAATACAAATGCCATACTTTTTAGATAAATTAAATTTATAGTTAATAAACAAGAAAGAAGAGAGGACACAGTTATGAATTACATAGTTATATCACCATATTACCCACACAATTTTCAAAAGTTTTCAATCGAGTTAAAAAATCAAGGGATTAATGTCCTTGGTATTGGAGAAGAACCATATGATCAACTTGATGACAGGTTAAAAGAAGCTTTAACAGAGTATTTTAGAGTTAATAGTCTAGATGATGTTGAAGAAGTAAAAAGAGCGGTAGCATTTTTATTCCACAAACATGGACCAATTGACAGAATTGAATCACAAAATGAGCACTGGATGGAATTAGATGCTGCTTTACGTACGCAATTTAATGTATATGGTCTAAAAGAACGTGATTTGAAGAAAACTAAACACAAATCTGAGATGAAAAAATACTTTGAAAAAGCAGGTGTACCTGTAGTACCTGGATTCTTAGTGAAAAAAGAAAAAGATATTGACAAAGGTGTAAAAAAATTAAAACTTCCTTTAATAGCTAAACCAGATAATGGAGTAGGTGCTGCTGCAACGTTTAAACTACAAGATAAAAAAGATGTTGAAAGATTTAAAAAAGAATGGGATGGAAAAACTGCTTATTTCTTAGAGCCATTCGTTAGTGCATCTGATATTGTAACGTTTGACGGAATCGTGGATGCTAAAGGGAATATTGTATTCTCAACTAGTATTGTTTATTACTATACACCGTTAGAGTTATTAAATAATAATACAATAGATTGGGTTTACTATATTGATAAAGAACTAGATCCTAAATTAGTAGAGTATGGAGAAAAAGCTGTTAAAGCATTTGGTATGAAGGAAAGATTCTTCCATATTGAATTCTTTAAAACAGAAGACGATTATATTGCAATAGAATATAACAACCGTCCAGCAGGAGCTTTTGCTATCGACGTTTATAATTACTCTCATTCACATGACTTCTTTAAACTATATGCAGAAGTAGTAAAAGGAACTAATGCAGAATTAAACTTAGATTCTAAGTATGGTCTTGCTTCAACAAGACGTGATTATAAGGAGTATAGATACTCAGAAGAAGATATTAGAAATAAATATCAAGATAAATTAAAGGCAGTATTAAGAATGCCAGACGCATTTGCGGAATTACAAGGTAATACTATGTATGTACTTGTTGCTGATACTTTAGAAGAAATGAATGAAATGAAAGAATTCGTTGGAGAATTAAGATAATTCAATTTAGATATAATACACTTTTATTCTTTAAATGTAGAATAAAGGTGTATTTTCTATTTGAAATAAGCTAAAAAAAGTGGTAGAATTATCTTATAAAACGATTTCAAGGAGAATATTATGAATATATCTAGGGAACATCTGGAACTTTTATCAGAGAATTTTAGAAATATAAATGAAACAACGAAAGAAATTATAAATTTAGAGGCAATATTATCTTTGCCTAAGGGAACAGAACATTTTCTAAGTGATATTCACGGTGAATATGAAGCTTTTGACCACATACTTAGAAACGGTTCAGGTGTAATTAAAGAAAAGCTAAAGGAGGTATTTGGGAATAGACTTCCTAAAAAAGAGCTTAACTTGCTGGCTACTATAATATATTATCCAGAAGAAAAATTAAATCTTTTAAAAAAAGAATTTTCGACTGCAGAATATAAAGAGTACCAAAAGATTTTACTACTAAGACTTTTAGAGGTAACACAAGTAGCAGCAAGAAAATATACAAGATCTAAAGTAAGAAAACTTTTACCGAGAGACTTTGATTATATCATTGATGAATTATTATATAAGATGCAAACTAGGGATAAAGAAGATTATTATGAAAAAATTCTAGAGAATATTATAGAATTGGGTGCAGGAGATAAGTTTATAATAGAGTTATCACTTAGTATACATAAACTTATTATAGACCATTTACACATAGTGGGAGATGTGTATGATAGGGGTCCTCTACCTGATAAAATAATGGATAGATTACTTAATTATCATTCTTTAGATATCCAATGGGGAAATCACGACATGTTATGGATAGGGGCATATCTAGGTGATAGAATATCTATGGCAAATGTTATTCGTATTTGTGCTAGATATGATAATTTGGATATTGTTGAGGATAGATATGGTATATCTTTAAGAGGATTATTAAATCTTAGTGAGAAATATTATAAAGAAGATCCTTGTAAAGAATTTATACCAAAAATTTCAAAAGATGATGAATTGAAATATAGTGAACATGAAGTTTTACAAATAGCTAGAATGCACAAAGCAATGGCTATCATTCAATTCAAATTAGAAAAACAAGTAATTGATAAAAATCCTGAGTTTAACTTACAAACTAGAGCATTATTAGATAAAATTGACTTTGATAAAAAGACAGTAATTATACGAGGGAAAGAGCATCCTATGAAGTCTTGTGATTTTCCAACGGTGGATAGAAAAAATCCATATAAACTAACAAAAGATGAAGAAAAAGTTGTAAATAAACTTAGAGAATCATTTGTTACAAGTGAAAAACTAAAAAAACATATAGAACTATTTATAAATAAAGGTGCGATGTATAGTTGTTATAATGGTAATCTCTTAATTCATGGTTGTATGCCAGTAGATAGTGAAGGGAATTTCCAAAAATTTACTTATAACAAAAAGCAATATGCAGGAAAAGAATTACTTGATTTCTTTGATAAAAAAGTACGCAGTATTTTTTATAGTGAAGAGAGAGAAGACAATGGATTATTCTTCTATTTATGGCAAGGGGAGTTTTCTCCATTGTTTGGAAAGCGTGATATGACTACTTTTGAAAGATATTTTATTGAAGATAAGGCAACTCATGAAGAAGTAAAAAATGCTTATTACAAATTACGAGATAATGAAGAATTTTGTGTAAAACTATTAAAAGAATTTGGATTAAAAGAAGACGGACATATAATTAATGGACATACTCCAGTTAAGGAAACAAAAGGAGAAGATCCAATAAAAGCCAATGGTCGTACAATTGTTATTGATGGTGGAATGTCAAGAGCATATCATAAAACAACGGGTCATGGTGGCTATACATTGACATATAACTCTTATGGGTTACAAATTATGAGCCACGATATCTTCCAAAGCAAGAAAAAAGCTTTGAAAGATGAGACAGATATTGTGTCAACACGTCGAGTTGTAGACAAGCTATCAAGGAAAAAAGTAGCTGATACAGACAATGGTGCAAAAATTAAAAAACAAATTGAATTACTTAAATTGTTGTTAGAAGAATACAGAAAAGGTACGATAGTAGAACGATATTAGTATGTTATGAAAAAAGGATTGAGATAATTATCTTAATCCTTTTTATTTTATAAGATTCAAATTTTGAATTATTTTTAATATATCAAATTATTGTTAATAAAGGTATGAAAACCCACACAATATTAAATATAAAAAAAATTCATTACTAAAGTTATTGACAATATAAAAAAAGTATATTATACTAAAATCAGTTAATTTAATAAATACCTCACAAAATAGGTGAGGTAGAGGTTGCGATTTTTAAGAGTAAGATAGTGGAGAGTATAGGGCTTTATGATATTATCTGAAAGGAAACGTCGCCGAAATGGTATTAATCCTATGTTAATATCGTTGGGACTATATTGAATAAGTATAGGACTGTCATAGTCGTGAGGCTATGTTGCGCTACTAATATCTTGTTTTGGATGAGGATGTCAGAGTATGACTCACTATACAAAATATGGTAGATGTTATGCTTTTTTATTTTTCTCAAGGAGGTTTTATTATGACAAACAATAGCAATAACAACAATGCAACTGAAGTAAAAAGAAATTTAAGATCGCGTCATATTAGTATGATAGCAATCGGTGGATGTATCGGTAGTGGATTATTCATGACGAGTGGTCAGGCAATTCATAGTGCAGGACCTGGAGGAGCAATCGTTGCTTACTTATGTATAGGACTTATGGTATATTTCTTAATGACGTCTCTTGGTGAGATGGCAACATATCTTCCAACGTCTGGATCATTTAGTACATATGCATCAAGATATGTAGATCCATCTCTTGGATTTGCACTTGGATGGAATTATTGGTTTAACTGGGTAATAACTGTAGCGGCGGATGTTGAGTTATCAGCATTAGCAGTTAGTTATTGGGAGCCAATGCGTGTTTTACCACACTGGGCTTGGAGTTTATTATTCTTAGTTATTATTATCGCTTTAAACTCACTTAGTGTTAAAGTTTATGGTGAGAGTGAATATTGGTTTGCTCTTATCAAAGTAGTAGTAGTTATTGTCTTCCTAATTGTTGGATGTTTAACAATTTTTGGTATTCTAGGTGGGGAGTACATCGGATTTAAAAACTTAACAGTTGGTGATGCTCCATTTATAGGTGAAGATACTTCATTATCAAGTCAAATTCTTGCAACATTAGGAGTATTCTTAATTGCAGGATACTCATTCCAAGGTACTGAGTTAATCGGTATCACTGCTGGAGAAAGTGAAGAGCCAGAAAAAAGTATTCCAAAAGCTGTTAAACAAGTATTCTGGAGAATATTAATTTTCTATGTACTAGCTATCTTAGTGATCGGATTATTAATCCCTTACACTTCACCAGATCTATTAGGTGCTGAAAGTGCAGAAGAAATAGCTAAATCACCATTTACAATAGTATTTAAAAATGCTGGATTTGCATTAGCAGCAAGTGTTATGAATGCAGTAATCTTAACTTCAATCTTATCTGCAGGTAACTCTGGTTTATATGCTTCTACAAGAATGCTATATGCTATGAGTAAAGAAAAATTAGCTTATCCAATCTTTGGACGTGTAACAAAATATGGGACACCTGTTATTTCATTAATAGCAACTTCTGCAGTAGTATTTTTAATTTTCTTAGTTCAACTTACAAGTGCTAATGCATATACTTATATAGTTGCAGCAAGTGGATTAACTGGATTTATTGCATGGTTAGGTATAGCGTTAAGTCACTATAGATTTAGAAGAGCTTATGTAGCACAAGGAAAAGACTTAAATGATCTTAAATATCGTGCTAAATGGTTCCCAGTAGGTCCAATTATTGCATTAGTATTATGTATTATCGTAATTATTGGTCAAGATACAGAACTTATAACAAAAGGGGTAGTAAATTGGAGCGGAGTACTAACTACTTATATGGGAGTACCGATCTTCTTATTCTTCTATCTATATCACAAAATTAGATATAAAACAAAAGTTATTCCATTAGATAAAGTTGATTTATCACAAGATATTGATGGGAAATAAATTAAAAAGAATTCTAGTTCAATAACGAACTAGGATTTTTTTTATGAATTGATAGTTCGTATTAATAATTTATATAAAATACAAGAAATTTTCTGTATTTTGTGGTATTATTAAGGGTAGAGTAAAATTTATAAAAAGGAGGAATTTCTGTGAATCTTGAATATCCATACGATTATCAAAATGTAGAAGATATGGCTAGTAAATATTTATCAGAAGAACAGATTAAGATTATAAAAGAATCTTATGAATTGGCAAAAGATGCCCATGAGGGACAATTTAGAAAATCTGGGGAACCATATATATTACATCCTATTCAAGTTGCAGGAATTTTAACTGAACTTAGATTAGATTATGCTACTATATGTGCGGGTTTTCTACATGATGTAGTAGAAGATACAAAATATACACTTGATGATATAAAAGAAAGATTTGGTGATGATATAGCTGTAATAGTTGATGGAGTAACTAAATTAGACAAAGTTAAATTCCGTTCAAAAAAACAATCTCAAGCGGAAAATCATAGAAAACTATTTGTTTCTATAGCCAAAGATTTACGTGTAATATTTGTAAAATTAGCCGATAGACTTCATAATATGAGAACTATGAAGTATATGAGAGAAGAAAAACAAAGAGAAATAGCTAGTGAAACATTAGAAATTTATGCTCCACTTGCTCATAGATTAGGGATTAGTTCTATAAAATGGGAGTTAGAAGATACTTCGCTTAGATATCTACATCCTTCGCAATACTTTTCTATTGTTGGAATGATGAAACAAAAACGTAGTGCACGTGAAGAGAGTATTAAAGAAGCTTGTGAAAGTATAACAAAATTGCTAGGTGAAAATAATATAAAAGCTCAGGTCAATGGAAGACCGAAGCATATTTATAGTATTTATAAAAAAATGGTTAAACAGAATAAAACATTTGACCAGATTTATGATTTACTAGCTGTACGTGTTTTAGTTGATAGCGTAGCTGATTGTTATGCTACATTAGGACTTGTAAATAATTTATGGGTTCCTATTCCTGGTCGAATAAAAGATTATATAGCTATGCCAAAACCAAATATGTATCAATCTTTACATACAACTGTTATTGCACCAGATGGGCAAACTTTAGAAGTTCAAATAAGAACATATGAAATGCATGAAATTGCAGAAAAAGGTATCGCAGCACACTGGGCATATAAAGAAGGTAAAAAAGTAAATAAAGATAATAATTTTTATGAAAAACTTAATTGGTTCCAAAAAATAGCAGAAAATGATGAAACTGAAGCAACCGCAGAAAGCTTCATGGAATCTTTAAAAGTAGATTTATTAAGTGATAAAATCTATGTATTCACTCCAAATAGTGATATTATTGAGTTACCTAAAGGCTCTTGTATAGTAGACTTTGCTTATGCTATACACTCTGAAGTAGGTAATAAAATGATAGGAGCAACTGTTAATGATAAAATAGAGGCTTTTGATTATAAGTTATCTACTGGTGAAATTTGTGATATAAGAACTAGTAAAAATTCTACTGGACCAAAACGTTCTTGGCTAGATATAGCACGCTCATCACAAACTAAATCAAAGATTAAGGCATTTTTCAAAAAAGCAGCACGAGAAGAAAACTTAATAAAAGGTGAAATTCTCTTAAAAGATGAAATTAAAGCTAATAATTTTGATATTGATGAAGTTTTAACTGAGGAAAATATCGAAATAGCTTTAAATAGATATAAATTTGCCACTTTAGAGGAACTATATGTTTCAATCGGTTATGGTGGAATTTCTGCAAATAAAGTATTTGCACGATTAACAGAAAAGATTAGAAAAGAAAAACAAACTCAACAAAAACTTGAAAAACTAGTTAACGCTGAGGAAGAAGAGAAAAAAATAGTTACTGAAACAGGTGTTTATGTTAAAGGTGTTGATAATATTCTTGTAAGATTATCTAAATGTTGTCAGCCGATTCCGGGAGATGAAATTGTAGGATTCATTACAAAAGGTAGGGGAGTTACAGTGCATAGAAGTAATTGTCCTAACTTGAGTGAAGAGGATAAAGCAAGATTATTAGACGTTGAATGGGTACAAAGCTTGAATGCTAGAAGATATAGTGTTACTTTGCAATTACACGCGTTTGACAGAGAATTGCTTCTTCAGAATATACTGTTAACACTTAGTGAGAGTAGAGTTGAAATTAAAAAATTACATTCAGAATCTAAATCAGATAAAACATGTGTAACTACTATAGGTATTTATGTTAAAAATGTTAGTGAATGTGACTTTATGATAAAAAAATTACGTCAAATACCTGACGTATATAGTGTTGAAAGAATAGTAAAATAGGTGAAGTATGAAAGTAGTATTACAAAAAGTAAAAAAAGCAAGTGTTAGTGTAGATAACAAAATCGTAGGAGAAATAGATAAAGGGTACTGTCTTCTTGTTGGGGTTCATAAAGACTCTACAAACAAAGATGCAAAGTATTTAGCAAAGAAAATAGCTGAAGCTAGACTATTTGAAGATGAAGAGGATAAATTAAATCTAGGAATAAAAGATGTAGGTGGCAGTATACTATCAGTTTCTCAATTTACATTATATGCTGATACTAAAAAAGGTAAAAGACCTAGTTTTACAAGTGCAGCTCGACCAGAGTTTGCTAATAGTTTATATGAAGAATTTAATGAATATCTTAGAGGAGAAGGTATTAAAGTTGAGACTGGTATATTTCAAACTATGATGGAAGTAAATATAGTAAATGATGGACCAGTCACAATAATTTATGAAAAATTATCAGTGAGAAAATAGAAATGAATATGAGAATAAAGAGAAAAAGAAGTGGAAATACAATATTAATGACTGTATCAATATTGCTAGCACTATTCGTTTTAGCAGGAGGTATGTATTATATTAATTCGAAAATACATCCATCTTCAAATTCTGAAGATCAAATGACAATTTCTAAAGAAGTAGAAGTTAGAACTGGACCTGATGAGACATATCCTGTACTAAAGAAAGTTCCGGCTGGTGATACTATAGAAGTATTAAGTAAAACAGATTCTTGGTACGAAATTGAAACAAGTGATAATTACGTTGGTTGGGTTCCTGGATGGAGTATTTTAGGTAGTGGCCAAAAAAATCCAGAAGATCAGAATAAAGAAAAATTATCGTCATATTCTGTAGTGTTAAATCCAGTCATGAAACAAAATGAAACACCGGACTATAAGGGTATATATCCAAAAACTTATAATTTAAAAGTAGCTAAAGAGTTAAAACAAAAATTAGAAGCAGATGGAATTAAAGTGCATTTAACGAGAGATAATGATGAAAATATTCCTAGTCAGGATTCTATAAAGAAAATTGTTTCAGATAATGGAGCTGAGGTGCTAATTGATCTTGATATAGTGAATACAGATTCAAAAGGTAATTTTGGTGTTAAAGTCTACTATAGTACTACTGAATCAGCAATAATAGCTAAAAGTATAGAGAAAAACTTATCTAATAATTATATTTCAAAAGTATCAGCTTCTGAAAAGCAAGGAAACTTTAATCAATTAAGTGATAAATTGCCACAGGTTAGGATTGTTTCAGGTAATATATATGATAAAGTAGATGTTGATATATTAAATGATAATGTAGCTCAAAAGCAATATATATCAGCACTAAAAGATGGTATAGAAGGATATTTATATTATCTTATTAATGTAGATAACTATAATGCAAAACGAAAAGAACAGTTATTAAACTTGCCTCAAAAAGGATTAACAATTCCTATGTATTATACGAAGCAAGATGCATATAAAAATATAAGTTATGGAACAGATGGTAAGAAAACTATTGAAGAAAACGGCGATGCTATAATTTCACTTGCGATGATTTCTAGTTATATAGGATTAGAAGGAGCAAGCGTAGAAGATATCGCTTCTTGGGCTGGAAGTAAATATTATATTAAAAATCAAGGTACGCAACCAACTATAGTTTCTGCCTTTGCTAAGCATTATAATGTCAAAGCTGATGAAATAGATACAGACAATCTTGTACAAAACATAGAAAAAGCATTAAAAGAAAATAAACCAGTCTTGGTAAGATTGAAATCAGGATTGTTTGGGAATAGAGTAACGTATAAAGTAATACGTGGTTATGAAGATGAAAAATTCTATATAAATGATCCAAATGATGACGATGTTAAACTGACTAGTTACAATGGCTTTACAGTAAATGATGTGAAAAATAATATTTCACAAGCTTGGGCAATAAGTAAATAAATATGAAGAACTTTAAAGTAGTAATTGTGCTATTTTAAAGTTCTTTTTATTTATAAAAATAGTGAAAATATATAAAAATATTATTGACATTCACTAAGATTTGGAATATAATAGTTCACATGGTTAACTAAAAAGTTAATGTTGTGAACTATTTTTGTTGGAGGTGAGAAAATGAATGCTGAAGGTATAACATATTTAGATGCAATTGATAAGTTAGAAGAACTTAGATTAATAATGAAAAGGGTACATAAAAAAAGTGATGTTCCATATAGAAAAGCAGGATTTCAGGCTATGATGCTGATTTCAGAAAAAAATAAAGTAACTATGCAAGAACTAGGTGAAGAACTATGTGTAACCAAACCTAGAGTCACTGCTTTAGTTACTGAATTAGTTAATAATGATTTTATTAAACAAACTGTAGATAAGAAAGATAAACGAAAAAAATTTCTAACTTTAGCTCCTAAAGGTGTTGAGTATGTAGAGGAACATCATAGAAACTATGAAGAATGGATAATGAAACTTTGGAGTAAGTTTGATAATAAGGAAAAAGAAGCATTTAATATAACTCTAACTAAAATGAGTCAAGTATTAAAAGAAGAAGTAGAGGAAAAGGAGGAAGAATAGAGTGAAATTACTAAAATACTTAAAAGGCTTTAAAATAGCGATAATAAGCCTAGTATTAGTTTTAGGAGTACGTGTTGTTGCAGAATTAGCACTCCCAACATACACTAGTAATATAGTAGATACAGGTATTCAACAAAGTGGTATTGAAGATGCTGTACCTAGCAAAATTAGTGAAAAATCACTAAATACTCTGGAACTGTTTATGTCAGACGATGAAATAAAACAAGTTACAGAAAATTATACAAAAGATGGGGATACCTATATTTTAAATAATGTTTCTGATGAAACTCGTATGAAATTAAATAATATCTTTAAAGAAACAATGACTGTTGTTCTTGGAGCAAAATCAAATAATACAGATTTAAATCAAGTAGCACAAGGTGTACAGGCTGGGGTAGTTTCAAAAGATACATTAACTGATCAAAGGAAAAAAGCTATTAGTGAATTAGGAAACTCAGCTGATATGATGACAAAACAAGGTGGAATAAGCTTTGTAAAAGAAGAATATAAACAAGTAGGAATAAATACTAATGAAATTAGAACTAATTATCTAAAAGAAGTTGGATTTATGATGATAATTGTTACATTAATTTCTGGTATTGCTAGTGTTATTTCAAACTTTATTGCAAGTAGAGTATCAGCGAAAGTTGCGTATAACTTACGTGAAAAACTCTATAATAAAGTACTATCATTTTCTAAGGAAGACGTTGATAAATTTTCAACAGCCTCATTAATAACTCGTAGTACAAATGATATTCAACAGATACAAAATGCCTTAAATATGTTTTTATTTATCGCATTCTTTGCGCCAATGATGGCAATGTGGGGTATTTATAAAGTTACTCAAACAGATACAGGCATGACGTGGATAATAGCGTTAGGTGTTGGTATTTTAGCACTGGTTCTTGGTGTTATTACATTCTTAGTAATGCCTAAGTTTAAAATAATGCAAAAATTAATTGACAAAGTTAACTTAGTTACTCGTGAATTACTTACTGGTATTTCAGTAATTCGAGTTTTTGGTCGTGAAAAACATGAAGAAAAAAGATTTGATAAAGAAAATGTAATATTAAGAGATAATCAACTGTTTGTTAATAGAACAATGTCAGCACTAATGCCAATGATTATGCTTATAATGAACGGTATTTCATTATTAATTATTTGGATTGGTGGAAAAAATATTGATGCTGGTAGTATTCAAGTAGGGGATATGATGGCGTTTATTACTTATACTATGCAAATAGTTATGTCATTCTTATTCTTTACATTCTTAATGATGCAACTGCCACGTGCAGAGGTTGCTGCAGGACGTATTAATGAAGTACTTGAAGCACCTGTTACAGTTGTAGATGGAAATGATTTACAAGACGACAAAATAAAAGATGTTAAAGGAACATTAAAATTTGAAAATGTTAGCTTTACATTTGATGGAGCTGATAGTCCTGTCCTTCGTGATATTGGTTTTGAAGCAGAAGCAGGAAAAACTACTGCGATTATCGGAAGTACAGGTAGTGGTAAATCAACATTACTTCATTTAATTCCAAGATACTTTGATGCAACTGAGGGGCAAATAACAATAGATGGAACTAATATTAAAGATATTAGCTTAAGTAAATTAAGAGATATGCTAGGTTTTGTACCGCAAAAAGGTGTGTTATTTAGCGGAACTATTGCATCAAATATTAAATTTGGTGATGAAAATATAAGTGATGAAGATATGTATAAAGCTGCAGAAATAGCTCAAGCTTTAGAGTTTATAGAAGGAAAAGAAGATAAGTTTGATAGTGAGATATCACAAGGTGGATCTAATGTATCTGGTGGACAAAAACAACGTCTATCAATAGCAAGAGCTTTAGCTAAAAATCCTAAGATTCTTCTTTTTGATGATAGTTTCTCAGCGCTTGACTATAAAACAGACGTTAAATTAAGAAAAACATTAAGAGAAAAAATGCAAAATACTACAACTATTATTGTAGCACAACGTATAGCAACTATCCTTAATGCAGATAAGATTATAGTAATGAATGAAGGAGAAGTAGTAGGTATTGGTAAGCACCAAGAATTACTAAAAACTTGTCCAACATATTTAGAAATTGCAGAAAGCCAATTAAGTGAAGAAGAATTAGCGAAAGGAGGTAAGCACAATGAGTAGACAAAAAGCGATAAAAAAATCAGATAATTTTGGAAAAACTCTTAGAAGAATAATTAAACTATTATTTAAAAAATATACAGTTTCAACAATTCTTGTTGTAGTGTTTGCCTTAGTAAGTACAATTTTTGGTATTGTTGGTCCTAAAATAATGGGACGTGCTACAACTGAACTATTTGAAGGTTTAGTAGCAAAAATTAATAATACAGGTAGTATAAACTTCGAAAAAATTGCAGGAATTCTATTAACAGTCTTGGGTCTATATTTATTATCAGCCTTGTTTATGTTTATTGAAGGTTGGTTAATGAGTAATATTTCTCAAAACTTAACATATGATATAAGAAAAGATATTAGTAAAAAGATAAATACTTTACCGATGGGATATTTTGAACAGCGTACAGTAGGTGAAACTTTATCAAGGGTAACTAATGATGTAGATACACTAGGACAATCTTTAAACCAAAGTTTTACTCAAATAATAGCTAATACTACAATGGTATTAGGTGTACTTGTAATGATGTTTACTATTAGTCCATTAATGACATTAATAGCTATAGTAATCTTGCCAGTATCAGGTATTTTACTAGGGTTACTAACAAAAGCTAGTCAAAAGTACTTTACTGGTCAACAAAAATCTTTATCTGATGTTAATGGTCAAGTTGAAGAAAGTTATGCTGGTCAAAATATTATTGCAGCTTTTAATCACAAAGATAAAAGTATTAAAGAATTCAATGCTAAAAATGGTGAGTTATATGCCACATCTTGGAAAGCAAACTTTTTCTCTGGATTAATGTTCCCAGTAATAAACTTTGTAGGTAACTTAGGTTATGTTGGTATAGTATTTTCAGGTGGATTATTAGTAGCTAAAGGAACTATAGGAGTAGGGGATATCCAAGCATTTATCCAATATATCCGTAACTTTACTCAACCTATCGGACAAATAGCTCAATCTATGACTGAAATTCAAAAAATGGCAGCAGCTGGTGAAAGAGTATTCGAATTCTTAGATGCAAAAGATGAAGAAGTAGTAGAAACTACTGAAATTATCGAAAATAAAGAAGGTAACGTAATATTTGATCACGTAAGATTTGGATACGTTGAAGACCAAATTATTATCAAAAACTTTACTAGTGACGTTAAAAAAGGTGAGATGGTTGCCATTGTTGGTCCAACTGGTGCAGGTAAAACTACAATGGTAAAACTACTTATGAGATTCTATGAGCTTAATGGAGGTAGTATTTCAATAGATGGTAAAGATATTTCTAAATTAAGTAAAGAAGAATTACGTTCATACTTTACAATGGTACTTCAAGATACTTGGTTATTTAAAGGAACTATAATGGAAAATCTAAGATACGGTAGATTAGATGCGACAGACGAAGAGGTAATCGAAGCCGCTAAAGCTGCACATATTCACCGCTTTATTAAAACATTACCTGGTGGTTATGATATGGAGCTTAACGAAGATGCTTCAAATATTTCTCAAGGTCAAAAACAATTATTAACAATTGCTCGTGCTATATTAGCAGATAAACCAATTTTAATCTTGGATGAAGCAACTTCAAGTGTTGATACACGTACTGAAGTTTTAATTCAAAAAGCTATGAATAAGTTAATGGAAGGTCGTACAACATTCGTAATAGCGCACCGTTTATCAACAATTAGAAATGCAGATAAAATTCTTGTTCTAAAAGATGGTGATATCATAGAACAAGGTAACCATGATGAATTACTAGAACAAAAAGGTTTCTATTCAGAACTTTATCAAAGCCAATTTGCAGAATAAAAAATAGAAGGATGACTCAAATATTTATTTGTAAAATATTTGGGTCATTTTTTATAATTAAATATAATTTATTTAATTTATGTAATTTAATAATTGAAATAACAAATATTTTATGTTAGTATTACAATTAATTATAGGTTATTATAGGAGAGAATAATGAACAATAAAAATAGAACTAATTTTCATATATCTGAAAGTTTAGAAATTACTAAACAGTATAAAGCACAAAGCTTGTTAGGATTGATTCTGATTGTGCTGTTTATAACTCAGTTGGCAGGACCGTCGTTAGGTTTGTTAATTAAAGATATATTAGGAGTTAATATTCCCACAAAAATGGAAGTCGTCACTGAATTATATTTGTTCATAGGAATAATTTTAGTGACACTTATTGTTAATAAATTCAGTAATAAAAGGCCAATTACTTCACTAGGTTTTCATAAAAAATCTTGGTTTTTAAAGTATATTAGAGGAGTAGTTTTTGGTAGTATGATGATAGCTGTAATTGTAGGTGTAGCAAAAATTTTTGGAATAATATCCATAGGAATTAATTCTGATGTAAATTGGACCTTAATTGGTTTAATGTTATCAGGATTTATGATACAAGGTATGGCTGAAGAAGTAATAACGCGAGGCTATTTACAGAACGCATTAGCGACAAGGGTTGATTTTAAGCTAGCTCTAGTGGGACAAGCAATATGTTTTGCGGTATTACATATTGCTAATGAAGGGGTAAACCTAATGGGGATAGGTAATTTATTTTTAGTTGGATTAATGTTTGGTTTATTATTCTGGTATACAGATAGTATATGGTTTGTAGGGGGATTACATTCAGCATGGAATTTTATTTTAGGACCAGTATTAGGAATCGAAGTTAGTGGTAAAGTATTACCAACGTCAATATTTACATCGAAAGTATATGGTAGCGATTTTTTTACGGGTGGTACTTTTGGAATGGAAGCAAGTATTTTCACTTCAATATTTATGATATTATCGATAGTAATAGTTTATAGATTGATAACAAAAAAAATAATTAAACTTAATAATGATAATTAAAATACAAATATATTTAATAAGTATCTAATTTTGTTAAGGTTTCTAGTAGTGAAATAAAATGGAATTAGATATTTTTTTATAAATTCTAGTATTATTTACCGTGGATTTATAAAAAAACTATAGTAAAACACATTTGAAGTACAAAAAAAGTATTCTCAGAGTTAACTAGTGAAGAGGTTAAGACATTACAGAGCCTATTATTAAAAATAAAAAGGTAAATTAATAAGAGAGATATAACTCTCTTTAAAAATCATAACATATCTCAAATTCGAGATTAAGTTAAAATTATTTAGGAGGAAAAATAATGATAGAATTAGGAATTAGTACATTTGGAGAAACAACAGAAATTGAGGGAACTGGAGTAGCTCCAAAACATGATCAACGTATACGTGATATGATAGAAGAAATGAAACTAGCTGATGAAGTAGGATTAGATGTATATGCTATTGGGGAACATCATAGAGAAGACTTTGCAGTTTCAGCACCAGAGATATTGCTTGCTGCAGGTGCATCAGTAACTAAAAATATAAGATTAAGTTCAGCAGTAATAGTACTATCATCTGCAGATCCAGTAAGAGTATATCAACAATATGCAACAATCGATGCTATATCAAATGGTCGTAGTGAAGTTATGGTAGGGCGTGGCTCATTTACAGAATCTTTTCCACTATTTGGATATGATTTAGTAGATTATGAAGAGTTATTTGATGAAAAATTAGAAATGCTTGATAAAATTAAGAATAATGAGAAGTTAACTTGGGAAGGGAAACATACACAATCAGTAGATAATAAAGGTGTATATCCTAGAGCGGTCCAAGAAGATTTTCCTATTTGGGTCGCGACTGGCGGTAATGTGGAGTCAACAGTGAAAATTGCTCAAAAAGGTTTTCCTATAGCCTATGCCATTATAGGTGGTGAGTATAGAAGATTTAAAGGGCTAATAGATTACTATAAAGCTGTTGGACGAAATGCAGGTTATAGTCAAGATAAACTAAAAGTTGCTTCTCACTCTTGGGGATTTATTGCTGATACTGATGAAGAAGCTATAAAAAAATATTTCCATCCAACAAAACAAGTAGTAGACGCAATATCAAAAGACCGTCCATTTTGGCGTCCTTTAACATTTGAACAATATTTAAATAGTGTAGGTCCAGAAGGTAGTATGTTAGTAGGTAGTCCTGAAACTGTTGCAAATAAACTTATCGATATGATTGAAACGTTAAACTTAGATAGATTTTTATTACATCTTCCGTTAGGTTCAATGCCATATGAAGATATTATGAAAGCTATAAGACTATTTGGTGAAGAAGTAGCACCTATAGTAAGAGCATATTTTAATAAAAGTAAATAATTTTTATTAATAATAGTATGAATTAAATCAAAGATTTTTTGTGAGAGAAAACAATATAATTACTTTACTAATAAAATACATAAATAGTATAATTTACTTAAAAGGATATATCTTAATTATTAAGTTTTAATATTAAGGAGGTAAGATATTATGATGTTTTTAAATATATTAGCTGATATAGATAGTATATCGGGGATTGTAGTAGCTTCTTTAGTAGTAGGTGTTTCTTATTATTTACTTAGTAAAAAAAGTATTTTTAGCAATTTTAGTAAATTAGGATTAATTATTCACTATCTGATAATTATACTATTGTGCATATTATATCCAGAATTAATAAAGATAGTTCTTATCATTTTAATTGTTGATGTTATACTTTTTATAAAAGAGAAAAATAATAATAAAAGTAAAGATTAAATGTAAATATTTTTATTAAAGTTAAAAATAAGTATGAAATATTTTGAAATGTATTTCATGCTTATTTTTTTTATGTTAGAATAGGGTGTATAGTAATCAAGGAGAAAAACAATGATTTTAGAAAAGTATAAATATATATTATTTGATTTAGATGAAACGTTATTAGATTTTGAAAAAGCTGAACACATTGCATTTGAAAAACTACTAACTGATTGTAATATAAAATATGAAGAAGATTTATTTAGTAAATATAAAGAAATAAATAAAGCCTTATGGAGAAGGTTTGAACTAGGAGAAATGTCTAATAAGGAAGTTACAAAACTTCGTTTTGAAAAATTTTTTAGTCTGTTGGGGAAGAAAGTAGATGGAAGACAATACGATATTAATTTTCGAACGTATTTAGCTATGGGAAATCAATTATTTGATGGGGTAGTTGAATTGTTAGATAAGTTATCTAAAACTCATGTAATGTGTATTGCATCTAACGGTGTTGGAGTAACGCAACATACACGTCTGAAAAATAATGATTTAAATAAATACTTTGAACATATATTTATATCAGAAGAAGTAGGCTATCAAAAGCCAGATGTTGAATTCTTTAACGTTATCTTTGAAAAGTTAGGGAACATTGATAAAAAAGAAATAATTATTGTTGGAGATAATTTAATGTCTGATATACTAGGTGGAATAAATAGTGGAATAGATACTTGTTGGATAAATCCAAAAAATTTACCTATTGATAATGAGGTAAAACCTACATATATTGTAAAAAAAGTAACAGACTTATTACAATAGTTATAAAAGAGAATGCTTGATAATATAGTTATTAAGCATTCTCTTTATGTAATTAATGGTTATTGTATTTGATATTTTCAAGAGCAACGAAACAATGTTCAATATCATATTCCTTAAGAAGTAATTCTTTGATTTTTTCAACAATTATATATTCTTTATCGATGCTGTACTTATCTAAAAGTATATGCATTGCTGCATTTGTTTCATTTGTATCTGTATGCCAAATATGAAATTCATGGATGTTTTGGATGCCTTCCATTTTTTCAATATTTTTATAGATTTCTTCTGTGTTTAATGTAGTAGCTTCCATTAATATAACGAACGAAGATTTAGTAATTTTATAACCTCCGCGGAATAGGATAATACTAATAATTATACTCATTATGACATCAACGATTTGATAATTTGTAAAATATATTATTGTTGATGATATTATAATACCAATTGAACTAATTAAATCTCCTAGAAAATGCCATAAGGCACTTTGAATATTAAGATTATCTTCTTCTTTTAGACTTCTAGTTAAGATAATAGTAATAACAATATTAAATATAAGTCCTATAGTTGATATTAATAACATTGATTTAAAATCTATATCTCGTGGATTTAAAAATCTCATAAATCCTTCAATTATCAAGTAAATAGAAATACCTAATAACATTAAACCATTTATAAATGCAGCAATTACTTCTAATCTGACATAACCAAAAGTATATTTTTTGTTAGGTTTTTTTGAACTATATAAAAGAGCGATTAAACTAAATCCAAGTGCAATTACGTCAGAAAACATATGAAATGAATCCCCAAGTAGAGCAAGTGAATTAGAAAGTACTCCTCCAATATATTCTATTAATGCAAAACTTAATGTTAGTATTAGAGAAATATAAAGTATTTTTTTAGAATAAGCTTGTATTTTGTAATGTTTTTTATGATGAAAATTTGAATTTATCAATTTTTATAAAACCTCCTTTATTCTGATTAAACCATTATAAGTTATCAGTTGGAGATATACAATATATATGCACTGATAGTAATTCTTATTACTTTATAAAATTTGTCGACATTATTATTATTGATTTTTGATTAGCTATTTGATAAAATTAATATAAAATTATATAAGAAAATTTAAAGGTGGAGATTATAATGAGAATTTTGTGTATTGGAGATAGTAATACTTGGGGAGCAACTCCTGGTGAAGATAGTTTAAGAATGGAAAGACGATGGACAAAAATTCTTCAAGAATTACGTCCGAATGATGAAATAATTGAAGAAGGATTATGTGGTAGAACAATTACTGCAAAAGATACAATTGTTCCTGTGCGTTGTGGTGTAGATACACTTCCAATATTAATGTTAAGTCATGTACCAGTTGATTTAGTAATAATAATGTTAGGTACAAATGATTTAAAAAAACAATTTAATCCAAGTGCAAAACATTTAGCAAGAGGAATTGAAGAATTTATTAAGTACATAAGAAATCCTCATTTAGTAGAAAATTATAAAGCACCTAAAATTCTTGTGATTTCACCAGTTCATTTACGTGATGAAGTGTTAGAAAGACAAAATTCTTTTGGTGAATATGATGAAAATAGTTTAAGACAATCTAAATTCCTTGCTCAAACTTATAAAGAAGTAACGGACAAATATGGTGTTGATTTCTTAAATGCGTCTAGGGTGGCGGAAGCTTCAACAGTAGACTGTATTCATATCGATGAAAAAAATCATGAGTTACTAGGTCGTTATATTTCTAGTAAAATATCAGAAATTTTAGATTATCAAGAAGCTCGTTAATAAAAAAAAGAAGACTAGTTATTACTAGTCTTCTATTTTATATAATTTATATTTTTTATGTCCAATCACTAATGCTATAACTGCAAAGATAAAATATAGAATTATGTGACTATATCCAAGTGAAAAGTTTACTAAATAAAATCCGAAAATAATAAAGTAAGTTCCCAAAATAAAATCATTACCTGACTGTTTGTTGATTTCAATGTCGACAAACAGTATTTTTTTATTAAAGAAGTATAGCAGAGCCATAATTATTAAATCTAGTAGTAATGTTTTGATTGAAAAACCAAAATAAATGAAGTTACCAATCAAAATAGTAATTGCTGATAATATAATCATTATATGAGTATTAGCAACTAAGTGTGAGAAATTAATATCTTTCACATGTAAACTTCTAGAAATAAAGCTTGGTAATAATTGACTTATTAATAAGGCTAGGAAAATGAACCAAAAAGCCCACTTAACAAATACAAAACCTAATGCTAAAGCAGCTGCTCTTCCAATAAGGATATAGCAGAATGGTTCAGTTAACTTCTTAATCATAAGATCTTCATTTTTAGTAGAAAAGTATTCAATTATGTGTTGAATTGCTAAAAGTACTGCAAGTATTGTTAGCAGTCCTAATAAGAACTTTAATTTGAAAGGTCTATATACTAAAAAGGCAGCTAGTGGTACTATCTGCAACCAAACAAATGTAAGATTGACTAAACTATCTCGACCATATCTATTTATATGCATTAATTGTATATTCCAACTATTAAATAAAATCATAAAAACTAATATAATATGAATAAAATTTACAAAAGAAAATTTACTGCTAAATAAGAAAAACAGTGTTCTACTAATAACCATTGCAAATATACAGCTATAAATTATGATGGAAATATTTAATCTATTATTTTTAAAATTACTCATAAATAATCTCCTAACTTTAAATTATAAATACATATTATCATAAAATAAAAATAAAATAAATAAAAAAGTGTATGTAAATAGATAAAATATGAGATGCATATTCATGCATCTCTATATTTTATCCATGTTTTTATTATTTTTTAAATTTTTTATGTGTTTCTGTATAGAAAAGTAATCCTGCTAATGTAAGTACTACACCACTTATTGCTAAAACAAACTGAGTAATAATAGCAGCAAATACGATATAAGCACCACCAATAATAGCAATTAAAGGTACTATTGGATATAAAGGTACTTTATATGGTCTTGGTAAATCTGGTTCTTTCTTTCTAAGAACAAATATAGCAAAGAATGTTAATATGAAGAAAATCCATATAGTAAATAGTAAGAAGTCTGTTAACGTATCGAATTCTCCTGTGAACATCATTGCGATTGTAAGAACAAGTGTAGCTAAAGCAGATACGTAAGGAACGTGGAAGCTATTTAGCTTCATCCAAGTCTTTTTAAATGGTATTTGATCTTTTGCAGCCATTGCGTAAGGAACACGGATAGCAGTCATTGTAAATCCATTCATTGTACCATAAACACTTATCATGATACCTATAGTAACAATTTTTCCTCCATTAGGCCCAAATAATTTTTGAGCAACATCATTTGGAACATTACCGTTACCAGCTATTTGTTCCATAGGCATTGTCATAAGGTAAGCTACGTTTATTAGTAAGTAGACAGCTGTGATGAATAAAAGACCGTATAAAATTGCTCTTGGTAAGTCGCGTTTAGGATTTTTCATTTCTCCAGCGATTGTTCCAACGTTAATCCAACCATCATATCCGTACATCGCAGCTAACATAGCAGTACCTAATGCAGCTAAAGCAGAGCTGTTAGCAGTAGCACTATTTCCTGATGAAGGGAATAATTCAATTGTAGTTGGATTTGGTTGAATTAAACCAAATACTATAATAGCTATAATAGGTATTAATTTACAGATTGTAGCTACTGTTTGAATACGACCACTTGCTTTACTACCAAGTAAGTTTAATCCAGTTACTGTTGCAGCACCACATGCACTAACAAGAATAGAATATTTTTTATCTATTTGGAATAAGTTAGTAAACTGTGTAGCAAAAATAGCAGCGGCAGCAGCAATACTAGCTGGATAATAGATAACAGCTTGTGCCCAACCAAGTAAGAAAGAAGCAGTCTTTCCGTAGGCACGTTCTACCCAAACTATCATACCACCGGTCTCAGGAATAGCAGCTGCTAATTCAGCTGTTGTTAAACCAGCGCAAATACTTATAATCCCTGCTAATACCCAGGCTAATAGTCCAAGGCTGACATTACCAGTTGTCTTATAAATTACAGCGGCTTTAAAAAATACACCCGATCCAATTACTACTCCTACAACAGTGGAGAAGGCTCCAAAGAAGCCGATTTCTTTTTTTAAACCATGCATATAAAAACTCCTTTAAAATAATATTAATGTATATAAATACTTTTGAGTAGATAATAGTGATAAGTATTGTTTGCTTAACTCTAATATCTATTCGCTTTGAAAATGTTTTCTAGCATATCCATTATATATTATTTTAATCGATTTAACAATAGTTTTCGTAGAAAAAAATGTTAAATTTTCTAACATAAATTTGACAAATAGAAATTAAAAAAACAAATGTAATTATTTTCTAATTTTTAAAGAAATACAATAATAGTTTATATGACTAGATTATTATTGTTCATGGTTAAAAGATTAATATAAAAAAATAAAAAAAAGTAAATAAAGATTTAACAAAAAGCGGATAAATATGGTATAATAATGTGTATGTGAAAATACTAGATAAAACTAGAGAGGAAAAAAACATGACAGAAGAAATTAAAGTAAATGATGTACAAGAACTTAACGATCAAATGCTTGTTCGTCGTGAAAAGATGGAATCTATGCGTGAACATGGCCTTGATCCATTTGGTACAAAATTTGAAAGAACACATCTTTCTAATGAATTAGTAGAAGAATTCGATAAATATAGTAAAGAAGAATTAGAAGAAAAATCAGTTTCTGTAACAATAGCAGGACGTATTATGACAAAACGTGGAAAAGGAAAAGCTGGTTTTGCTCATGTTCAAGATTTAGGTGGACAAATTCAAATTTACGTTCGTCAAGATAGAATTGGGGACTCTTATGAATATTTTAAAACTCTTGATTTAGGAGATATAGTAGGAGTTACAGGTGTTCTATTTAAAACTAATGTAGGAGAACTATCTGTTAAAGCTGATAAATTTGAAATTTTAACTAAAGCATTAAGACCACTTCCAGATAAATTCCACGGACTTAAAGATGTTGAAGAAAGATATAGAAGAAGATATGTTGACTTGATTATGAATGAAGAAAGTAAAGAAACATTTATTCTTCGTTCTAAAATAATTCAAATTATGCGTAGTTACTTAAATGAACGTGGATATTTAGAAGTTGAAACACCTATGATGCACGCTATCGCTGGTGGAGCTGCAGCTCGCCCATTCGTAACACACCACAATGCATTAGATATGGAATTATTCATGCGTATAGCTCTTGAGTTGCCATTAAAACGTCTAATTGTAGGTGGATTAGAAAAAGTTTATGAAATTGGACGTGCATTCCGTAATGAAGGTGTGTCAACTCGACACAATCCAGAATTTACTATGATTGAGTTATATGAAGCATATGCTGACTATAATGATATTATGGATTTAACAGAATCTATGATTGTTTATATTTGTAATGAAATCCACGGAACAACAAAAATTATGTATGGAGAAGATGAAATTGATTTAACTCCAAAATGGGCTCGTATCCACATGGTAGATGCAATTAAAGATGTAACAGGTGTTGATTTCTGGCAAGAAATGACAGATGAACAAGCTCATGCTTTAGCGAAAGAGCATAATGTTCCTGTACGAAAAGATATGAAAGTTGGACATATTATTAATGAATTCTTTGAAGTATTTGTAGAAGAAACATTAGTGCAACCTACATTTATTTACGGACATCCAGTAGAAGTATCACCATTAGCTAAAACTAATAGTGAGGATAAGAGATTTACTGATCGTTTCGAATTATTTATAGTTAGACGTGAACATGCCAATGCATTTAGTGAGTTAAACGATCCAATCGACCAAAAAGAACGTTTCTTAGCTCAAATGGATGAAAAAGATGCGGGAAATGAAGAAGTTTATGAAATGGATGAAGATTTTGTAGAAGCACTTGAATACGGTATGCCTCCTACAGGTGGATTAGGTATAGGTATTGACAGATTAGTAATGCTACTTACTAACTCAGCATCAATTCGTGACGTACTGTTATTCCCATATATGAAACATAAATAAAATAATAGAATAATAAAAAACTCCCTATTTTATTAGGAAGCTTTGGTAATTAATAAAAGGGAGAAATTTCTCCCTTTTTATATGGAAAAATAAAGTGATGTAAGGAGTACATAATGGCAAGTTTTTTTGATAAATTAAAGGAAAAATTTTCAGCTAAAGAAGAGTTAAATACTGAGTTGATTTCTCTTGATGAGTATGAGGAGTTTGTCGAGAGTCAGTTTGTAACGGAAAAATTTAAAAAAGGTCTAAAAAAATCTCGTGATAATTTTTCAAATGCACTTAATAATTTAATAAGTTCATATAGAGAAATAAATGAAGAGTTTTTTGAAGACTTAGAAGAATTACTGATTCAATCAGATGTAAGCTACAATACAGTCTTAGAATTAGTAGATCATTTAAAAGTAGAATCACAGCGTTTAAATTTAAAAGAACCTAGCGAACTACAAGATATGATTATTGAAAAATTAGTAGATGTATATATGGAAGGTACGGTTAAATCAGAACTTAACTATGCCCCTGAAAAAGAATTATCTGTATTTTTATTCGTAGGTGTAAATGGAGTAGGTAAAACGACTTCTATAGGTAAATTGGCACATAATTTAAAAAAAGAAGGTAAAAAGGTTCTTATAGCAGCAGGAGATACATTTAGAGCAGGAGCTATTGATCAATTAGATGTTTGGGCTAAAAGAAGTGGAGCAGATATTGTAAAATCACATGAAGGAGCTGATTCAGCGGCAATTATTTTTGATGCTATTCAGTCAGCAAAAGCTAAAGGATATGATGTATTATTATGTGATACTGCAGGTCGACTTCAAAACAAAGATCATTTAATGAAAGAATTAGAAAAAATAGTTCGTGTAATTAAAAGAGAAGTTCCAGAAGGACCACATGAAGTATTATTAACAATTGATGCTACAACTGGACAAAATGGTATTCTACAAGCAAAAACATTTAAAGAAGTTAGTGATGTAACTGGAGTTATCTTAACTAAATTGGATGGTACAGCTAAAGGTGGTATCGTTATTGCGATTAAGAAAGAATTAGATATTCCTGTAAAACTAGTAGGATTAGGTGAGAATATTGATGATTTAGAAGTATTTGACCCTGAGCAATATATTTATGGTCTTTTCTATAAAGAAAAAACAGAAGAAGAATTAAACACTTCAGAAGAAAGTAATGAAGAATAAAAAAAGTCGTAGATATTTTCTACGACTTTTTTGTTGAAATATTTTCATATTAATACATATTATTTAAGAAAAATAATTGAAAAAAGCATGATAAAAGTATATAATAGTATTATCAAAATAAGGTTATTATATGGAGGATTAAAATGGGATTTTTATCTAAATTATTTGGTAATAAAGAAGAAAAAGTAGAAGAATTAGCACTTAAAGCTTATATGAAAGGAAAAGTAGTTGATATAACAGAAGTTCCAGACCCAGTATTTGCTCAAAAAATGATGGGAGATGGATTTGCAATTATTCCTGAAGAAGGGACACTTGTTTCTCCAGTAGCAGGTGAAATTATTCAAGTATTCCCAACTAAACATGCATTTGGAATAAAATCAGGTGATATAGAATTACTTATCCATGTAGGATTAGAAACTGTAGCAATGAAAGGTGAAGGTTTCGATGTTAAAGTATCAGCTGGAGATAAAATAGAAGTAGGTCAAACATTACTAACTTATGATTTAGAATTAGTAAAAGAAAAAGCTAAAGATATTATAACTCCTTGTGTTGTTACAAATATGGATGCAGTAGAAAGTATTAATGTTTTAAAACTTAATGAAACAGTAGAATTTTCAGAAGAAGTAGCAAATTTAAAACTTAAATAGACCTTTGTCTATTTAAGTTTTAAATATTAGTATGAAATTATGAATGACAAAAAATTTTGGAAGATAATATATCTTTATATTACAAAGTATAGATACAGCATCCTGTACTATAGACCTGAAAAAAAAGATGTATGGCTTATTAATGAAGATAATGAAATAATAAGATTTATTTACAGCGAATATTTTAGATCAACAGAAATAGACGGTGTTATATCAAATATAATTAGAAATGATGCCAGGCTTAAAAAAATGTTTAAACTTAATAGTTTAAAGATTAAAGTTTTATGCGTTTCTCCAGAATACGATGATATAATGTTGGATTATAAAAAATATAGAATATCTAGTAAATTGTTTATTGAAAGATTTCTATACAATGATAAAAACAAGAAAATTTTTATTCAAGGGAAAGACTTGCAGTTTGTTGATGAAACTCCCGATACCGAAAGGTATAAAAATAGAGTTATAGAGTTATATAAACGAAATACAGTTAATAGAAGTTTATTTGATTTAAAGTACAATGTTTTAACTGGGATATACTTGCTTTTCTTTATTTTACACTATTCATTGCTTTATTTAACTAATGGTGAAAAATCACTTTATAAATATGTTGAATATAGATATCAAAATATAATTAGTGGACAATTTTATAGAATGTTTACTAGTGCATTTGTTGTCGATGATATTAAAAGTTTAGGATTAATTGTTATTATAACGGCAGCATGCTCGGTCTTATTGAATAAATCATTGAAACTATCAAACTCAATAATTATTATTTTAATAATGTCACTTATATTAAACCTATTCCTGATAGTTGGTTTCGCGGCTAGTGCAAATATAGCAGTGGTTTCTTACTTTGGGGTATTAGGGTCAATTTTTATAAGTCAACTAAGTGGAAAAAATGATAACAAGAAATTTATGTATATAAGTGCTATCTCGATAATTTATTTGGCTTGTATGGTAGTATTCTTTAGAATATCATTAGTATTGAGCCTATTAGCATTTATAATAGGAGTATTTTTACAATTAGCGTTAACTAAAAAAAGAAATGTATATATAGCACTTTCGAGTATTGTGTGTATAGCTGTTCTAGGTTTAATATTAAGTGTAACAGGTGTTAATACAAAAAATGCTATGAACAATTATAGATTAGGAAAAATTGAAAAGAGATTACAAAATACATATTCTGATGAACAGATTTTTGAGTTAGAAAAAGAACTAGATTCAAAAAATAGATCAGCATTAACGTATTATGAATTAGGTATGATTAAGATGACAAAGTCATCTGTTCAAGAAGCCAAGAAGATATTTATTGAAGGACAAGAATTTGATAATACTTTTGCGCCATTTTATTACAACTTAGGTTTAATTGAACGTCAAGCAGGTAATTATAATAGTGCAAAAGAGTATGCACAGAAAGCTTATGAACTGAATAAAATAGATAAGTATAAGAATTTAGTTGATGAGCTAAGTAAATATTAAGGGTGAAGGATATGCTAACTTTTTATGATTTACAGCAGTTTTTAAAATCTTTTGGTATAATAATATACATGAAAGATAGAAAACATACGTTAAGTATGGTAGAATATGAAGTGAGAGAATTAAGACGATTAGAATTAATTTCAAAAGAAGAGTTTTTAAGGGCTATGGCAATTATAAAACATGAAACTAATTTGGAACTAGCAGAAGGGTAGGAGATAAGAATGGAAAACAGTCTTATATTTATAAAAGTTCGAAAAAGAATTGAAGAAGATGTTATGAAAATTGAAGAAATGATTTCAGCATGTTTATCAGTAAAAGGTGATAAAAAATGCCCATTGTATCAAGATGTTATAGATACACAAATATATGGTTTAACTAAGGAAATAAATCTAGCAGTGGAGATTGGATGTATTACTGACGAAACTGGTAAAAAAATTCTTGCAGATTTAGAAGATAAAGCAAGTTTAATTTATTCTACAGATATACAGAGCAAAGCGAATTAATAATGGTATATAGAAAAGCATTAAAATCAGTAAAACATGAAAAAAGACATACTAAGTTGGATATTACCAATGCACTTGTGTTAGTTGTTTTATTAACACTAAGCTGTATAATGGTTTATAGTGCTAGTATGATCGGGAATAAGTATGGGATTTTTACATCTTCAGTTCCAGTAGAACCTACATATTTCCTAAAACGACAAGCAATATGGGCTGTCTTATCATTTATAACATTTATAATTTTTTCTGTTGCAATTCCATTTGAGGTTTTTAGAGATAAAAATATATTAAGATATGGATTCTTTGCAATGGTTGCGTTATTAATTGTTCCATTTGCATTTTCATCAATAAATGGTGCCAGATCATGGATTAGGTTTGGAGCATTAAGTTTCCAGCCGTCTACATTGGCTCAATTATTTATTATAATATATATGGCTTTTATATTAGAAACGCGAAAAGATAAACTTAGAAAAGTTTGTACAAGTAATGAATTAATAAATATTTTTTGGATTCCATTATTCTTAATCGCAATAATATTCTTCCAAAATGATACAGGGATGATGTTGATTACATTATCTGTTGTTGGAATTATGACATTATGTTCAAATATGCATTTTAAAAATATAAAAAGGTTGTTAACATTGGCTGTAATGGCAATAATTATAGTAGTTGCGTTCCTTTTTGCTAGAAGTGCATTTTCAAGTGGTACTTCATATAGAACAAATCGATTAAAAGTATTCTTAAATCCATTTTCAGAAGACCTTAGTGCGGCAGCTGACCAGGTAATTAACTCATATATTGCATTTGGTAATGGAGGATTCTTCGGAAGAGGATTAGGAAACTCGATTCAAAAATTAGGTTATTTGCCAGAAGCGCATACAGACTTTATTTTAGCTATTATAGCTGAGGAGTTAGGGCTTTTGGGAGTATTATTTGTTATAGGGCTGCTAACAGCACTTATATGCAGAGTTATAATTGCTGGGACAAAGTCTCGTAATACATTTTCTGCAATGTACTGTATAGGTTTTGCCAGTTTATTAGTAGTTCAATCAGTAGTAAATATTGGTGGGGTAACAGCATCTATACCGATGACAGGGGTACCTTTACCATTTGTAAGTAATGGTGGTAGTTCTATGTTAATATTAAGCATAGGGCTTGGTATAGCAACTAATGTATTAGCACATGTGAAATATATTAGAGGAAATAAATAAACTAAAGAAGAGAGACATTTTTACTATTGAAAAGTCTCTCTTTTTTTGATAAGGAGAAAAATAAAGAAAATACAACAGTAAACTTGCCAAGTTCAACTATTCAAGCTATAATATTAAAGGTAACTTTTAAAGGAGATTATAAATGAAATTAGAAGAATTTGATTTTTATTTACCGGATGAGCTTATAGCACAAACACCTTTATTAAAAAGAGATACTAGTAAGTTGCTTTCGATAGATAGAAATAAAAATACATATGAACATCGAGTATTTTCTGATATTATTGAATATTTTAACCAAGGAGATACTTTAGTTTTAAACAATACTAGAGTTATGCCAGCACGTTTATATGGGCAAAAAAAAGATACAGGTGCTGCAATCGAAGTGTTGTTATTAAAAAATAAAGAGCATAATTTATGGGAATGTTTAGTAAAACCCGCAAAAAGAATTAAAGTTGGAAGCATTGTATCATTCGGTGATGGTATAATGGAAGCAGAATGTGTTAAAGTATTAGATGATGGTTTTAGATATTTTGAATTTAAATATGAAGGAATCTTTCAAGAACGTTTAGATGAATTAGGTACGATGCCATTACCTCCATATATAAAAGAAAGATTAACGGATAAAGAACGTTATCAAACAGTTTATTCAAAAGAGATAGGCAGTTCTGCAGCTCCAACAGCAGGATTACATTTTACAAATGAACTATTAGAACAAATAAAATCTAAAGGTGTTAATATAGTGTATCTTACTTTACATGTTGGACTTGGAACATTTAGACCTGTTTCTGTTGAAAATATAGAAGATCATGATATGCACTCAGAATATTATACTTTAGATGAAGAAGCTGCTAAGGTAATTAGTGATACCAAGAAAAATGGTGGGAGAGTATTTTCTGTAGGTACTACATCTACGAGAACTTTAGAAACAATAGCTAGAGATAACGATGGTAAGATAGTTCCAGCATCAGGTTGGACAAATATTTTTATTTATCCTGGCTTTGAATTCAAATGTGTGGATGGTTTAATAACAAACTTCCATTTACCAAAATCATCATTAATTATGTTAGTAAGTGCTTTTTATAACAGAGAAAAAGTATTAGAACTTTATGATATTGCTGTAGAGAATAAATATAGATTCTTCAGTTTTGGAGATGCAATGATAATAATATAATAATTGAAAGGAAAATTTTATATGAGAGATGTAAAAGAAAATGCAGTTTGGTATGAACATATAAAGACATGTAAACAATCAGGTGCAAGATTAGGTATAGTTCATACACCTCATGGTAGTTTTGAGACACCAGTATTTATGCCGGTTGGGACGCAAGCTACCGTAAAAACGATGTCGCCTGAAGAAGTTAAGGCTATGGGAGCGGATATAATTTTATCTAATACGTACCATTTATGGCTACGTCCAGGTGAAAAAATCGTTGAAAAAGCAGGTGGACTGCATAAATTTATGAATTGGAATGGAAGTATCCTAACTGACTCAGGAGGTTTCCAAGTATTTTCTTTAAGTGATTTTAGAAAAATAGAAGAAGAAGGTGTGCATTTTAAAAATCATCTTTCAGGAGAAAAACTATTTTTATCACCTGAAAAAGCTATGCATATCCAAAATTCGCTAGGATCAGATATTATGATGGCATTTGATGAATGCCCAGATTTTAATCATGATTATAAATATATTCGTCAGTCTGTAGAAAGAACAAGTCGTTGGGCTGAAAGATGTTTAGAAGCTCATCAAAGCCCAAAAACTCAAAGTGTTTTTGGAATAGTTCAAGGAGCAGGGTATAATGATTTGCGTGAACAAAGTGCTAAGGATTTAGTAAGTATGGACTTTCCAGGATATGCTATAGGTGGATTATCTGTTGGAGAGCCGAAACATGAAATGTACAGAGTATTAGAGCATGTTACTCCTTTACTACCAGCTAATAAAGCAAGATATTTAATGGGAGTAGGCTCACCAGATGCCTTATTTGAAGGTGTATTAAGAGGTATCGATATGTTTGACTGTGTATTACCAACGCGTATAGCACGTAATGGAACATGTATGACATCAGAAGGGCGAGTTGTAATTAAAAATGCCAAATATGCTGAAGACTTTTCACCATTAGATCCAGAATGTTCTTGTTATTGTTGTAAAAATTATACAAGAGCATATCTGCGTCATTTATTTAAAGCTGATGAAGTATTTGGAGCTCGTCTAGCAACGACTCATAATATTCATTTCTTAATTGATATGATGAAAAATATTCGTCAAGCAATAATGGAAGATAGACTGTTAGATTATAAAGAAGAATTTTTTGAGAAATATGGATTAAATAAAGAAAACCCTAAAAATTTTTAATAAATTATTAAAAATAGTTTATTTTTTAGTTAGTATATAGTAGAATTAGTATTATAGAATTTATAGGAGGTAAAATATGCAAGCGCAATATATTAATATATTAATGATTGTTTTTCTTTTTGGATTCATGTACTTCATGATTATAAGACCACAATCTAAAAGAAATAAAGAATTAAAACTTCTTCAAGACTCTTTAAAAG
>CAUSKO010000004.1:0-52650 GCA_963532255.1 uncultured Gemella sp. | reverse complement strand
AAGAATGTAAAACAATGGCTGAGTTAGGAATTGACTTCCTTGCAGCTGGAATTGGAAACATTCATGGAAAATACCCAGAAAACTGGGCAGGATTAAGCTTTGAAACATTAGAAAATATCTCTAATGTTACTGGAGGAATTCCATTAGTATTACACGGTGGTTCAGGTATTCCAACTGATCAAATCCAAAAAGCTATCTCTCTAGGGGTATCTAAAGTTAATGTTAACACTGAATGTCAATTAGCATTTGCTGAAGCTACTAGAAAATATATTGAAGAAGGTGGAGACCAAAAACCTAAAGGATTCGACCCTCGTAAATTATTAAATCCAGGATTTGAAGCAATTAAAGCTATGGTTCATACAAAAATCGATATTTTTGGTTCAAGAAACAAAGCATAATAACTACGCTATATAAAGACTCATGCTTTGCATGAGTCTTTTTTTATGGAAGTTTAAAAGCAATATGGGGAGGTTTCTTATGAAAGAAACAATAAATTATTTAAAAAAACTTACAAGTATAGTATCTCCGACTGGTTATACTAAAGAAGTAGGAGATTATTTAGTAGAAGAAGTTGAAAGATTAGGATATAAAGCAGTACGTGGTAATAAAGGCGGAGTTAATATAAAAGTTTTAGGTAAAGATGACACTAAACACCGTGTAGTAACAGCTCATGTAGATACTTTAGGTGCTATGGTTCGTGCAGTTAAAGAAGATGGAAGATTAAAACTTGCAAAAGTAGGAGGATACCCTTGGAATATGATAGAAGGGGAAAACTGCGAAGTACATATAGCTAGTAATGGAAAAAAAGTTACCGGAACAATATTGGTACATCAAACTAGTACTCACGTTTATAAAGATGCTGGGACTATTGAGCGTACTGAGGAAAATATGGAAGTTAGGTTAGATGAAAAAGTAACCAATGAAGCTGAGACACGTGCATTAGGAATTGAAGTAGGAGATTTTATTAGTTTTGATCCGAGAACTATTGTAACAGAAACAGGATTTATCAAGAGTCGTTTCTTAGATGATAAAGTTAGTGCAGCAATATTATTAGATTTACTTAGAAAATATAAAGAAGAGAATATTCAATTACCTTATACAACTCATTTTATGTTTAGTTGTTTTGAAGAAGTAGGTCACGGAGCTAACTCTAGTATTCCTGTAGAAACAGTTGAATATTTAGCTGTAGATATGGGAGCAATGGGGGATGATCAACAAACTGATGAATATACAGTATCAATTTGTGTTAAAGATGCGACAGGTCCATATCATTATGATTTCCGTCAGCATTTAGTTAAATTAGCAAATGAAAAAGAAATTCCTTACAAATTAGACATTTATCCATATTATGGAAGTGATGCTTCAGCAGCTATGAGTGCTGGTGCAGAAGTAAAACACGCATTACTTGGTGCAGGAATAGAATCTAGTCATTCTTATGAGCGAACTCATATAGATTCTGTAGAAGCAACTTACCGCATGGTTGATGCTTATCTACAAAGTAATTTAGTAGAATAAATTTTAAATTATATAAAAAACACCGTTAAGTAGTATTTACTTAACGGTGTTTTTGTTTTTAGAATTTTATTTTTTCAGTTAAATATTGTTTAAGTTCTGCGATAGGCATACGAACTTGTTCCATTGTATCTCTATCACGAACTGTTACCATTCCATCATTTTCAGACTCAAAATCATAAGTAATACAGAATGGAGTACCAACTTCATCTTGTCTTCTATAACGTTTACCAATTGAACCTGTTTCATCAAAGTCTACCATAAAGTCTTTTGCAAGCTCTTGGTAAACTTCAATAGCTTGTTCGCTTAGTTTTTTAGAAAGTGGTAGTATTGCTGCTTTATAAGGAGCAAGTGCTGGATGGAATTTAAGTACTGAACGAGTATCTCCTTCACCAACTTCTTCTTCGTTATAAGCATCACATAAGAAAGCTAAAAGAACGCGGTCAACACCAACTGATGGTTCTATACAATATGGAATATATTTCTCATTTGTTTGAAGATTTTGATATGTTAAATCTTGTCCAGAGTGTTCCATATGTTGTTTTAAGTCATAATCTGTTCTTGATGCAACTCCCCATAGCTCTCCCCAACCAAATGGAAACTTGAACTCGATATCAGTTGTTGCATTAGAGTAGTGTGATAACTCTTCTTTTTCATGGTCACGTAAACGGATATTTTCTTTTGTCATACCTAAGTCTAATAACCAATTTTCACAATTATCTTTCCAAGTTTTGTGCCACTCTAACTCAGTACCTGGTTCACAGAAAAATTCTAATTCCATTTGTTCGAACTCTCTAGTTCTAAATATAAAGTTACCTGGTGTAATTTCGTTACGGAATGATTTACCAATTTGACCTATACCAAATGGTAGTTTTTTACGCATACTACGTTGTACATTTTTAAAATTAACGAAAATACCTTGTGCTGTTTCAGGGCGAAGATAAACAACACTAGTAGAGTTTTCTACAACACCTTGGTTAGTTTTAAACATAAGGTTAAATTGGCGGATATTTGTATAATCATGTCCACTACATTCAGGACATTTAATATTTTCTCTTTCAATAATATTTTCTAGTTCCTCAAATGGTAAACCATCAACAACTATATCCTCATTTTTTTCTTTGAAGTAATATTCTTCAATTAATTTATCTGCACGCAAACGAGATTTACATACTTTACAGTCAAGCATAGGGTCACTGAAGTTACCAACATGCCCTGATGCTTCCCATGTACGAGGATTCATAAAAATTGCAGCATCTAATCCTACATTATAAGGTGATTCTTGTATAAATTTTTTCCACCAAGCTTTTTTTACATTATTTTTCAATTCGATTCCTAATGGACCATAATCCCATGTATTTGCTAATCCACCATATATTTCTGATCCTTGAAAAACAAAACCTCTATTTTTTGCTAAAGATAAAATCTTCTCCATGTTAAATTCCTCCTTTAATATAAATATCCCTAGATATACAAACGTATATCTAGGGACGAATAATCTCCGCGGTTCCACCCTGATTAGTAAAAACTCATCTTTTTATATTATATTGTAAATATTTATATGCCAAGACTTTTGTTGAACTTTCACCATCATCAACTCGCTTTCTTATATTTATTCTATCATTTTATGCGAAAACATTCAAGAATAAAATTAACTTATTTAAAATTTTTAGTGATTTTAGTGAAATATTGTTGATATTTTATATGATATTAGAGTATCTAAATTACTAAAAGCAAATAAAAAATTTAATTTTTTAATTTAGAGAAGAGTTAATATAATTCAATAATTTATATAAGTATTGTATTAGTAAAGTTTAAATGATATAATTAAAATACTAATTTTATAGAGGAGGGTACATGAGAATTTCGTTACAAAGAGGAAATATTGTATATCTATTATTAAGTGGGTTAGTATACTTTTTTGCAGTTTACTTTGCACCTCTATTATTACCAAGTCCACTTAGCATTGGAACAAGAATAACATCAATAGTGATTGTGGCTTTACTAGCAACTTTAATAATGATAGTATATTCTTCTAAAATAAAAAATGATATAGATAGAAAGGATAGAAAACATAGTTTTCTTATAATTTTTGCAATTGGATTAATAGGTTTCATAGTAATGATGATATTACAAGGAGCTATTAATGTTTTTTTACAGTATTTAGCGCAGTTTTATCATTTTCAAACTAACAGTGAAAACACTGCAAATGTAACTAAAATTGTAAATGAATATCCAATTTTTATATTATATGTTGTAATTTTAGGGCCAATAATGGAAGAATTATTTTTTAGAAAAGCAGTATTCGGCTATTTTTATGATATACTAATTGGGAGTAAAGAATGGCTAAGATTTTTTATACCAGCACTGTTAACAGGTATTTTATTTGCTATACCTCATGATGGCTTTTCACCACTAATGTTGATATATATAGCAATGTCATTTGTATTTAGTTACTTGTATAAAATTACTAATAGGATAATCACTCCTATGATTGCACACATATTTATGAATGGTCTAGTAATGTATATTCAAATAGCAATGCAATCAAGTGGAATGTAGGAGGCTTTATGTCATCAAAATCATGGTTATCAACAAACTACTTTTTACAGTTTGCAGTTAATGGATTGTTTCTACCTTTTTGGATTTTATATTTAACGTCAGTAAAAAATTTAACGGTATTAGAAGCAAGTTCTATTTTTTCAATGTTATACCTTGCTAGATTTTTAAGTGGAATTTTTCTGAGTCCATATTTATTAGAAAAATTTAGAATGAATTTATCGCTAAAAATTGCTGTTATTAGTGGCGTTATATTGGCAACAAGTTATGGTTTTACTAATGATAAAATCTTACTTACAATTATAACGTTTATGTTTGGTATGGTTTATTATACGGTATCTCCATTTATCGAAAGTTTAGCATCATTATTTTTAAAAGAAGAAAATGTAGACTATGGTAAAGCTAGAACTTTTGGTTCATTAAGCTTTACAATCGTTGGTATTGTTGTTGGTGGACTAGTAGGTTATTTAGGTGCACAATCACTTTATTATATCTTAATATTTCTTCTTTTAATATATACGATATTTATGTTTTTACCACAACCTAGTTTAGTAAAAGAATTAGGAAATACCACAAATAGAACAAATAAAAAAGAAAAGTTATACAGTTGGATTTTAAAAGATAAAAATGCATTTTTACTGATTGTTGTTGTTTTTATATATCAGTTATCACATACTGCTTATAATAACTACAACGCTATATACTTAGAAAGTATGAATATTGATACAAAATGGTTATCAGGATTATTACTAAATATATCAGTAATTGCAGAAATTTTGTTTTTTATTTTTTCAAAAAAAATAGTTAGTAAAATTAAAGCAACACATTTGTTAGTATTTTCAGGTGTAGCAGCGACAGTTCGATGGTTAATGTTAGCAATTTTTCATAATATATATATATTTACTATTATGCAAACTTTACACGCTTTAACTTTTGCTGCAGGACACATTGCTTTTATTTTAATATTAGATAAAAGGTATAACAGAGAGAAAATAATTGATATGCAAAATTTATATACTGCAATATGCTTCCAATTAAGTATGTCAATAGGTTTATATATAATGGGAGCAATTTGGGATATTAATACATCGTATGTATTTTATGTTTCTGCTATATTTGCGTTTATTGGAACAATAATTGCAACAAGAATAGATGAGACTTAGGATAAAAACAAAATCATAATATTTATGATTTTGTTTTTTTTTTATTTGAAAGTTAAGATTTTAATGATATATTACACAAAAGTAAATCTAAAATTCGATTTTCTTTTTGTTTATGCTTGAAAAAAATTTTTCAAAGGAGTATAATGGAAATATAAACGGACGTTACAATTAAATTCTTCTTTATAAGGCTTTAAAAACGAACTTTAAAAACAAAAAAGGAGCTTAATGTATGAAAATAGCAGTTATAATGGGTTCGAATTCGGATTATACAACCATGATTGAAACATGTAAATTATTAGATGAATTTGAAATTTCATACGACAAGAAAGTTGTTAGTGCACATAGAACACCGGATTTACTTGTTGAATTTTCTAAGAATGCTAGAAGAAATGGATACAGTTTAATTATTGCAGCTGCAGGAGGAGCAGCACATCTTCCTGGAATGGTAGCTTCTATGACTACATTACCAGTTATTGGAGTACCTATTAAATCGAGTGTTTTAAGTGGTGTAGATTCCCTATATTCTATTGTTCAAATGCCAGCTGGTGTTCCAGTTTTAACCATGGCAATAGGTGTGGCTGGTGCAAAAAATGCAGCAATAAGTGCTTTGTCAATTTTAGGTATTAATGATGAAAAATATGCTAATAAGTATAAAGAGTTTAAACAAGAACAAGAAAGAATAGTATTGGAAGAAATGAAATTATGATAAAAACAATATTACCAGGACAAACTATAGGAATAATTGGTGGTGGACAGCTAGGTAGAATGTTAGCTATGAGCGCCAAAGAAATGGGATATAAAATTGCTATTTTAGATCCAAGCCCAGATTGCTGTGCTAGAATTTTTAGCGATAAATTTATAGAAGCTAACTTTGACGACTATAATAAGATAGAAGAGTTATGCAAGATAAGTAATGTAATTACTTTTGAGTTTGAAAATATTGATGCTGATAGTTTAGCTAAGCTCGAAAAAGAGTATAATTTTGTACAGAGTTCAGATGTTTTACGAACTACTCAACATAGGTACTATGAAAAAGAATTTGCTAGAAAGTTAGATATCCCAACAGTTAATTATATTCATGTTGAAGATAATACAGATATTGATATAAACCAGACTTATTTAATGAAAACTTTGCGATTTGGGTATGATGGAAAGGGTCAAAAGAAAATATCTAAAAAAGAGGAAATAGAATCTCAAACAATATTAGAAGAGTTTATTTCGTTAGATAAAGAAATTTCTGTTGTAGCATCCAAAGATAAGTACGAAGTGCAAATAATAGCAGTAGTTGAAAATGAACATAGAAATAATATCTTGTATAGATCTAAGGTACCGACAACTGTAACAAGTGATCAAGAAAAATTGGCAATAGAATATACTAAAAGAATTCTTGAAAACATTGAATATTATGGTGTTTTAACTGTTGAATTTTTTATTAGTAATGGAGAAGTTGTCTTTAACGAAATAGCCCCTCGTGTTCATAATTCAGGACATATTACTATGCAGTCTGCAACAAAAAGTCAATTTAGAGCACATATTGAAGCTATTTGTGGATTAAGAGTAGGAAAGATAGAAAATAGAGAAACAACTTTATATAACATCCTTGGTCAGGATGAAGATTATTTTAAAGATTTAATCACTAAGAAACAAGGTTATTTACACTTGTACGAGAAAGAACCAAGGCTAAATAGAAAGATTGGGCATATAAATTTTTACGGAAATGTTATTTTAGGAGGTAATGATGAGTAACAAGAGAATTTTTGTAAGGAAACGTGAAGGATATAATAAGGAAGAATTACAGCTTAAGGAATCTCTAAATGTTGAGTATTCTTTAGGTTTAGATTCTGTTGAAATATATGTAATTTATGATATTTATAATATTGATGAAGAAACATACAAACTAGCTAAAACTTCTGTATTTTCTGAAGTTGTTGTTGATGATGTTTTTGAAAGTATTGATTTAGAGGATGGGAAGTACTTTGCTTATGAAGTTTTACCTGCACAATACGATCAAAGAGCCGATAGCGCAACTCAGTGTTTGAAGTTGTTGAACTCTAAAAGTGAAGCAACTGTTAGAAGTGGTAAGCTAGTTATTTTTAATAAGAAGTTGGCTAATGAACAATTAAAAATGATTGAAGAATATCTGGTTAACCCAATAGAAGCACGTGTTAAGGATTTAAGCGTATTAGAGTTTACTTTAAATACTGAACCTAAGCCTTTAAAAGAATTAACAGGTTTTCTAGATTATTCAAAAGAAAAACTTGAAGAATTAAAAAAAGAATTTTCTTTAGCTATGAATATTGAAGATTTAGAGTTTATTCAAAAATACTTTAGAACAGAAGGACGCATACCAACAGAAACTGAAATCTATGTTCTTGACTGTTACTGGAGTGATCACTGTAGACATACCACTTTTGAGACAGTACTAGATGATGTAAAAATTGAATCTGAACTATTTAGAAAAGAAATACAAGATGCGTATGATTACTACTTAAAAGTTAGAGATGAACTAGGTAGAAATGATAAACCTGTTACTTTAATGGATATGGCTAGTATTATTGGTAAATATCATGTAGGTATTTTGAAAGATGAAAATATTGAAGTAAGTGAAGAAATTAATGCATGTTCATTCTTTACTACAATTAATAATAAAGGAAGAGACGAACGTTGGTTAATTCAATTTAAAAATGAAACTCATAACCATCCAAGTGAAATAGAGCCATTTGGAGGTGCAAGTACTTGTATAGGTGGAGCAATACGAGATCCACTTTCTGGACGTAGCTATGTGTATCAAGCTATGCGTATATCAGGTAGTGGTAATATACTACAAAAAAGAGAAGATACATTAAAACATAAATTACCTCAAGTTGAAATAGCAAAAGGAACTGCACACGGAAATTCATCATATGGAAATCAAATTGGTCTTGCAACAACATTTGTCAGAGAAATATATGATGATAGCTATGTAGCAAAACATATGGAAGTTGGAGCAGTTGTAGGAGCAGTAAAAGAAGGTGATTATAAGCGTGAAACTTTAGTTGCTGGTGATATTGTTGTTATGATCGGTGGTAGAACAGGTCGCGATGGTATTCAAGGAGCTAGTGGTTCTAGTGTGGAGCATACTAATGATTCTTTAGAGACCATGTCTAGTCAAGTACAAAAAGGAAATGCACCAGAGGAAAGAAAACTTCAAAGACTATTTAGAAAACCTGAAGTTACAAAATTAATAAAAAAATGTAACGATTTTGGAGCTGGTGGTGTTTGTGTTTCTATTGGAGAATTATCAGATGGAATTGAAATTCATCTAGATAAAGTATTAACAAAATATAATGGATTAAATGCTACAGAACTTGCAACAAGTGAATCACAAGAAAGAATGTCGGTTGCTATAGACAAAAAAGATTATGATACTTTTGTTAAAGAATGTGAAAAAGAAAATATTGAATATGCTCATGTGGCAACTGTAACAGATAGACGAAGATTGGAAATGTACTACTACGATGAAAAAGTAGTTGATATGAGTGCTGATTTCTTAGAAACAAGCGGTGTAAGACAGCATACAAAAGCTAGATTAGTTGATAATAAATCTAATAATCCATTCGAAAATAAAGAAGTTAACCGCAAAAACATTTTATCAGAATTAGGAGAGTTAAATGTAACTTGTCAAAAAGGTTTAGCATCTAAATTTGATTCATCTATTGGTGTTTCAACTGTTCTAATGCCTTTTGCTGGAAAATATAAACTTACACCTGTTCAAGCTAGTGTACAAGCATTGCCTACACTGCATTCAACTAGTGATACTGCGACTATCTTAACTTATGGATTTATACCAAAAATATCTCATTACTCACCATTCTTATCATCGATTTATGCTGTACTAGAATCAGTAGCAAAAGTATATGCAGTTGGTGGGACAAAAGAGAGCTTATATTTTTCATTCCAAGAGTATTTCGAAAAACTTGGTAAAGATGAAACTAAATGGGGTAAAGTTACTCAAAGTTTACTAGGAAGTATTTATGCTCAACAAGAAATTGGACGTCCGAGTATAGGTGGAAAAGATAGTATGTCTGGTACTTTTAATGATTTAAATGTAGTAGAGACTTTGATTTCATTTGCATGTGCCCCAATAAAAATTAATGATGTAATAACTCCAGAATTAAAAACTGTCGGAAACAAACTATATTATATTCCAGTTGTTAAAGATGAAAAAGGTTATCCAAATATTGCTAGCACAGTAGATAACTATGAATTAGTTCATAAATATATTAAAGAAGGTAAAATTGTATCTGCTTATGTCCAAGAAGAAGGTAGTTTAGCAGCTTCATTAGTGAAAATGTCATTAGGTAATGACTTAGGTTTTGAGGTTAATAAAGAAAATATACTTAATTTTGATCCAGCTTCAATAGTAGTAGAAGCAAATTCAGAATTACCATTTGAAGAAATTGGAAGAGTAAGTAGTAGAATTATTATAAATAATGAAGTATTTATGCATAAAGATATTTATGATGCATATACTTCAACATTGAATAAAATTTATCCAATTTACCAAAATGAAGAAAAAGGTACAGTAGAGAACTTACATACTGAAAATATTGAACGTAAATATTATCCAGAATATATTGAAGAAGTTAAAGTAGTAATTCCAGTATTCCCGGGTACAAACTGTGAATATGATAGTGAAAAAGCATTTATAGATGCAGGTGCTTCTCCAACAACAGTTGTTATAAGAAATACTAGAAAAAATGATATAGAAGAATCAATTGATGAATTTGTAAATGAAATTAAAAAATCTCATATTATAATGTTCCCAGGTGGTTTTTCAAGTGGTGATGAACCTGATGGTAGTGCAAAATATATAGTTAACTTCCTAAAAAATAAAAAAGTTAAAGAAGCTATACACCAACATTTAGCTGAGAAAAAATTAATACTAGGTATCTGTAATGGGTTCCAAGCTTTACTTAAATCAGGATTACTTCCATACGGAGAAGTACGTGAATTAGATAAAGAGGATCTAACTTTATACAGAAATGACAGTTACGAACATATTTCAACAACTGCCTTTACTAGAGTCTCAAATACAAATTCACCTTGGTTACAGGACTTTAATATCGGTGATGAGCATGAGATAGTATTCAGTCATGGTGAAGGTAAAGTAGTAGGATTAAATATTGATAAATTTAAACATTTGGTAGCATTCCAGTACTGTGATTTTAATGGTAATGCTACATTAAATGGTAAATTCAATCCAAATGGTTCATTATTAGCAGCTGAAGGATTAGTAAGTGAAGATGGACTAATATTAGGAAAAATGGGTCATAGTGAAAGATATGGTGATACTTTATATAAAACAAATACAATAAAAGTTAAGCAAGATATCTTTAAAAATGGTGTGAATTATTTCAAAGGGGAAAAATAAAATGAAATTATTATATGAAGGAAAAGCAAAACAATTATTTGAATGTGAAAATAATGATGAAATTTATGTGCATTATAAAAATAGTGCTACAGCATTTAATGGAGTTAAGAAAGAAGAATTCGAAGGCAAAGGTGTGTTTAATAATACTATAACTTCACTTATCTTTGAATATCTTGAAAAATCAGGAGTTGAAACTCACTTCATAAAAAAAGTTAATGAAACTGATCAAATTTGTAAACATGTTACTATAATTCCGTTAGAAGTTATTGTTAGAAATATTGTAGCTGGTTCAATGGCAAAAAAATATGGTTTAGAAGAAGGTAAAAAACTTAAAAAACCAGTATTTGAGTTGAGTTATAAAAATGATGAACTAAATGATCCTTTAATAAATGATGATCATGCTGTTGCACTAGAAATAGTTACAGAAGATGAACTTGCTAATATTAAAGAACAAGCACTAAAAATTAATTCACTTTTACAAAAATTATATTTAGAAGCCAATCTAGTTTTAGTTGATTTTAAAATAGAATTTGGAAAAGATAAAAACGGTAAAATTATTTTAGCTGATGAAATTTCTCCAGATACATGCCGTTTATGGGATAAAGATACAAATGAGAAACTGGACAAAGATAGATTCAGAAGAGACTTAGGTTCTGTAATGGAAGCTTACGAAGAAGTATTAAGGAGATTAGAAGATGCGAGGGCTTAATGAAGAATGTGGTGTGTTTGGAATATGGGGACATCCAGAAGCAAGTAATGTTACTTATTTCGGATTACATAGTTTACAACATCGTGGACAAGAAGGAGCAGGAATAGTTGCAACAGATAGAAAAATCTTGAATGGACATAGAGATTTAGGTTTAGTATCTGAAGTTTTTAAAAATAAAGAAAAACTAGAAAGATTAACTGGGTCAAGTGCAATTGGGCATGTAAGATATGCAACATCTGGAAGTAACAATATTCAAAATATACAACCATTTCTATTTCATTTTTATGATATGAGCATTGGTCTTTGTCATAATGGTAATCTAATTAATGCAAAAACATTAAGAAGAGAACTTGAAAAAGATGGAGCAATATTCCATTCATCTTCTGATACTGAGGTATTAATTCATCTAATTCGTAGAAGTTCAAAAGAGACTCTTAAAGAACAAATTAAAGAAAGTTTAACTCAAATTAAAGGTGGTTTTACTTTTCTTATCCTTACAAAAGATGGATTATATGGTGCAGTAGATCCTAACAGTCTAAGACCATTAGCTATTGGAAAAATGAAAAATGGAGCTTATGTTGCGGCTAGTGAAACATGTGCAATTGATGTTGTAGGTGCAGAATTTGTGTGCAATGTTGGGGCCGGTGAATTAGTTATTATTGATGATAATGGAATTAGACTAGAGAAGTATACAGATGATACCTCAGTAGCGATTGCAGCAATGGAATATGTATATTTTGCAAGACCTGACTCAGATATTGCTGGAGTCAATGTGCACACTGCAAGAAAAAATACAGGTAGACGTCTTGCAAAAGAAAAACCAACTCCTGATGCAGATATGGTTATAGGTGTTCCAAACTCTTCGTTATCTGCTGCTAGTGGGTATGCTGAGGCAAGTGGATTACCTTATGAAATGGGACTTATTAAGAATCAGTATGTTGCTAGAACATTTATTCAACCTACTCAAGAATTAAGAGAACAAGGTGTTAGAATGAAGTTATCAGCAGTTAAAAGTGTAGTACGAGGAAAAAGTATTGTGCTTGTTGATGACTCTATTGTAAGAGGAACTACAAGTAAACGTATAGTGCAGTTATTAAAAGAAGCAGGGGCAAGAGAAGTCCATGTAAGAATTGCGGCACCACCGTTAATTTTTCCAAGTTTCTATGGAATTGACATTTCAACAACAGAGGAATTGATTTCAGCAAATAAAACACAAGAAGAAATTTGTGAGATTATTGGAGCTGACTCTTTAGGATTTTTAAGTGAAGAAGGTCTTATAGAATCAATTGGTTTAGAGTATGATGAGCCGTATACAGGGTTATGTATGGATTGCTTTAATGGACATTATGCAGCAGGATTATATGATTATGAAGAAACATATATTAATTCAATGACAGAAATACAGAAGAACTTTTTAAAAGAAAGGGGTAAAACAAATGAGTAAGAAATATGAAGAGAGTGGTGTAAGCTTAGAAGCTGGATATAAATCAGTAGAACTTATAAAAAAACATGTTGCAAGAACTAAAAACCTAGGTATGCTTTCTGCTATTGGAGGATTCGGTGGAGCATTTGATTTAAGTGTTTATGATTTTAAAAATCCGGTATTAGTAAGTGGGACAGATGGAGTTGGTACAAAATTAAAATTAGCTTTTGAACTTAATATTCACAACACAATAGGTATTGATGTAGTAGCTATGTGTGCTAATGATATTCTTGCTCAAGGTGCACAACCTTTGTTTTTCCTAGATTATTTAGCAGTTGGAAAGAATTATCCTGAGCAGGTTGAATCTATTGTTGAAGGTGTAGCAGAAGGTTGTGTGCAAGCAGGATGTGCTATTGTTGGTGGAGAAACTGCTGAAATGGCTGGTTTCTATGAGGATGGAGAATATGATATTGCAGGATTTTGTGTCGGTGCTGCTGAGAAAGAAAACTTATTAAGTCCAGAAAATACCAAAGCAGGACAAGTGGTAATCGGATTACCTTCTAGCGGAGTTCATTCAAATGGTTTTTCTCTTGTTAGAAAAATTTTAAAAGATAATAATATTAGTTTAAATGAAAAATTTGGGAATAGTACTGTAGGTAAAACATTATTAACTCCTACAAAAATATATGTTAAAGAAGTTCTAAGAGTATTACGAGAAGTTAAAGTAGCAGGTATTGCACATATAACAGGTGGAGGTTTCCATGAAAACTTACCTAGATGTTTGGTAAAAGGTTTAGGTATGAAAATAAATAAAAATTCATACGAAGTTCCTGAGATATTTAGATATCTTCAAGAAAAAGGTGGAATTGATGAAGAAGAAATGTATAACATTTTTAATATGGGTGTAGGAATGGCGTTAGTAGTAAATAAAGAAGATGTAGATAAAACATTATCATTACTAGAAAATGGTTTTGTTTTAGGTGAAGTTGTTAATGAAAGTGGAATAGAAATAATATGAAGAAAAAAGTAGCTATATTTGCGTCGGGAACTGGAAGTAATTTTGAAAAAATTGCAGATGACACAAGACTAAAAGAAATAATGGATATAGAGTTATTAGTTTGTGATAGACCAGGAGCAGCTGTTATTAAGAAAGCTGAAGAACGTGGTATAAAAACATTTGTATTTGCAGCTCGTGATTACAGTTCTAAAGAAGAATATGAAAAAGCTATAATAGAACAAGTAAAAGATTTAGATTATATCTTTTTAGCTGGTTATATGAGAATAATATCTCCATATTTTCTAGAAAATTTTAAAAATACAATTCTAAACCTTCATCCATCATTATTACCTAAATACAAAGGAAAAGATGCAATTGAACAAGCGTATAATGCGGGTGATAAAGAAATTGGAATAAGTATACATTATGTGAATGAAGAATTAGATGGTGGGGAAGTTATAGAACAAACTTCACTGACAGTTAAAGAAAATGAAACTTTAGAATCAGTAACAAATAGAATTCATGGTTTAGAACATGAACTTTATCCAAAAGTAATTTTGGAACTAATTAAGGAGGCACTATGACGAAAAGAGCATTAATAAGTGTAAGTGATAAATCAAATATTGTAGAATTTGCTAAAGGATTGGAAAAATTTGGTTTTGAAATAATAAGTACGGGAGGCACATATACTCATTTAAAAAATAATGGTGTAAATTGTATAAGTATTGAAGATGTTACTAGCTTTCCTGAAATTTTAGAAGGAAGAGTTAAAACACTTCATCCTAAAATTCATGGTGGATTATTGTCAAAACGTGGTAATGAATTACATAATCAACATGTAAAAGAAAATGATATTGACTACATAGATTTAGTATGTGTTAATCTTTATCCGTTCGAAGAAACAGTTAAAAAAGAAGGTGTTTCTGAAGAAGAAATAATTGAAAATATTGATATTGGTGGACCTAGCATGTTACGTAGTGCTGCAAAAAACTTTAATGATGTAACAGTCGTAACTGATATAAAAGATTATGATTTAATTTTAGAAGAGTTGAATAATGGTGGGATTACTTTATCAACACGTAGATTATTAGCAATTAAAGTATTTAATACTACAGCAAGTTATGATGCAGCAATAGCAAATTATTTTAATAGAGAAGATAACTTAGTTCCTGAAAAACTAACTTTATCGTATAAACTTGAAGAAACATTACGATATGGCGAAAATCCTCATCAAAAAGCATATCACTATACTCAAGACAACAATGAAAGTTATGCACTTCAAAATGCTGTACAACTACATGGTAAAGCAATGTCATACAATAATATCCAAGATGCATCTGCTGCTCTTGATATCCTTTCTGAATTTAATGAAACTGCTTGTGTAGCTGTAAAACATATGAATCCATGCGGTGTAGCAATAGGTGAAACAGTTTTTGAAGCATATTCACGTGCATATGAAGCCGATCCTGTTTCCATCTTCGGAGGGATTGTCGCTGTTAATGGAAGTGTAGATAAACAAACTGCTGAAAAAATGCATAGTATATTTTTAGAAATAATTTTAGCGGATGACTATGATGAAGAAGCTTTAGAAATTTTAACTAAAAAGAAAAATCTGCGTATATATAAATTAGGTACTAAAAATAATAATCATGAAAAACAAATCAAAAGTGTACGCGGTGGTATATTAGTCCAAGACTTTAACAATAAATTAGCGGATGAATTTGAAAATGTTACAGAGAAAAAAATTAGTCCTGAACAAAAAAGAGATTTAGAGTTTGGGTTAAAAGTAGTAAAACATGTTAAGTCAAATGCAATAGTCGTTGTTAAAAATGGTCAAACATTGGGAATTGGTGCTGGACAAATGAATCGTGTTGGCTCATGTAAAATCGCTCTCGAACAAGCTGGCAAAAAAGCAGAAGGTGCAGTCCTTGCTTCAGATGCATTCTTCCCAATGAGAGATAGTGCTGATCTTGCAGCAGATTATAATATTGCAGCAATCATACAACCTGGTGGTTCAATAAGAGACCAAGAGAGTATTGATGCTTGTAATGAGAAAGGTGTGGCGATGGTATTTAGTAAAATTCGTCACTTTAAACACTAATATGGCTAAGGTATTAGTAGTAGGTGCTGGTGGAAGAGAGCACGCTATCGCCTATAAATTTAATCAAGAAGGCCATGAAATTTTTATGGTTGGTATAAATCCAGCTGTTAGCAAATTTGGAACATGTTTAACAATTTCTGAAGAGGAAATTCCAGACTTTTGTATAAATAATAAAATTGATTTAGTATTTGTTGGTCCAGAAGTTCCGTTAGTAAACGGATTGGTAGACGTACTGCAGGAAAAAGGTATACGAGCATTTGGCCCAAGTAAAAATGCTGCTCAACTAGAAGGTAGTAAAGTATTTTCTAAGATGATGATGAAAAAATATAATATTCCCACTGCAAAATATGAAAGTTTTAATAACTATGAAGATGCTAGAGAGTATTTAGATAAGCAAAAAGCTCCAATTGTATTAAAAGCTGATGGTTTAGCTGCAGGTAAAGGTGTAATTATTGCTGAGACAATTGAAGAAGCGCAATTTGAACTTAAAGAAATGATGTGTAATGCCAAATTTAACAAAGCTGGTTCGAATGTTGTTATTGAAGAATTTCTTCAAGGTGAAGAATTCTCACTAATGTGCTTTGTATCAGATAAAAAGGTATATCCTATGGAAATAGCTCAAGACCATAAGAGAGCTTTCGATAATGATGAAGGTTTAAATACTGGTGGTATGGGGGCGTATTGTCCATTGAAAAAGATTACCAAAGATGATATACAAGAAGGTATAGATAATGTAGTACAACCAATGGTTGATGCAATGAGTGAAGAAGGAATGCCATTTTATGGTATTCTGTATGCAGGCCTTATGAAATGCAGTGATGAAGTAAAAACTATTGAGTTTAATGTGCGTTTCGGAGATCCTGAGAGTGAAGTTTTACTATTAAAACTTGAAAGTAGTTTATTCGATATTGCAAATAATATAATAGATGGAAAAGAAGTTACACTTAACTGGAATAATGATGCTTTTATTGGTGTAGTTTTAGCTGCTAAAGGTTATCCTGAAAAAAGCGAAAAAGGAGCAATTATAAAAGGATTAGAAAAAGTTAAGACACCAATTTTTCACATGGGGACCAAAGAAGTAAACGGTAATATTACAATTAACGGAGGTCGTGTTTTAATTGTCTGTGCTAGTGGTAAAGACTTGCAAGAAGCACGTGAAAAAGTATATAATGAAATAGGAAAAATCGAATGTGATGATTTATTTTTCCGAACAGATATCGGTCATTTATCTTTATAGAATAAATAGTTATAATATAAGATAATGATTAGTAAATTATAAATCTAGGAGACATTTTAATGATAGAAAGATATAGCAGAGAACCTATGAGAAGTATTTTCAGTGATGAAAATCGATTTAAGGCTTATTTAGAAGTAGAACTTTATGCAACTGAAGCATGGAGTACATTAGGTGTTGTACCAAAAGAAGATGTAGAGAAATTATTTGCTAATGCAAAATTCGACCTACCAGGTATTCTAGAATTAGAGAAAGAAACAAAACATGATATAGTTGCTTTTACAAGAAATGTTTCTAGTTATTTAGGTGACGAGAAAAAATGGGTTCATTATGGACTTACATCAACTGATGTTGTTGATACAGCGTATGGATATTTATACAAACAAGCAAATGATATTATTTTAGCTGACTTACTTAAGTTTCAAGAAGTCTTAAAAGAAAAAGCACTAGAATATAAATTTACTCCATGTATAGGTAGAACTCATGGTGTTCACGCAGATATTAGTAGTTTTGGGCTTAAATTTGCACTTTACTATGATGAATTTAATCGTCACATTAAACGATTTAAAGAAGTTAGAAAAATTATAGAAGTTGGAAAAATTTCTGGAGCAGTTGGAACATTCTCAAATACACCACCAGAAGTTCAAGACTATGTATGTGAAAAATTAGGTATTGAATCTAGTAATATTTCTACGCAAACACTACAAAGAGATAGACATGCTGATTACTATTCAACATTAGCATTAATAGCAAGCTCTATAGAAAAAATTGGTGTTGAAATTAGACATCTTCAACGTACAGAAGTAAGAGAAGCTGAGGAGTTCTTCTCAAAAAATCAAAAAGGATCTAGTGCTATGCCGCATAAACGCAACCCAATTTCAAGTGAAAATATGGCTGGTTGCGCTAGAATTATGCGTGGTTATATGCTTGCTGCCTATGAGAATATTCCATTATGGCACGAGAGAGATATTTCGCATTCAAGTGCAGAACGTATATTAAGCAGTGATGCTACATCATTATTAGATTATATGTTAAATAGATTTACTAATGTTGTTAAAAATTTAACAGTGTTTACAGATAATATGATAAAAAATATTTATGCAACAAATGGAGTTATATTTGCTCAAAGAACAATGAGTTATTTAATTGAAAAGTATGATTTTTCAAGAGAAGAAGCATATGACTTAGTTCAACCATTAGCTATGAAATCATGGTTTGAGGGTATCCCATTTAGAGAACTGTTAGAAGAAAATGTAACAATAAAAGAAGTGGTTTCTAAAGAAATATTAGATAGTTGCTTTGATTTAAATGTACATCTAGTTAATATAGATAAAATATATAAACGTATTCCAGGTTTAGAAGACTAGTAATTAATATTATAAAAAATTCCCCAAAAAGTGAGGTATAAAAATGAAATCAGACTTTCAAATTTCAAATGAATGTGAAAAAAAACATATAGCAGATGTTGCAGGAAAATTAGGTTTAGATGAAGAAAACTTAATTTTATACGGTAATTATAAAGCTAAAATACAAACTAAAAATATTAAGAAAGATATTAGAGAAGATGCTAACCTAGTATTAGTTACATCAATCAATCCAACATCTAGTGGAGAAGGAAAATCTACTGTTACAATCGGATTATCTGATGCACTAAATAAAATTGGAAAAAAATCTTGTGTTGCACTTCGTGAACCTTCTTTAGGACCTGTATTAGGGAGAAAAGGTGGAGCTGCTGGTGGAGGTTATGCCCAAGTAGTACCTATGGAAGATATTAATCTTCATTTTACAGGAGATATGCATGCAATTACAACTGCGCATAATGCGATTGCAGTATTAGTTAATAATCATGTATTTCAAGGTAATGAACTGGAAATAGATAAAATTGTCTTTAACCGTGTAATGGATATGAATGCGCGTGATTTAAGACATATCAAAGTTAATGCAGGTACCGATTTAGAAAGAAATGATGGCTTTGATATTACTGTAGCAAGTGAAATAATGGCTATTCTTTGTTTATCAGAAAGTCTTGGTGATTTAAAAGAAAAACTTAGAAATATACTTGTAGCCTATAATAAAAAAGGTGAGCCAGTTTATTTAAAAGATTTAAAAATTGAAGGAGTAATTACTTCATTATTAAAAGATGCAATTAAACCTAATATTGTACAAACATTAGAAAACAATCCAGCAATTATTCATGGTGGACCGTTTGCTAATATTGCCCATGGATGTAATTCAATTTTAGCAACAAAAACAGCATTAAAATTTGCAGATTATGTAATTACTGAAGCTGGATTTGGTGCAGATTTAGGAGCTGAAAAATTTTTAAATATTAAATGTAGAAAGTCAGGTCTTAGACCTAAGGCTGCAGTAGTTGTAGCAACAGTTAAAGCACTAAAATTACATGGAGATATAGACGAAAAGAATCTTAAGGAAGAAAATCTTGAAGCTTTAGCAAAAGGTGTAGAAAATCTAGAAAAACACATCGAAAATCTTAGAAAATTCAATTTACCAATTGTTGTTGCTCTAAATGTATTTGTAACAGATACTGAAAAAGAACTAGCTTTTCTAGAAAATTGGGCTAATGAACAAGGTGTTGAGTTTTCTAGAACTGAAGTATGGGAAAAAGGTGGACAAGGCGGAATTGATTTAGCTGAAAAAGTAGTTAAATCTGTAGAAGGTAATGATAAAGAATTACAGCTTTTATATAAAGATGAAGCATCAATAATAGAAAAAATTGAAACAGTTTGTCGTGAAATTTATGGTGCTGATGGAGTTAATTTTACTGATGAAGTAAAAGAAGAAATAGAAAGAATAGAATCTCTAGGATTCAAAAATCTACCTGTTTGTATGGCAAAAACACCAGTTTCATTAACAGATAATGCTAAAATAAAAGGAAGACCTTCTGGATTTAAGATTACAATTAATGATGTTAAATTAAGAAGTGGTGCAGGATTTGTAGTAGCTTATGCTAATAAAGTGTTAACTATGCCAGGACTACCTAAAGTACCAAGCGCTTTAAATATTGATATTGATGAAGAAACAGAAACAATTTTAGGTATATTCTAAAAGTAAAAAGAAGTTAGAAAAAAATCTAACTTCTTTTTTTATTAAAATCATTAAAATAATACTTATTATTTAGTATTATTTTAATTTAATTAATGTAAGTAAACTAAGGTGGTTTTTATGTCTAATAGTTTGTATATTACACTAATTTTTGAATAATTTATAAAAAAGCGTTCGCAATTAATTAGATTTATGGTATAATAGTTATTGGATAAAATAATTGCTTTCAGGAGGCGTAATTAATGTCAATAATCGTAGTAGTAGGTTCACAATGGGGAGATGAAGGAAAAGGTAAAATTACTGATTTTCTAGCAGAACGTGCTGATGTAATTGCTCGTTATCAAGGTGGTAATAATGCAGGTCACACAATTAAATTTGATGGGAAAACATATAAGCTTCAACTAATTCCTTCTGGTATTTTTAATGATCAAAAACTATCTGTAATTGGAAATGGATTGGTAGTTGATCCTAAATGGATTTGTGGAGAAATTGATAGACTAAAAGAAAGTGGAGTAACTTGTGATGGGTTACGTATATCTAATAGGGCTCACGTAGTACTTCCATATCACCTTAAATTAGATGAAGTTGAAGAAGCTCGTCGTGGTGAAAATAAAATCGGTACTACAAAAAAAGGAATTGGTCCATGTTACGTAGATAAATACAAACGTTGTGGTATTCGTATAGCAGATTTATTAGATGAAGAATTATTCAAAAAGAAATTAGAACTTAATTTAGTAGAAAAAAATGAAGTATTTGAAAAAATCTATGATGTTGAAGGATTTACTGTTGAAGAAATATTCAATGAGTATTTTGAGTATGGTAAAAAATTAGCACAGTATGTTACTGATACTTCTAAAGTATTAGAGGACGCACAAAAACAAAATAAAAATATTTTATTTGAAGGAGCTCAAGGTGTTATGTTAGATATCGACCATGGGACATATCCATATGTAACATCATCTAATCCAAGTGCGGGAGGAGTAACAATAGGTAATGGTTTTGTTCCAACTAAAGGACTTAAAGTTTTAGGTATTTCTAAGGCTTATACATCTCGTGTAGGTGACGGTCCATTCCCAACTGAGTTATTTGATGAGGTAGGGGATACTATTCGTGAGGTAGGAAATGAATACGGTACTGTAACAAAACGTCCACGTCGTATAGGTTGGTTTGATACTGTTGTAATGCGTCACTCTGCACGTGTATCAGGTTTAACTAATTTATCAGTAAATTGTTTAGATGTACTAACAGGACTTAAAGAAATTAAGATTTGTACATCATATGATTACAATGGTGAGATCTTAACTGAATATCCAGCAAATGAAAATATTATTAAAGATTGTAAACCAATATATGAAACATTACCAGGATTTGAAGAAGATATAACTGGAGTAACTTCATTAGAAGAACTACCTGAAAACGCAAGAAAATACTTAGAAAAAATTGAAGAATTAGTAGGAGTTAAAATTTCTGTATTCTCTACTGGACCTGACAGAACACAAACACACCTATTAGAAGATTTATGGAAATAGTATAAATAAATTATAGAGAGAACAAATTATAAAAATTTAATTTGTTCTCTCTATTTCATTTACAATTCATTTTGCTTTGTTATATTAAAATCAGCAAAAAAATAATTTATGAGGTGAACATGTATGTCAATATTAAAAAAAGCATGGTTTTATATTACAAGGAAGATATTGAAGACATTAATCATATTTCTTATTTTAGTAAGTATGTCTACAATGATTTTGAGTACAATTTCTATAAAGAAATCAACAGATAAGGTATCAAAAGAAACATTCCAAAATATAACAAGTAGTTTTTCTATGGAAATAAATAGAAGAACAAATCCTGGAACAGCGAGGGGCGCTGGGAACCTCGTTGGTAAGGATATTGAACAAATTAAAAATATATCAGGTATAAAAAAATACATAAAAAGAATGAATGTGTCAGCTGATTTAATTGGATTAGAACCGTTGAAATTAGCTAATCATAGATTGGAAGAAAAAAATTCTGAAAACAAGAAAAAATTTAATAAAACAGTAATTGTAAGTGGTACTAACGATTCTTCATTAGATGATAGATTTTCTGCTGAAACATTAAAATTAAAAGAAGGTAGACATTTACAAGACTCTGATAAAAATAGCGTTTTAATACATGAAGGATTTGCTAAAAAGAATAATTTAAAATTAGGGGATAAAATAAAATTAAAAGGTAATCCGAATGATGCTGATAATGAGAAAAAATCTGATAAAGAAACAGAAGTAACTATTGTAGGTATATTCACAGGCCAAAACAAAGGAAACACATCTAGTCACATGGAGTTGTATGATAATATATTTATAGCAGATACAACAACGACTAAGACTTTATATAATTACGAAAATGGAAAAGAAATTTATCAAGATGCTATATTTTTGGTAGATGGTAAAGATAATGTAGATAAAGTTATAGCAGAAGCTAAGAAGTTACCTATTAACTGGAAATTATTTGAACTAGTGAAAAGTAATCAAAACTTCCCAGTATTACAAAAATCACTTGATTCTATATATGGTATTACTAATGGAGTATTTATAGGAACAGTAGTATTCAGTATTATTATATTATCTCTAATATTATTCCTATGGATTAATGGTAGAAGAAAAGAAATTGGCGTTAACCTTGCTCTAGGAGTCTCTAAGGCGAAAATAGTAGGACAATTTATTTTAGAGTTAGTTATAATCAGTATTCCAAGTTTTATCGTTTCATACTTTATAGGTAAAGCGATAAGTCAAAGTATAGGAAATCAAATTTTATCACAATCTATAAAATCTGTTACAGAGAGTGTTGCCAATCAAACAAAAGGTCTAAATCTAGGAGCTAATGCAGAGGTAGAAGGAGCGAGTAAAATGATAACATCATTAGATGTAAGTGTAAACCTTACAGATATGATGAGTGTTGTAGCAATAGGATTAGCAGTAATTGTAATAGCGATTTGTATTACATCAATTCGATTAATTTACAAAAAACCAAAAGAATTGTTACAAAATATTAACTAGTTATACTTTGTAGATGAGTAAATGGTAAAAGAAAGGAGTAATAGCTATGACAACTTTTAAAATAGCCTATCTATATATAACTAGAAAAAAAGTTAGAAGTATAATTATGTTTATGCTACTTACAATTATATCAACGGTATTATTAAGTAGTAATATTCTAAATCATACTTTAAAAGGTATTTCAAATAAAATATATGAAAGTTCTAATTTTGGTTTCACTGTTAAAAACTTATCAAAAACTGATAAAGAAATATCTGTGAAAAAATTGGATAAAATTACAAACTTACCTGATATAAAAGGGGCAAATTATCAATTTGCAACACCTGTTAATCTTTTAGGTAGTAAGGTTGTAGAGGGACAAAATAATCTTATTTTAGACGAGAAAACAAATAAAAACAATTTAGTTATGTTAAATGCAAATACTAATACCGCAGATAATTCAGACTTTAAAAGCGAAGTATTGAAATTGAAAAGAGGAAGATATATAGGTCCTGAAGATCGTAATAAAGTACTGGTTCACGAAGAATTTGCAAAATTAAATAATCTTGATATTGGAAGTAAAATAAAATTAGAAAAAGCAAATAATTCTGAACAAAAGACTACAAACATAGACTACGAAGTAGTAGGTATATATTCAGGAACAAAGAATAATGAATTTCAAGGATTGAGTTCAGATTTCATAGAAAACACAGTTTATACAGATTATAAATCAAGTCAAGAATTAATGGGATATTCTGAAAGCGATAAAAAGGTTACCTCTGTAGACTACTTTGTAAAAAATCCAGAGAAGTTAGAAGATGTTGTCAAATCAGCAGAAAATTTAGCGATAGAAGATACAGAAATAGTAAAATCTAATAAAAATTTCCAAACAGTTATCGCTTCTTTACAAAGTATAGAAAAGATAATAGATATGGTAAAAATAGGGAGTATTATAGCAAGTGTGATAATTTTATCATTAGTTCTAATATTTTGGCTAAGAGAAAGATTACACGAAATAGGAATATTATTATCTATAGGAACTTCAAAAGCAAAAATTATATTGCAACAGATAATAGAATTAGTATATATCGCTGTGTTTAGCATAATCTTATCTAGTATTTTAGAAAATGTTATTTTAAAATATGGAGTAAAAAATGCTATAGATAAGATAGGAGTAGATAATTTACCAGAAGCAATTTTCCAACAAATTTTAAATGTAAAAGTAGAGTTAGGATATGTTCTAACAGTATCAGCTATATTATTCTTAATAATAGTGTGTTCTATTGTAATAACATCTTTAATAACATTAAGAATGAAGCCAAAAGAAATTTTATCAAAAATGAGCTAAGAGAGGAACAAAGTATATGTCAATTTTAAAAATTAAAAATGTTAGTTATTCATATGAAAACAGAAAAGAAAAAGTTTTAAGAAACTTGAATGTTAAATTCGAAGAAGGAAAATTTTATGCAATAGTAGGTAAATCTGGGGCAGGTAAATCTACACTATTATCACTACTTGCAGGATTAGATACACCTACTAGTGGAGAAATTTTGTTTAATAATCAAGATATTAGTGAGAAAGGATATAATTACCATAGAAGTCACCAAATATCATTAGTTTTTCAAAATTATAACTTAATTGATTATTTAACACCATTAGAAAATTTAAAATTAGTATCTTCAAAAGCTAATAAAGATATTTTATTACAATTAGGATTAGAAGAAGAGCAAATAAAAAGAAATATTATGAGACTTTCAGGAGGGCAGCAACAACGTGTTGCTATCGCCAGGGCTCTTGTTTCAGAAGCACCAATTATATTAGCAGATGAACCTACTGGTAACTTAGATGAAAAAACGGCTGAGGATATTATTAGTATATTAAAAGATTCAGCGAAGAAAAGAAATAAATGTGTAATTGTAGTAACTCATAGTAATCAACTAGCAAAAGAAGCGGACGTTGTATTACAATTACAGGATAAAAAATTAAAAACTATATAAAACATATTAATTGCTAATTTTAGTTTACTAAGATTAGCAATTAATTAATAGTATAAATTGAAAAAAATATGTCAACATGTTATTCTTAAATATGAGAATAACACCAAAGGAAAACATAACGATGAATATATTAGTAGTAGATGATGAACAAACAATACTAACAGGAGTAGAAGAATATTTAAAAGAATATGGATATAATGTTTTTACAGCTGGAAATGGTGTGGAAGCAATAAATATTTTTAATGATATTGAAATAAATTTAATTGTTCTAGATCTCATGATGCCAGAAAAAAATGGCTATGAAGTACTAGAAGAAATAAGAACTCAAAGTAATATTCCTGTTATTATACTAAGCGCTATGGAAGATGAAATATCTCAATTAAAAGGTTTTGATTTAGAAGCGGATGATTATGTAACTAAACCTTTTTCACTTCCTTTATTAGCAAAGAGGGTAAATGCCTTATTAAAAAGACATTATGGTAATCATGAAATTTGGAAATATAGAGAAGCTGTAGTGGATTTTACAAGTTATAAGGCTGTATATGCTAATATAGAGGTGGATGTGAAGCCAAAAGAGATAGATATACTTAAATTTCTTCTGAAACATTCTAATCAGGTAATGAGTAGAGAGCAAATATTAGATTACGTGTGGAATAATAGCGAAGATGTACCGTACGATAGAGTAATAGATGTTTATATTAAAAATTTAAGGAAAAAATTAGAACTGGATTGTATAGTTACAGTAAAAAATGTGGGGTATAAGTTACAGTTATGATAAAAAATATGGGGATTTTTTCAAGAAATTTTTTAAAAACATTAGGTATTTTAGGAACAGCTATAATTATTATTCACGCTATAGTATATTTTACTTTTCCAGTTTTTTATGCAGAAAATCAAAGAAACAAAATAAATGAGAGTGCAAATATTTTGATAAAGTATTTGGAAGATAAAAATTCGGATGAGATTCCATTATTATTGGAATCATATTCAAAAAATTTGAGGATTTCTGTACATTTGAAGGAAGAAACACCTAAAGATGATTCACAAATAGTAAAGGATTTAAACATTAATAAAAATAATGAATCTACATATATTATTATTGAGGAAAGAATACTAAAAACAAAAGATAATAAAAACCTATCAGTACAGTTTATTTCAGGCACTAATTTAATAGATGAGGCAATAGACATTGTATTAGTGTATCTTCCATACACACTTGTATTAACATTAGTATTTAGTTTTATATTTTCATATGTTTATTCTAAGCGACTGGCAGAGCCACTTCTATATATTTCAAAAGTTACTAAAAAAATGCAAAATATGGAGTTAGATGCTAGGTTCGACGAAGGGAATAAAGGTGAATTAGGTGAGGTAGGTGCTCAAATCAATAAAGTATATAGTAAATTGTTAACTACTATAAATGATTTGGAAATAAAGAATAAAAATATTATTGAATTGCAAGAACAAAAAGTTACATTTTTGAGGGCGGCTTCTCATGAATTAAAAACACCTTTAACGGGAATCAGAATTATTTTAGAAAATATGAAGTATAATGTAGGTGTTTATAAAGATCACAATAAATATTTATCTGAAACTATTTTAAAGATTGATAGTCTAAGTATATTATTAGGAGAGATTTTAGAATCTTCTAAGTTTCAAGAATGGACTGAAAATAAGCAAATATTAAATATAAAGAATACTGTTGACATTATGATTGGTAGATACAGAGAAATGTATTTGCTGAAAAATATTAAGTTAAATAATGGTGTAAAAGATACTACAACTATACTTATGAGTAAGCAGGCATTAGATAAAGTATTATCTAATGTTGTTAGTAACGCAATTAAATACTCTTCGGAAGGCAGTAGTATTCAAATATATGACGATGAAGAATACCTATATATAGATAATCCGTGTAAGCCATTAAGCGAAGAAGCACAAAAAAATTTATTCAAGATTTTCTATCATACTCAAGTAATTAATAAACCGCAAAATGGTGCTGGGCTAGGGTTATATATTGTTAAAAATATATTAGAAAGTTATGATTTAGAATATAGCTTTAAACCATATGAGCATGGAATGAGATTTAAAATTAGAATAGATAATAAAGAAAAAGATAATATTTAAAATAAAACATCCTTAAGGTTAGTTATAGCAAAACTAACGCTAAGGATGTTTTTTTATTATAATGTTGTTACAGTAGAAAGACTATTTACTTAAGCAAAATAGTCCTTCTAATTCTTTTAATGCTTCATTAAAAGAATATACAAGTTTTCCATGTTCTAAAATCCCACCAAGAACGTAATGATTCATTGCATAACTTGGAATTTCATATTTATTAGCAGATTTTAATCTTATATCAGAATTTATAGCAATAATTTTTTTATTTAATGCTATAGCAATCCCTAATTCAACCATTACACCACTATCTTCATTAGTAACATCAGCTAAGAAAATATCACAGTTCTCTACAGCGCTAGTATCACCATTAAAAATATCTTGTGGAGTAGGTAAAGTTTGTTTATCTTCATTAAACGGTTGTTCTATTGGATTAAATATAGATAACTTTTCTCCAAATTTTTCATTTAATAATTTTCCTTCTTTTAATCTTTGAGCAATTTCTGCTTCATTAAATAATGCACCAGCTAGGTATAGTTTCATTAGAATTTTCCTCCTTGTTTGTTATACAAATTATAATATTTTAAAAAGAAATTTACAACTAAATAATATAATAGATGATAGTGATTATAAACAGCTACTAGTTATTTTATTTATTTTCTTTTATAATATATTTAAGTATATAAAATAATAAAAATGTGAGGAAATAAAATGAAAAGTGTGGTTCTATGTGAAAAACCATCAGTAGCTCGTGATATAGCGAGAAATTTGGGTGCAAAACAAAATAAGAGTGGATGCCTTGAAGGTGATAAGTATGTAGTAACATGGGCTTTAGGTCATCTAGTTACATTACAAACTCCAGATAAATATAAAGAGTTTAACAATATTGGGTTAGAAAACTTACCAATGATACCAAAGTATATGAAAACAGAAGTTATTAAAAAAACATATAAACAATATAAAATTGTTGAAAATACATTGAATAGAAAAGATGTAAATGAGGTAATTATTGCTACAGACGCTGGAAGAGAAGGCGAGTTAGTTGCTAGGTATATTTTAGAAAAAGCTAGATGTGAGAAGAAAGTTAAACGACTTTGGATTTCTTCTGTTACAGATAAAGCTATAAAAGATGGTTTTAAAAATTTGAAAAATGGAAATGATTATTTAGGTTTATATCATTCAGGAGTAGCAAGAGCAAATGCAGATTGGTTAGTTGGAATTAATGCATCTAGAGCTCTAACATTAAAATACAACGCTTCATTAAATTGTGGTCGTGTCCAAACCCCAACATTACAAATGGTATTAGAAAGGGAAGAAAAGATTAAAAATTTTATTCCCCGTGATTATTTTACTTTTGAGGCCAATATAAAAAATATCAAATTTAACTGTAATAGCAATGAGTTTAGTTATGAAAAAGCAGATAAATTTATTAAAAACAATCAAAATAATACAATTAAGATTAGTGATGTAATTACAAAAACAAAAACTTCTTCTCCAAAGCCTTTATTTAACCTTACAGATATTCAGCAATTATCAAGTGCGTTATTTGGATTATCTCCAAAACAAACTTTAAATATAGTTCAAAGCTTATATGAAAGACACAAAGTATTAACATATCCTAGAACTGATAGTAGATATTTAACAACGGATATGAAAAATACAATATCTGAAAGAGTTGCAGCTATCGGTGGAGATTATAAAGATATAACTGTCACGTTATTAAAAGAAAAAGAATTTAATACTAAAAGAATAATAAATAATTCTAAGGTTAGTGATCACCATGCTATAATACCAACTGAACAAAGACCAAACTATATGGCATTATCTGATTTAGAATTAAAAATATATAATTTAGTAGCAAAAAGATTTTTAGAAAACCTACTTCCAGAATATAGGTATATAGAAACAACTTACTTATTTAAGTTGGAGAATAAAGAATTTATTGCAAAAGGTATTAGTGTTTTAGAAGAAGGATATAAAGTATTAAGTAAAGACGAATTAAATAATAAAAATATTTCTTTAGATAAAAATGAATACAAATTAGAATCACTAATTTATACTAAAAAGCAAACAACTCCTCATAGTTACTACACTGAAGGTAGCTTAATATATGCCATGGAAAATCCATTTGAATTTGTTGAAGATGAAAAAGAAAGAAAAATTTTAAAAGAAACGAATGGTATTGGGACAGTTGCTACAAGAGCAGATATATTAGAAAAATTATTTAATAATGATTATCTAATTTTAGATAATGGTAAGATTAAAACAACTAATAAAGCTAAACAGTTATTAAATTTAGTTCCTAAAAATTTAAAGAGCCCATCATTAACAGCAGTTTGGGAAAAACAGTTAGATAGTATAGCAAAGAATAAACTTTCAAAAGATAAATTTTTAAATGATATAAAAAGATACACACATGATTGTATCAATGAAATAAAAAATAGCGAAGATAAGTTTAAACATGATAATATAAGTGGAAAGAAATGCGAAGAATGTAACAGCTTTATGCTTGAAGTAGATAAAAAGGGGACAAAATTATTAAAATGCTCAAACCCAAAATGTAGAAATAGAAAAGTATTAAGTAGATTAACTAATTTAAGATGTGAAAATTGTAATAAAAAAATGACATTATTCGGTAATGGGGAAAATGCTACATATAGATGTCAATGTGGTAATTCAATAAAACAAAAAGAATTAGATAAAAAAATACAGAGTAATAAGAAAGATAAAGCTAGTAAAGTAGATATGAAAAAATATATGAAACAAGAAAAATTAGAAAATAATGCATTAGCTAAATTAGCAGGATTAAAATTAAAATAACTATTTTATTACATGATACAAAAATATAGTTATAACATAAATTAATATAAAATATTTTATTATTAAAACTAGTGTTTAGGGCTACTTTGTGCTATAATTGATAAAGAAAAAATTTGTCTGAGAGGTAAATTATGAAATATATATCAGTAGCAATTGATGGTCCTGCTGGTTCAGGAAAAAGCACGATAACAAAAATGGTTGCGGAAAAACTAGGATATAACTACGTTGATACTGGTGCTATGTACAGAGCAATAACTTATAATTTTTTAAATAATGATTTAAAAGAATTAAATGAAGATAAAATAATAAAGTTCTTATCTACTCTTAAATTTGATGTTAAGTTTATTGATAAAAAACAATATGTGTTCATAAATGGAGAAGATGTTAGTGAAAAAATAAGAACTGCAGAGGTTTCAAAATTCACATCTTTATTTGCAAAATCTCCAGCAGTAAGAGAGTTTCTAATAGATACACAAAGAAATTTAGCAAAAAGTAATAACATAATAATGGATGGTCGAGATATTGCATCTGTTGTCTTACCAAATGCTGACGTGAAAATATTTTTAACTGCTTCAGTAGAAGAAAGAGCTCGTAGACGAGTTTTGGATTTTAAACGACAAGGGATATCTGATGTTAATTATGAAAAAGTTAAAGAGGAAATAAAAGCACGAGACTACCAAGATGAGAATCGTGATATTGCACCCTTAATTAAAGTAGATTCTGCAATTTTAATTGATACTACAGAATTAACGATTGATCAAGTTGTAGAAAAGATGATTGAACTGATTAAATTTAAAGAAAATTTATAATAAATAGGAGAATGACATGTATAATTTTGTAAAAGCTTCGTTAAAATTATTTTATAGATTATTTTATAAAGTTACTATAGTTAATGGGGAAAAAATAGAAAATGCTAAAGGTGTTGTTATTTCAGGGAATCATCTAAGTAATCATGATCCATTATTGTTCCCAGCATTTTTTAATAAAGAAATACGTTTTATGGCTAAAGAAGAGTTATTTAAAATATTTTTTATAAAACAAACTTTAAAAGCTACAGGTGCTATACCAATTAAAAGAGGTACATTTGACAGAACGGCTATTAATCAAAGTATTAAATTATTAAAAGAGGGAGAGGTTGTAGGAATTTTCCCAGAAGGAACACGATCACACTCTAAAGATTTAGATTTAGGTGAATCACATAATGGAGCTTCATTTATAGCTTCTAGGGCTAGAACAAAGATAATTCCATTTGCTATTATTCCTAGTAAAAACTTCCGAATATTTTCAAGTATAAAATTAATTGTTGGAGAAGAAATTGATGCATATGCTTTAAAAGAAGAAGGCAAAAGTCATGATGAAATTACTAAAATATTAATGCAATCAATTTCTGATTTAATAGAGAAGGAGAAATAATTATGTATGAAAAAACTATTAAGTTTAGATTAGAAAAAAAATTTTTTAATAATGCTGGTTACTTAGATAACAAGTATATATATGATTGGTTAAATCTTGCAAAAAAATATTATTTAAATGGATTAGGAATAGATATAGATATTTTAATTGATTATAATTTATATTATGCAGATATTGATGTTAAATATTCTATTAAAAATAATATTAGATTTGAGAATAAAGATATTTTTATAAAAACTTGGATTGAAAAACATAATGGTATAAAAACTATATTTTCTTATGAAATCTATGTGGATGGAGTAATTGTCATTTTAGCCTCAACTTCTCACAATATTTTAGGAACTGATAGTGATCGTGCAATTAGAGTAGATAGAAATTTACCAAAGTGGGATCAAATATTAAAAGATGTTGTAAGTAGTAAATAAGAAATAGCTAAGAATAAATTATTTATATTTATTCTTAGCCTTTTTTATTTGCTTAATATTATGAACTAATAATTTGTATAAATTATAAGTCATTTGAAAATTACTTTTTAATACTGATAAATTAATGTGAAATTACTACTAAATTCAAAATATTTTAATACATACTACTGGAATATATATAATCAATATTTTTAATTGATATTTATTGATTAAACCTAGTATTTGTTATATACTTTTATAGTAATTTGTAATAAAAAAATATTAAAACATAAACTTAAAGAAGGTATCAAAAATGATATATTTAGATAATAGTGCGACAACAAAACCGTATAAAGAAGTATTAGAAACTTTTGTTGAAGTCAATAATAATTATTATGGTAATCCTGCCAGTATTAATAAATTTGGTAAAACAGCTAATAAACTTTTAGATGCTGCACGTAGTCAGGTAGCAGATATTTTAAAAGTTGATAAAGAAACAATATATTTCACATCTTGTGCAACAGAAAGTAATAATATTGCTATTTTGGGTTCTGTTGAGCATAAGAGAGATTTTGGGAACAGAATAATAGTCTCAAAAATAGAGCATCCATCTGTTTTAGAAACTTTTAGAGAACTTGAAAGAAGAGGATTTGTTTTAGATTATCTTAATGTAGATGAGAATGGTTTTATTGATTTAAATCATTTAAAAACCCTGCTTACAAAGGAAACAATTTTATTAAGTGTTATGCACGTTAATAATATTTATGGAGCAGTACAGCCTATAGAGGAAATTATAGAAATTTTAGAGGACTATCCAAAAGTTCATTTTCATGTAGACGGTGTACAAGGTGTTTTAAAAAAAGATATAGATTTATCAAAAGTCGATAGTTATTCTATTTCTGCTCATAAATTTCATGGATTAAAGGGAGTCGGTGCCCTATATTTAAAATCTAGAAGAACTGTACATAATATTACTTTTGGTGGTGGACAAGAATCCGGGCTTCGAAGTGGAACAGTTAATGTTGCAGGGGCTGTAAGTCTTGCAAAAGCATTAAGGTTATCAAAAGAAAAAATATTAGAAACAATAAATAAACATAAAGAATTTAAGAAGATTATAATAGATTCAATTAAGAATAATGAACACTTTGTTATAAATTCTCCTTTACAAGATAATTTTGTAGATTCAATAGTTAATATAAGTTTACCTAAAATTAAAGGTGAAGCTATTGTTAATTCTCTTAATGAACGTGGAATTATGGTTTCTACAACGAGTGCTTGTTCATCAAAAACATTTCATTTAAATGAAGCATTGTATGCGAGAGGCTTATCTAAAGATAATATTGAAGGAAGTATACGAGTTAGTTTTTCATTTGAAACAAAAATAGAAGAAGTGGAAGAATTTATAGATATATTAATAGATGAATATAATAAAAAATTTAAAGAGGTAATTGAAAGTGGAATATAGTCATATAGTAGTACGATATGGAGAACTTACTCTGAAATCTGGTAACAGAAATGAGTTTTTAAAGAAATTAACAAAAAATATAAGATATAATTTACAAGGTTTATCAGGATTTCATATTCAAACAAAACGAGATAGAATGTATATACATTTAGACAATAATGATGATATTGAAGAAATTATAAATAAATTAAAACGAATACCAGGTATACATAATTTTTCACCTGTTTTACGTTCTTCACTTGATGTAAAAGAAGCAAAAAAAGTAATAGATAATTTACTTCAGACAAAATTAGATAAAGAATATACTTTTAAAATTCAAACAAAAAGACCAAATAAGAATTTTGAATTTCATACTAATGAATTAAATAATATTTTTGGTAGTCATGTTCTAGTAAATTATAAAAATTTAAAAGTAAATGTAAAAAAACCTGATTTTATAATTAATGTTGAAGTAAGAAGTGAAGGTATTTTTATATTTACCGATTTTATAAAAGGTGCTGGTGGATTCCCTGTAAATACTTCTTCTAAAGCACTTTTATTACTATCAGGAGGTATTGATTCACCAGTTGCAGCCCATACATTACAAGTAAAAGGTGTTGAGGTAGAAATGATTCATTTTCAATCACCTCCGTTTACTTCACAAGATGCATTGCAAAAAATATTTGATCTAACAATAAAATTAAGTGAAGTAGTAGGAAAAATTAAGATACATGTAGTTAACTTTACAAAACTACAAACAGAAATAGTTAAACGTGTACCGTCTAACTACACAATGACTTCAACTAGAAGATTTATGCTACGTATTGCTGAAGAAATAGCTAAAAAGGAAGGTTGCTTAGCTTTAGCAACAGGAGAATCTTTAGGTCAAGTAGCTAGCCAAACTCTAGAATCAATGAATTGTATAAATGAAGTAACTAATTTACCTATATTAAGACCATTATTAACAATGGACAAGGTAGACATAATAAGAATAGCACAGGAGATAAATACTTTAGAAATATCAAACTTACCATTTGAAGATTGTTGTACTATATTTACTCCTAAAGCCCCTAAAACTCGACCTAGGTTAGAAAAAATTAAAGAATATGAGGCTCGTGATGATTACTCAGATTTAATTGATGAAACTTTAGCTTCAGTTGAAACTTATATATTTGATAAAAATGGACAAGTGATAACTAAGGATATGAAGGAAGAAAAAGTTTCAAAAGATGATTTTACAGATTTACTATAAAAGAAAGAGAGATATTTAATGGATAAAAAAGTAATAATAATAGGAGCTGGTTTAGCAGGTAGTGAAGCCGCATGGCAATTAGCTAAAAGAGGAGTAAAAGTTGATTTATATGAGATGCGCCCTAAAAAAATGACACCGGCTCATAAAACAGAAAATTTTGCAGAACTAGTATGTTCCAACTCGCTAAGAGCAAATAACATTACAAACGCAGTTGGTTTATTAAAAGAAGAGATGAGAAAACTAGATTCTTTGATAATTAAATGCGCAGATGCAACACAAGTACCTGCAGGAGGTGCTTTAGCAGTTGATAGAGATAAGTTTTCTCAAATGATTACAGAAACAATCAAAACACATCCTAATATTAACGTTATAGAAGAAGAATTACTTACAATTCCTAAAGGAGATTATCCTGTAATTGTTGCTACAGGTCCGCTTACATCAGATTCTTTAAGTAAAGATATAAGAAATTATACTAAGCAAGATGGTTTATATTTTTATGATGCAGCAGCTCCTATAATTGAAAAGGATTCTATTGATATGGAAAAGGTTTACTTAAAATCTCGATACGATAAAGGTGAAGCAGCATATTTAAATTGTCCAATGACTAAAGAAGAATTTACAAATTTCTATAATGAATTAATTACTGCAGAAGCAGCACCTTTAAAAGAATTTGAAAAAGAAATATATTTTGAAGGTTGTATGCCTTTTGAAGAAATGGCAAAACGTGGTGAAAAAACATTGTTATTTGGTCCAATGAAACCTGTTGGATTAGAAGATCCTAAAACTGATAAACGTCCATATGCAGTAGTTCAATTAAGACAAGATAATAGCGAGGGAACATTATATAATATTGTAGGTTTTCAAACACATTTAAAGTGGGGAGAACAAAAGAGAATTATAAATATGATTCCAGGTTTAGAAAATGCAAATGTTGTTAGATACGGTGTTATGCATAGAAATACATATTTGAACTCTCCTCAATTATTAGAAAAAACATATAAATTAAAAGAGGAAAACAATATATATTTTGCAGGTCAAATGACTGGTGTTGAAGGTTATGTAGAAAGTGCAGCATCAGGAATTGTAGCTGCATTAAATGCATTATTTAATCAAGAAGGAAAAGAAATTATTTTCCCAACAGAAACTATGATTGGAGCTATGGCTAATTATATTGTTGATAGTACAAGTAAAAACTTCCAACCAATGAATGCAAATTTTGGGATTATTAAACCTCTACCAGAAAGAATTAAAGATAAAAAAGAAAAATATGAGAGATATGCGAACAGATCGTTAGAAATTTTAGAAAATTTCAAAATTGACTAAAAAATTTCTTTAAAAAGTCTTACAATTTTCAGAAATAAGTGATATAATGATTCAGGAAGTATTTTTTGTAAGGAGAAAAAAATGGCAAGTTTATTACAAAAAACAAGAAAAATAAGTACAATATTACAAGAAGGTAGACATGAAAATGTAGACTTTGAAGCTATGGCCATGAGATTGAGTCCAATATTAGACTCAGTAGTATATATACTAGATACTGAAGGTAATATACTAGGATATGATTCGATTCTTGACTATTCGAATGAACGTATGGAAAAAATTATACGTGATAGAAAAGTACCTAAAGCTTATTTAGATGCAACATTAAAAGTTTATGCAACAAAAGTAAATATTCCATTCCAACATGCGTTATCTATTTTCCCAGATGAAGAAGAAGAGCGTTTTGAAGGAAATACTTATACTGTAGTCTTACCAATTAGAGGTGGAGGCGAACGTTTAGGAACACTAGTTATCGGTAGAATGGATAGTGATTTTCAGGATGATGACTTAGTGCTTGCAGAATATGCATCAACAGTTGTTGGTATTGAAATAATGCACGAAAAACAAGATAAAGAGAAAAATATTGCTCGTGATAAAGATATGGTTAATATGGCTATTAACTCATTATCATATTCTGAAAAAGAAGCTATTGAACATATTTTTAGAGAGTTAGATGGAACTGAAGGATTACTTATAGCGAGTAAAATTGCTGATAGAGTAGGTATAACTAGATCAGTTATAGTAAATGCACTTAGAAAACTTGAAAGTGCTGGAATTATTGAATCTAAATCTCTTGGAATGAAAGGAACATATATAAAAGTGCTGAAAGGTTACTTTTTAGAGTTAATATTTTCTAATGAATTTTAAACGTAAATTGTACTAAAGATTATATATTTATATATAATATAAAAAGCTACAGATAGTTATTCTGTAGCTTTTTATTTTTTAATTATTTACTTATTTTTTCAATGAATTTGTTATTATTTATAATTACTCGTGTATGACTAGCGGTACCAATTTTTTTATCCCCTTCATGTGCTTCGATAGAAAAGTTAATAATTTTATCTTTAATAATCTCAGTTACTTTACCAGTAACAGTTATTGTATTACCAATAAGAGTAGGGGCTAAGTGATTAATATTTATGTTGCTTCCAACACTTCCTAGGTCTTGTGATAAAAAATTATTTAAGTAATTTTTTGCAGCATTTTCCATAAATGCAACTAAACTAGGAGTAGATAGTACGTTAAGATCTCCACTTCCCATATTTTTGGCACTATTTTCTTCTAAGACAGTATAATTTTCTTCAAAAACTTTATTTACTTCAATATTCATTATTATCTCCTTTATTCATAAAAAGTTACGCTATAATCAATAAATTCATTGTTCACATAATTAAATTTTGCAGAGAAAAAAGGTTTATTTTCTACAAGCCAATCGAGGAAGATATAATCTCCTTCCCATGTTTTAATATTATTAATATTAGATTTTTTTACCCAGATTAGATCACCTTCATTACAATCTTCAACAATTTCACCTTTAAAGTTTGTAGCAGTAAAAATATAGGTATACCAATCTTTTTCCCCATCAAACGAAGGGAATGTAATAATACCTCTTAGTTGAGGATTAATGATATCTAGGTTAGTTTCTTCTTTAACTTCCCTAATTACACAATCCTCAGGACTTTCACCTACCTCAAATTTTCCTCCTACACTAATTGTTAAACCCTCATGTATATCGTTTTCTTTCTTATTACGTTTAAGCATAAGAAAACTTTCACCATTATCGATATAACACATTGTAGCTAACATTACATCCATTATTTAAACACTCCTATATAAAAAAAGTAGGTTAACGGCTAATAGCTACTATTCCTACTTTCTAAGTTTTATGTATAATTAGTTTTCACTGCGTTTTTTGTCAAAACCTATTGCATCTAGTAAAGCAACAAAAGCAGTAAATATTATAGAAAGAATAGCACAGTCACGAACCATATTTTCTCCTGATAATCCATTACTTCCTAATATTGATGAAATAATAAATATTGCAATAAATGAGAAGATAAATGCCCAAAATAAAGAAATAATATATTTCATGATAACCCCTCCTTAAAATTTAACTTACACTTATAATTATACAACTAATAAGAATTTCTTACAAGATATTTATTATATTTTATATATAATATAGCGAGTAGTAAGATTACATTATAATTTTATATCATTAGAAAAATATTTGTTATTTATAAAAATGTAGTGGAAATATCAAAAACATATGTGTTATAATTAATAGATAACATTGGAGGTGCAATTTTATTATGTATCAAAAATTATTAATAGATCCTGCATTAAAAGAAAAAATAACCGAAGATATTGAAAAGATTTTTATTAATAATAATATCGAATATTTATTTAGTAAAGATAATGATCATTTGGAACAAAATACTTTATTTTTAACTGCTGATAAAAATAATTTAAGTGATAATCTTGTTAATGTTTTTTTATTACAAGTTGACTATGATTTTTTAGATGTAAGAGACGCGATTTTTATAAAAAGAATAGAAGATATAGTTAAAGTGTATGAAGATACAGTCTGGAAAAAATGGGCTCAAGAATTGCAATTTTTAGCCCAATGTTCTTTGGCATATAGTAAAGATAAGTATGATAGAGAACGTTCTAAAAGAATAAGAGAAATAGCATGTGAAATGTTATCATACAAATATAACATTTCTCCTGAAAAAGTAGAGATAAATTTTGCTGGAGAAATTGGTTATCAAACACCTAAAGTTGAAAATAGAGGCGCAATAATTAAAGATAATAAAATACTATTAGTTAAAGAGAAACTTGATGGAAAATGGGCGTTGCCTGGTGGATATCAAGATGTCGATAGAAGTGTTAGAGAAAACATTATAAAAGAAGCTAGTGAAGAAGCTGGAGCAATTGTTAATCCTAAAAAGATTATAGCTGTTTTCGATTATAACAGACATCATCATGTGAATTTTCCATATGGTATGGTTAAAATTTTTATTTTATGTGATTATATTAATCATTATTTTGTTGATAATACTGAAACATTAGAGGCTAAGTTCTTTGCACTTGATGATTTACCTGAATTGTCAACTACTAGAACAACATATGATCAAATTAAAATGTGTTTTGACTGTTATAATAATATTGAAAACTGGGAAACAATATTTGACTAACTCATCATTGGAGGACTATAAACTATATTATGAGAATTAAGGAAACATTAATTAATAAAAATTTACCAGTTCAAGAACAACTTGTATTTTGTTTATTGTTGACAGTTATTGGTGGTTTTTTTGATGCGTATACTTTTGTTAACTGTGGTGGAATATTTGCTAATGCGCAGACAGGTAATTTAATATTTGTCGGAATAGACCTAATTGATGGTAATCTATCGGAGGTTTTACACTATTTAGTGCCTATACTTTCATTTATAGTAGGGGTATTAGTTAGTAAATTAATAGAACATAAATATAAAGAGTTATCAATATTTAAACATATTTATATGTTATTATTTGCTCAAGTTATAGCTTTAGTATTTATATTAATTGAACATACTATATTTGGTATTGATATACGACCTATTGTTATATCATTTATTTGTGCAATTCAATTTGATGGATTTAGAAAAGTAAATAACCTAGTTTTTGCAAGTATATTTTGTACAGGGAATCTACGTTCAATGAGTGAGCATCTCTATAAATATGTATTTTTAAAAAAGAAAGAAAGCAAAATCCCGTTTATAATTTATTCTGTTGTAGTGACTGTATTTTTAATTGGTGTAACATTAGGGGCAGCAATGTCTAAATTTTATGCACATAAGGCAATTATTATACCATTAATTATGATAATAATTAATCTATTCTTTGTCGCAAGCATTCAGAAAAAATTCGGAAGAAAGAAATAAAATTTAAGTACTCTAAAAGTATCAAAATACAAGATTATGAATTTTTATTTTGGCTATTTTTAGAGTATATTTTTTAAAAAAATAAGAGAAAATAAATATCTGTAAATTATTCAAATACATTTACATAAAGTGGTATAGATGATATAATTTAAGTATAAAATTATAATAAGGGGAAGTATTTGTAAAATACTAAGGGGGTATTTTTATGAACAAAAATGATTTAAAAGATTTTCAAAATTATCTTTTAAATAAAAAGCATTTTTCTTCAAATACAGTTAATTCTTACGATCGTGATTTGAGAAAACTTTTTATTTATTTAGATAGTAATGGGTGTGACTGTTGTAATATTGAATCATGGTTAAATGAAGAATGTATTACAAATTATGTGGAGTATTTAAAGAATAATAATTATTCTGCAGCAACACTTGCTAGAACGATTTCAACAGTTCACGTCTATAGTGAATATTTATTTGATAATAATATTATCAAATACAAACCACAAATAGAGATAAAAATTACTAAAGATCCGGAACATGATTTAGTAATCTTTACTAGAGATGAAATATCACAAATATTAGATATTGATACTCTAACTCTAAACGATTATAGGGATAAGGCTATATTCGAATTATCTTACTCAATTGGAATAAAACCTACTGAGTGTATTAGCTTAGAAATGAAAGATGTTAATTTAGATATTGGTTATTTGAAGTATAGAAAGCAAGATGGTTATAGAACAGTTGCATTGAACATAGAATCAATTGAAGCTATTAGAAATTATTTAGATGCTCTAAAAAAACATAACGTTCCGATTACCGAAACAAGTAAATTATTCTTAAATCATGATGGAGAGGGAATAAGTAGACAAGGGTATTGGAAAATTTTTAAAAAACGTCAAAAAGAACTAAATTTAACAAAAGAATTAAATACAATGAATTTTAGAAATTCATTGGCAGTTCATTTGTTAGAAGACAATGTTCCAATACAGGATGTACAAGAAATATTAGGTTTAAAAAATATCCATAGTTTAAAATCATATATAAAGAGTATGAAAAAAACAAAAACTATAAAAAGGATGTTTTCTAACCATCCAAGAAAAGCGATGAAATAAAGGAATTTTAGTAATGTATAATGTCAATTTGGATGTTTTTCAAGGTCCACTAGATTTACTACTTCATTTAATTGAAAAAATGGAAATAGATATATATAATATTCCAATAGCAAAATTAACAGAAAGTTATTTAGATTATATAAATAATAATGAGGAATTCTCATTAGAAAATGCTGAAGAATATATAGTTATGGCTGCTACACTTATACATATGAAGAGTAAAAGCTTACTTCCAGTTTTTAATGATGATGAACAAGACATAGTTGAAGATGATCTTGTACAACAATTAATTGAGTATAAAAATTACAAAGAATTAAGTCAGAAATTAGAGGCTCTACACCAAAGTAGAGCCCAATATTTAGAGAAAGAAAGTATTGATATTGAGACAGAAGTAGATTTAAGAAATTTAAATATCTCTTCAAATAAATTACTTCATGCTATGGAGAATATTCTAAAATCATTCGATAATAATAATGATAAGACTATAATAAGTTATAAAAGAGAAGTATCTTTAGAAAATATTAAAGAAGAGCTTCTTTTAAAATTTAAAAAGACTAAAAAAATTATGTTTAATGAGCTGATAAGTAGCTATAATGAGAAATATGAATTAGTATTAGTATTTATAAGTATACTTACAATGATTAAAGATCAGCAGATATTTTGTAATAATAAAGATGAATTATCATTAGAATATATTGTAGAGGATAAATAAGTATGTTATTAGATGAAACAAAAAAAATGATAGAGGCTTTACTTTTTGTTAAAGGTGAAGAAGGACTTAGTATTGAGTTTGTTTCTAGTTTTATGGACTTAAAGCAGCATGAAGCAGAAAATATTCTAAATATTTTTATGGAAGAATATAATAAAAATAATAGTTATTTAGTTGTTAAAAATTTTGGAACAACTTATAAGTTATTAGTTGAAGATACAGCTTATAATAAAATTAAAAAAGTGATATCTTCAAAAAATCTTGTTAAATTATCTAAAGTATCTATTGAAACATTAGCAATAATAGCATATAATCAACCTATTACTAAAGTACAAATAGATAAAATTAGAGGAGTTAGTAGTGATTCCATAATTCATTCTCTAGTAGCTAAGGAACTTATAGTTTCAAATAAGACTTTAGATACCATAGGTAAACCTAAATTATATGAAACAACTGAGTTGTTTTTAGATGTTTTTGGTTTAGAAAGCTTAGAAAAACTTCCTAAATCAAGTATTTTGGATAATAACGAGTTAAATAACTTTTTAGAAAATTAGGAGGAAATGATGGCTGAAAGATTGCAAAAGTTAATTGCTGCTTCAGGTTATACTTCAAGAAGAAAAGCAGAACAATTAATACTAGATGGAAAAGTTACAGTGAACGGTGCTGTGGTTAATCAATTAGGTGTAAAAGCAGAACCTAGTGATATTATTATTGTTGAAGGAGTAAGGTTACTAAAAGAAAATAAACGTTACTATTTATTCTACAAACCTGAAAAAGTTATTACTTCGATGTCTGATGAAAAAGATAGAACATGTGTAAAAGACTTTTTTGAATCAGTTAATGAGAGAGTTGTTCCTGTAGGACGTCTAGATTATGATACATCAGGCGCTCTAATTATGTCTAACGACGGTGAATTTATAAATCTTATAACTCACCCTAAGCACAAAATAAAAAAAACATATGTAGCAAAAATCAAAGGTCGATTAGAAGATCATCATTTAAAAATACTACGTTCGGGGGTTAGAATCGATAATTATAAGACTGCTCCCGCAGAAGTTAGTATAGTAAAAAATAAAAATAAAAGTTCAAATACTTTAGTTAGACTAACGATTCACGAAGGGAAAAACCGACAAATCCGACGTATGTTTGAAGCATTAGGTTATGAAGTAATGAAATTAAAACGTGAATCTATTGAAGATTTGACTTTAGAAGGTCTTAAAAAAGGAGAGTATCGTGTTTTAACAATTCATGAAGTTAAAAGACTAATAAATAAGGCTAATAACGGAGAAAATAGAAAATAGGAAGTGATGTAAAATGGCGGAAAGAGTTTTAGTTATTGATGATGAAGAGAGAATTAGAAAATTATTAATAATGTATCTTGAAAAAGAAGGTTATATTGTTGATGAAGCAACTAATGGTCAAGATGGTTTAGAAAGATTAAAATACATGGATTATTCTTGTGTTCTTTTAGACGTGCATTTACCAATGTTAAATGGTAAAACAATATTAGCAGAACTTAGAAAGACAAAGGCAACTCCAGTAATTATTATGTCAGCACAAGCTGACGAGCAAAGTAGAGTTGAAGGGTTTGAGTTAGGTGCTGATGACTACGTAATTAAACCATTTAGTCCTCGTGAACTAATGCTTAGAGTAAATGCTATTTTACAAAGAACTAAGAGAAGTGTTTTTTATACACCAGAGTTATATACAAAGGATGTATTAGTATTTCCTGGACTTATAATTGATGTTAATGCACATAAAGTAATTGTGGAAGACACTGAGATTTTTCTTACACCAAAAGAATTTGATTTACTTTTATTTTTGGCAAAGTCACCGGATAAAGCTTTTAAGAGAACAGAGATTTTAAGAGCAGTATGGGATTATGATTTTTATACTGATTTAAGAACAGTAGACACACATATAAAAAGAGTAAGAAAAAAAATTGATAAAATATCACCCAAAGTGGCAAAAATGATTATTACAGTTTGGGGAATAGGTTATAAATTTGATACAACACAAAATAGCCTTTAAAAGATAAAAAGGAGAAAATATGCTATCGTTTTATAAAAATTTAGCAAAACTTACTAGAAATACAAGTAAGCTAATAGGAAAAAAAGGTACTGATTTACCAGGAAAAGTTTTGAGAAGACTCGATAAAGATATTTTAGTAAAATTATCTAAGCAATATGACGAGATTGTTTTTGTAACTGGAACTAATGGTAAAACTACTACATCAAATTTAATTGGACATACACTAAAAGAAGCAGGTGTTAATTTTATAAATAATTTTGAAGGAGCAAACATGTTAGATGGAATTATCTCTACTTTTGCAATCCAATCAAAAAATGATACAAAATTAGCAATTATAGAAATTGATGAAGGGTCAATTAAAAAAGTAATGCAATATATTACACCTACGAAGTTTGTTATTAATAATTTCTTTAGAGACCAAATAGATCGTTTTGGGGAAATCGATACTTTAATAGCAACAATAGGAGAACAACTAGAAGGAAAAAATATCCAGTTAATTCTTAATAGTGATGATCCATTTGTAACAAGACTATCTAAATATGGTAATGATAATATTTATTTCGGTATTGATAAAGATGCATACAGTTTTACAGATTACGGCATTTCTGAATCTAAATTTTGCCCAAGTTGTGGAACTGAGTTAACTTATGACCATGTTCATTACAGCCAATTAGGTTATTACCATTGTGAAAATTGCGATTTTAAACACCAAGAAACAAATTATACTGTTACAGAAGCTAAAGTAGAACCATTTATAGAGCTTTCTATAAACAATGAAAAGAGCTTTAAGACAAGATTAGCAGGAGACTATAATATTTATAATATTTTAGCTGCATACTCATTACTTAAAGAACTAAATCTAAGTAATGAATTAATAGAGAGTGGACTAGGTACTTATACTCCAAAAAATGGACGTATGCAAAGTATAAAAATATCAGATAATTCAATGGCCTTACTTAATCTTGCTAAAAATCCTGCAGGCTTAAATGCTTCATTAGCTATTGGAAATCCAATAAAAGATACAGTGAATTATTTATTAGTACTAAATGATAATGGTGCTGATGGTATTGATATTTCGTGGATCTGGGATACTGATTTTAATATAATGAAAAATCAAAATATTAAAAATATTATTTGTTCAGGAAAAAGAGCAGAAGAGTTAGCATTACGAATAAAATACAGTGAAGTTAAAGCTAATGTTGTTGTTAAAAAAGAAATTAAAGATGCAGTTAATCAATTAAAAAATTACGAAGAAAAGTATGCATTGGTAATCCCAAATTATACTGCTTTAATTGCAACTCAAAAGGAATTGGAGAATAATTAATATGGAATTAAAATTATATCATTTTATGCCAGACAAATTAAATCTATATGGTGATATAGGAAATGTTATAGCATTGAAAAAAAGATGCGAGTGGCGTGGTATAGATTTAAAAATTGAAAATATTACATCTACTGATGGTATTAAATTATCAAATTGTGATATGTTTTTTATTGGAGGTGGATCAGACCGAGAACAATGTATAGCTACAGAAGAGTTCAGTAAAATAAAAAATGAATTTAAGTCTGCTATTGAAGATGGAATTCCTGCACTGACAATTTGTGGTGGTTATCAATTTCTAGGTGAGTATTATAAAACTGTAGACGGGGATAAATTACCTGGACTAAACATATTAGATTTTTATACTGAATCAAAAAAAGATGCGCCTAGGTTAATAGGTAATATTTTAATAGAATCTGAAAAGTTTGGAAATATTGTTGGATTTGAAAATCATGGAGGAAGAACATATCATAATTATGAAACTTTAGGTGATGTTATTGTTGGATATGGAAATAACGACGATGATAAAAAAGAAGGGTTACTCTATAATAATCTAATAGGTACATATTTACACGGACCAATATTACCTAAAAATCCTAATATTACTGATTACTTAATAAAGGCAGCATTAGATAATAAGTATGGAACATATGATTTTATTGAGTTAAATAATGATATAGAATTAAATGCAAATTCTCATATGGTAGAATTATTAAAGAAAAGTATAAAATAAATAAAAAAGGAAATTACAGAAACGTAATTTCCTTTTTTCATTTAAAATTCTTTTAAACAAAGTTTAAAGTTTTTTATTAAATCTGGAATTAATTCTTTATCTAAACAAGAAAATGCAATTCTAATATGCTCATTATCCATTGAATAAACACCATATTTATAATTATTTAAAAATCTTAATCTAAAATCATGTGCATTAATGTTAGAAGGCATTTTAATTGTAAAGAAGTATCCAGAATTGAAAGGTAAAATTGTAACATCATCATTTAATTTAAAGTCTTCAAGAGATTTTTTTAAAATCTGATAACGTTCTTTTATAATACTATCGTTATTTTCTTTTTCAACTTTAACTTTTTCATCTTTTAGTAAATGAATTGATATCTGTTGAGATAGATTACATGGTGAAGATGTAGTACTTCTAAGATATCCTTGTGTTTTTTCTAAAAGCTGTTCACGTAAAACATCGTTACTTGTATAATAAGTTATGAATCCAATACGTAGTCCCCAACCATAGTATTCTTTTGTTATACCATCTAATTTAACAATAAGACAATTAGAATTATCTTCTAGTCTGTATATTGAATTTAGTGTTGAATTCTTATGATTATTTTCAAAGAATAGACCAAAATAAGCATCATCACATACAATAACAATTTTTTTATTTGGATTTTTTTTAGAAAAAATATCAATAATATTGGTAAATTCATTTAGCTCCTCAGTTGAAGGGGTATAACCCGTAGGATTATTAGGGAAGTTTAGAATCAATGTTATTTTATCTTCTTTAATATTAGAAAGTACATCATTAAAATTCTCTAAATTAAAATTTTTATCAACATCAAATTGTTGATAAGTATATATATTATTATTAAGTTTAATAGAGTAAATTTGTGCGTAGTTTTGCCAAAATAGATTAGGTAATAATAATGCATCACCTTTGTTACTAAATAAATTAGCGGCAATATCAATACCTTGTGTAATACCCGTTGTTACCATTGGAAGACTAAGATAATCTTTGTTAATACTTGGATTATCATCTATAATTTTATCTTTCCATAGTTTTCTCATTTCTGGTAATCCTGGTGTAGGGGAATAGGGTAGATAATCTGTATTGTTAACTTCTTTAATTATTCTATCAATAGTTGGAAGAAATAAAGCTTTTTTATTTTGTGTAGCTATTCCGATAGTTGCATTTATCGCGCCAGGTATAGCAGCAGTTTCTTTTGATTGTATTAAAACGTCTTGTGGTAAAATAATATTATCACCTAGTTCTGAAAAAAATGTCATAAGTTTCCTCCTAAGATTTATAATATAATTATATCACTAAACGTATTGGCTTAAAAGTAAAATTTATATTTCTAAGTTTGACAACAATCGTTTTATGAAATAGAATTAATATAATTATTAACTTTGGAGGAATTATGAATAGTTTGGAATTATTAAAAAGATCTAATATAATAACTTGGTGGTACGCATTTCTTGTTTGTATTATATCTTCGTTTTTACAGGGAATAACCTTCGATTATATTTTTAATCCAATTATTACGGATAAACTTATAGCAAGCTTAATTTCCTTTATTTCATCTCTTGTATTTATATTATTATATGTTAAATTTTTTGAAAAGAACTCTTTAAAAACATTAGGCTTTAAAAACAGCAGTATTTTTAAAAGTATTTCAATAGGATTTTTTCTTGCTATATCGGCTGTATTTATAATTGTCAGTACTATGGTAACTTTAACTGATGTTAAAATATCTGTATCTGATGAAAATAACTATAAAGTTTTATTTCTAGTAATAATCTTATTTACTTTTCAAGGATTTACTGAAGAAATAGTATTTAGAGGTTACTTAATGAATAGAATTGCCGCTTCAAAAGGAAAATGGATGGGTGTGTTTATAAATTCGTTATTTTTTACTATATTTCATATTACTAATCAAAGTAGCTCTTATCTTTCATCATTAAATATATACGTTATTGGAGTAGTTTTATCATTAATATTTTGGTATACAGATAATATAATAATTGTTGGTATATTTCATGGAACATGGAATTTTATTATTGGGTTGGTTTTAGGTATAAATTTAAGTGGTATTAATATGCCTTATTCTATTTTTAAAACTTCTTTAAATTCTAATAATTCAGTAATCACAGGAGGTAATTTTGGTATAGAAGCTAGTATAATAACAACTATATTTTTTATAATATTTGGAATAGTTATCTACATAGGGTTGTATTTTCAAATGTTTAAACGATTTAATAAAAATTAATTATTATAAAAATAACTAGGATATTAGATTATCCTAGTTATTTTATTATATTATAGTTTAAGACTTCCTAGACTCCTATATAATAAGCTTTTTTAAAATTGAACTACTAGAAAAAATAATATAAATATGTTATAATATGATGATGTGTTTTTGGAGATTTACTTAAATTTACAATATTAATTTAATTGAAAATAAAAGATTGAGAGGTGCAATTATGGTTAATGATAAAAAAGAAATTAGATGTTCTTTTTGTGGAAAGAATGCTAATGAAGTTTTTAAAATGATTGCAGGTAATGATGTATTCATCTGTGATGAATGCGTAGAACTATGTTCAGATATTATTGAAGAAGAATTAGATTATAGAAACTCTTTAAATCAGGAGGATTTTAATTTATTAAAACCTCATGAGATAATGAAACATCTTAATGAGTATGTTATTAGTCAAGATAAAGCTAAAAAATCAGTAGCAGTAGCTGTTTATAATCATTATAAACGTATAACAGCAAAACAAAATGATGAAAATATAGATCTACAAAAAAGCAATATAGCTTTAATAGGTAGTACAGGATCTGGTAAAACATTAATTGCACAAACACTAGCTAAAATGCTCGATGTTCCATTTGCGATTTCTGATGCTACAACATTAACAGAGGCAGGTTATGTTGGTGAAGATGTTGAAAATATTTTATTACGTCTAATTCAAAATGCAAATTACGATATTGAAAAAGCTGAGAAAGGTATAATATATATTGATGAAATAGATAAGATTGCTAAAAAAGGTGAGAATGTATCTATTACACGTGATGTATCTGGAGAAGGTGTTCAACAAGCTTTGCTTAAAATATTAGAAGGAACAGTAGCTAGCGTTCCTCCACAAGGTGGAAGAAAACACCCTGGTGAAGAAATGATAAAAATTAATACTAAAGATATTCTTTTCATCATCGGAGGTGCTTTTTCAGGCATAGAGGAAATTATTAAACGTCGACTTGGAGAAAAGATTATTGGTTTTTCTAAGAGTGAGGAATTAAATGATAGTGATGCAATAATTTCAAAAGTTAAACATGAGGATTTAGTTAAATTCGGTATAATTCCTGAGTTTATTGGACGTATTCCAGTTATATGCTATTTAGAAGAACTAAACGAAGAGGACCTAGTTCGAGTTTTAACAGAACCAAAGAATTCAGTTATAAAGCAATACGAGTATCTGTTTAGTTTAGATAATGTCAAATTAATATTTGAGAAAGAAGCTCTTATAGAAATTGCTCGTGAATCTATAAAAAGAAAAACTGGAGCTCGAGGACTACGTTCTATCATAGAAGAATTATTACTTGATGTAATGTTTGATATCCCAAGTGAGAAAAATATTAAAACATGCACAATAACACGTGACAATATAATAAATAAAACTAAACCACTATTAAAATAATTAGGTTAGAGAGGAGTTCGTTTTGACAAAATATTACTTATTAGAAAATAGAGAAATATTCTTTCCAACTAATACTTATACGATTGAAGTAACGGACAAAAAATTTTTAAAAACAATAAAACGACTAAAAAAGGATAAAATATCAGTTTTTATAACTAATAAAAGAAAACCTATAGATGCATATGATGATGAGTTTTCAGAAGATGATATGTTTGATACTGAAGGATTTAATATTTTCTTCGGTACTTTTGGTCAATTAACAATAGATAAAAGCAATAATAAATATGAGTATACTTGTTACGGTGTTGCAGAAGTAAGAAGTGGTGTATACAATGATAATCAAGTAGAATACTTAGATATTAATGTTAAAGAAACTATAGATAATGGATTTGATAAAAAATCTGTATTAAAAGAATTAGAAAATAAATTTAAAACATATTTAAATAAAGAAGGTTTTGATATAGATTATTTTAAAACAGATGATTTAGAAAAATTTATTAATAAGAATATCAAATATTTTCCAATGGATAGAACATTAAGAAAACGTGTTTTATACATATTAGACCTTGAAAAGAAAGCGGCATTTGTTGATAAGAGTATAAGTTATTATCTATTAGGGCATGAATTCAAAAGAGAAATTGATAATAAAGTAAAAACTAATATTGATACACAGCAAAAAGAGTACTTTTTACGTGAACAAATGAAGGTAGTTCAAGATGAATTAAAACAAATTTCACCAGATGAAGATGATATAGAAGCATTACGACAAGAAATATTAAATATAGATTTATTAGAAAATGATAAAAATGTTTTATTAAAAGAAGTTGATCGCTTAGAAAAAACTCCTGTAATGAGTCCTGAACATTCAATTATTAGAACATATTTGGATACTGTAATTGCATTACCTTGGAATACATTAACTAAAGATGAAATAAATATTACTAATGCAGAGAAAATCTTAAACGACGATCATTATGGACTTGAAAAAATCAAGGAAAGAGTATTAGAATTCTTAGCTGTAAAAAAACTTCGTGAAGATATGAAATCTCCTATTCTCTGCTTATCAGGGCCTCCAGGAGTAGGGAAAAGTTCACTTGCCAAATCAATTGCAAAAGCAATGGGAAGAAGTTTTATTCGAATCTCATTAGGTGGTGTAAGAGATGAGGCAGAAATTCGTGGGCATAGAAGAACATATTTAGGTGCTTTGCCTGGGAAGCTTATACAATCATTAAAAAAAGTAAAAACTAAAAACCCTGTTATCTTATTAGATGAAATAGATAAAATGACATCAGATATAAAAGGTGATCCTTCATCTGCTATGTTAGAAGTTATTGACCCGTCTCAAAATAATGAATTTGTTGATCATTATTTGGATATACCATTTGATTTATCTAAAGTATTATTTATAGCTACTGCAAACAATTTAGGTTTAATTCCAGCACCATTAAGAGATCGTATGGAAGTAATAGAATTAGAGTCGTATACAGTTAAAGAAAAAGAGAATATTGCAATTAAATATTTAATTCCAAGACAAATTAAAGAAAATGGATTAACACCAAAACAAATATCATTCTCAAAACAAGCTATAAATAAAATAATTAACTGTTATACTTATGAGGCAGGTGTTAGGAATTTAGAGAGAGTTATAGGTGCTATTTGTAGAAAAGCAGCTTTAAAAATTCTTAAGGGTGCTGATATCGTAAAAGTTGGAATAAATAATTTAGAAGAGTTTTGCGGTCCCGAAAAATATAGTTTGAAAGATAAAAATTTAAAACCAGAAGTAGGGCTAGTAAATGGATTAGCATACACATCAGTTGGTGGAGATACTTTAGAAATTGAAACAAGTATTTCTAAAGGTACAGGTAAAATTATTTTAACTGGTAAACTAGGTGATGTTATGAAAGAATCAGCTCAAATGGCAATTTCATACCTACGTTCAAATGCAAAACTTTTAAAAATAGAAGATCTTAATTTTTCTGAAATAGACATTCATCTCCATGTTCCAGAAGGAGCAGTTCCTAAAGATGGACCTTCTGCAGGTATAACTATAACAACATCTGTTTATTCTGCACTAACTAAAAAGGCAGTAGATAATAATATAGCTATGACTGGAGAAATGACATTACATGGTAAAGTACTTCCAATTGGTGGGGTTAAAGAAAAAATTCTGAGCTCTGAAAAAATGAATATTAATACTATTATTATTCCAACAAAAAATAAAAAAGATTTAATAGATATTCCTAATGAAGTCTTAGATAATCTTACAATACATTTTGCAGATAATATACAAGATGTATTTAATATAGTATTTGGAGAATAACATGGCAAAATTAAATACACATAATGTTGATTTATTAATCAGTGCAGTTTCAAAAAAACAATATCCAGAACATAATAAACCAGAAGTAGCAATGTGCGGTCGTTCTAATGTAGGTAAATCATCTTTTATAAATACAATTTTAGAACGAAAAAATTATGCAAGAGTTTCTTCTAAACCAGGTAAAACTAGAACATTGAATTTCTTTGATGTTGATAATAAATTAGTCTTAGTTGACGTTCCTGGTTATGGGTATGCTAAATTATCTAAATCAGAAAAAGAAAAACTTTATGATATGATAGTTGAGTACTTTACAAACAGTCAAAATCTTGGTTTTGTTTTACACTTAATGGATAGTAGACATAAACCTTCACAAGATGATATAGAAATGAATGAATTTCTTAATTATTATGAAATACCATTTGTTGTAGTCTTAACAAAAATTGATAAAATATCTAAAAATGAACTATCTAGAAATGTTTCTAAGATAAAAAAAGAACTAGATTTAACAAATAATATGGCTATAATTCCATTTTCTTCTGTTACAAAACTGGGGAAAGTAGAAGTACTAAAAGAGATAGAAAAAGTTTTAGAGGATTAAATAATAATAGATGGAATAAATGTCCATCTATTTTTTATTATATACAACAAAATAAATTCTTAGAATTTACTATAAAATGTTATAAATATTATTTCTTTACATAGTATATAAAAGTGAATATAATAGTAATTATAAGTGTCAACAAAAAAAGTTGACATTTTTAATAAAAAAGTATTGACATAGTCATTTATTAATGTTAGAATAATATCTAGCTTAGAAAACTTAGCGTTATAGATTCAACTTTT
>CAUSKO010000003.1:0-57821 GCA_963532255.1 uncultured Gemella sp. | reverse complement strand
AAAAACACTCAATCATCGTTCTTGCTGAAGGTGTAATGGGTGGACAAGAATTAGCCGCTCAATTAAAAGAGTTAACAGGAGAAGAAGTACGTGCTACTATTTTAGGACATATTCAACGTGGTGGTACTCCTACAGCTCAAGATAGAGTGCTTGCATCTCGTTTAGGAAACTATGCTGTGCAATTAATGTTGGCTGGAGAATCAGGGCGTGCAGTAGGTATTCAAAACAACAAACTAGTAAGTACTAAATTCGAAGATGTATTTAGTGATGTTCACGATGTTGATTTATCTATCTACGAAGTTTCAAAACAACTTTCAATATAGAAAAACGTTTTCTTTGGTCGCAAACGTTGAAAATGTAAGAAAATGTTTGAAAATAGAATGAAAATGAGTTAGAATATATAGTAACGATAAAATTAAGAGGTAAAGTAAAACTATGATACAGAAAAAAACAAAAATTATTTGTACAATTGGACCTAAGTCTGAATCAAAAGAAAGACTTACAGAGATGGTTGAGTTAGGTATGAATGTTTGTCGTCTTAACTTCTCTCACGGTGATTACGCTGAACACGGTGCTCGTATTGACGCTATTAAAGAAGTTAGAAAAGCAACTGGAACAAACCTAGCGATCCTTTTAGATACAAAAGGACCAGAAATCAGAACAAACAATATGGAAAATGATGCAATCATCTTAGAAACAGGAAAAGATGTTATTGTATCTATGACAGAAGTTTTAGGAACTCCTGAAAAATTCTCTATTACATATGGAGAGTTAGTAAATGATGTTAAAGCTGGAGATACTATTCTTTTAGATGATGGATTAATCGGATTAACAGTTAAAAGTGTAGATGCTGAAGCTGGATTAATTTATACAACTATCCAAAATGGTGGAGTACTTAAAAATAAAAAAGGAGTTAACGTACCAGGTGTTTCTACAAAATTACCAGGGATTACTCCAAAAGATGAAGAAGATATTCGTTTCGGATGTAAACAAGATATCGACTTTGTTGCTGCATCATTCGTTCGTACAAAAGAAAACGTACTAGAAGTTAGACGTATTCTTAAAGAAGAAGGTTGTGAACACGTTCAAATCGTTCCTAAAATTGAGTGTCAAGAAGCTATCGATAATATCGATGAAATTATCAAAGTATCAGATGGTATTATGATTGCTCGTGGTGACTTAGGAGTTGAGGTGCCAGCAGAAGAAGTACCAATCATGCAAAAAAATATCATTGCTAAATGTAATGCAGCCGGGAAATTCGTAATTACAGCTACTCAAATGTTAGATTCAATGCAAAAAAACCCACGTCCAACACGTGCGGAAGTATCAGACGTAGCTAATGCTATCTATGATGGAACTGATGCAATCATGTTATCAGGAGAATCAGCAGCTGGTGAATACCCAATCGAATCTGTTCGTACTATGGCAACAATTGCTAAACGTACTGAAGAAACACAAGACTATTCTCGTATCTTAAAAGATCGTTCAAAAAAAATTGTATCTAAAGATATTACAAATGCAATTGGTGTATCTGTAGGATATACAGCATTAAACTTAGACTTACACACTATCGTAACTTACACTGAGTCTGGAATAACTGCTAGATTAATTTCTAAATACCGTCCAAACGCAGCAATCTTAGCTGTAACTCCAAGTGAAAAAGTTGCTCGTGGATTAAGTTTAGTTTGGGGTGTAGATGCTAAAGTATCTGCTCAAGTTAAATCAACTGACGAAATGTTAGACACAGCAAAAGAAATTGCTAAAGAATCCGGATATGCTAAAAAAGGTGATGCTATTGTAATCACTGGTGGTATTCCAGTAAACACTTCAAGAAGCAATGTAGGTTCTACAAACTTCTTAAAAGTATCAGAAATAGACTAATTAAATTAAGAACTCGAATTTGTATTGAATTTGAGTTCTTTCTATTTACAATATAAAACAAAAGTAGCCCTAAGAGGGCTACTTTCGTTAAATGAACACAAAATAAAAAATTTAGGGTAAATTTGTTATTTTGTAGTTTGCCAAAACTATACAGTTTCAGCATTAAATTAAAAGTTTATTGTTAAATAACTTTAACAACCAAGGTTAGATAAATAGCGATTTATGCTATTATGAACGGTTTAAGATAATCTTTATATTAAGAATATCTATGTTTATTAACTCCAAATTAGTTTATTTTATTATAAAAATACTAAGTCGTTAATATGTGAATTATGTTAGTTAAGATCTGGATGATTGATAAATCTCCACCTATATCTCCTGGTATGTATAATCGACTGAATATTGTATAATGAATTACAAAATAAAATATCAAAAGGTAACAAATAGAAAATTAAATTCATAAGATATTCTATAATTGTAATTATTATATAAAACAATAAACTAAATAAAAAAACCGTTTACAGTTTTATTGTACCAAAAATATGTAGGATGTCAAATAGAAACATATCTTTGTTAAAATCTTTAATAAATATATTTCCAATTTTATTTTTTGTGATTATTAATAAAGTTGATATTAAAGGGTTAAGAACTGCAAATAAAAATATGCAAACTTAGAAAAAATTATATTATTTTTTAAAAGAATTATAAAAAAATAAATAATATTCAAGATTAAAATGAAAATAGGATACAGAAAAATAAAAAAGTATAGGAAGGGTAAAATTACTCAAAATCATTAGAAATATGATTTGTTGAATTTTTCTTCCTATACTATACTGTAAAGAATTATCTATTTACGATATTAGGAGAATCACCTGTTGTAATAACATCTACCGCTGCATTAAGCGCACCTTCTACAAGGTTTTTAACTGCTGTTTCAGTGTAAAATGCAGTATGAGGAGTATAAATGATATCATCACGATCAATTAATTCTTGCATAAGTTTGTCATCAAAATCTTTATTAGAGAAGTCTTTAGGAACGTAGTTTCCTTCATTTTCATAAACGTCTAAGCTGGCACCTAATAGTTTTCCGCTATCTAATGCGCGGATAACAGCTTGAGTATCCACTAAAATACCGCGAGCGGCATTAGCGAATATAGAACCATCTTTCATTTTGCTAAAGAATTCATCGTTAACCATGTGTCTGTATTCTTTAGTAGCTGGTACGTGAATAGTAACTATATCTGCTTGACTTAAAAGTTCATCGATAGTATCAACATATTCTAAAACTTCGCGAGCAGCATCACTAGGGTATAGATCATAACCAATTACTTTACAACCTAATCCTTTAAATAATGTTGCTGTTTGACGACCTATATTTCCTGTTCCTAAAACACCGACAGTTTGTGTTCTAAGTTCTTTTGAAATAATATTTTTATTCCAAGTAAAGTTGTGTTTTTCTATATTGTTAAGTATTTTTTTAATATTTCTGCTAATGTAAAGAACAGTAGTGACTACGTGTTCTGCAATAGCGTTTGGCGAATAACGAGGAACATTTGTCATACTTATTCCCAGTTCTCTCATATATTTAATATCATAAATATCGAATCCAGCCATACGGTTAGCTATAACTTTAAGACCTTGTTCTTTACCATAATCGTAAACTTCTTTAGCAAAAGGTCTATTTTGGAACATTACCGCTCCATCTTTTCCGTCTAGCAAGTGTTTTGTTTCGGCTTGAAGTTCACCTTCATGTAGATCTATTTCTACATCTGGATGTTCTTTCAGCCAAGCGTCAACAAATGGTCGTTCGTCTTCTCTTAAATTAAAAAGTGCTAATTTCATAATAGGTTCTCCTTTATTTAGTTTTGTAAATGCTTCCAAGGTTATTATAAACTGTTTTAGTTTAATGTTCAATACTGTTATAGTGAATGAAAATAGGTAGAAAAAAATATATTAGTATTATTTGCTACTAATAGTTATACTAATATTTTATAAAGAAAAATATAAGAAAATAGATAGGATATGTTAATATAGATATAATTATATAAATTTTTTATAAAAGTATAAATTGTATATACTAAAATAAAGTTACCAAAATTAATATTTAAATCTATTTAGAGAAATATCTAAATAGTTAGTGATTTATTCATATAGTTCTATTTGTTGGAAAAATATAGCTAAACAAAATAATGTTATATTTATCTAATTAAGTAGATTAAACATGGAATCTTTAGTAATATAGATATTTTAACTCTATGTAAACTAAGAAAACTATAATGTATTAACTAATAGAATGAAAGGGAATAGTGCAATGTTACAGTTAAAAGATATAGTAAAAAAATATAATACCGGTGGCACAGAGGTAGAAGTATTAAACAAGGTTAATATTTCTTTTAGAGAAAGTGAATTTGTATCGATTTTAGGTGCTAGTGGTAGTGGGAAAACAACACTATTAAATATAATAGGAGGTCTTGATAAGTATTCTTCGGGAGATATGTTGCTTATGGGACGCTCTACTAAAGAATTTACAGATCGAGATTGGGACAGTTATAGAAATGGAACTATTGGTTTTGTGTTTCAAAGCTATAACTTAATAGGGCATCTAAGTGTTATAGAAAATGTTAAATTGGCTCTATCTATCTCTGGTGAATCAAATAAAGAAAATGATATGAAAGCTAAGAAGGTATTGGAAGATGTTGGACTGGGAGAGCATCTGTATAAAAAACCTAACCAGCTTTCAGGTGGACAAATGCAGAGAGTAGCTATTGCACGTGCTTTAGTAACTAATCCGAAAGTTATTCTCGCAGATGAACCTACTGGAGCTTTAGACAGTAAAACTAGCGTTCAGATAATGGAGCTTATAAAAGAAATAAGTAAAGAGAAACTAGTTATTATGGTAACTCACAATCCAGAGTTAGCGCGTAAATATAGTGATAGAATAGTTAGTGTAAAAGATGGGGAGATAATAGAAGATACTATACCGTATATTGAGCAAGAAGAAAATAATGGATATAAGTTGAAGAAAACAGCAATGGCATTTAGTAGTGCTATAAAGTCTAGTTTTAAAAACCTACTTACTAAAAAGTTTCGTTCATTAATGACCGTTGTTGCTAGTAGTATTGGGATTATTAGTATTGGTTTAGTACTTGCTATATCATCAGGTATGGATAAGTATATTCAAACTATGCAAAATGAGAATCTATCTAGTATGCCGATAACAATTAGTTCGAATCAAATTAATTTTGGGATAGGTGAAGATAATAATACATCTGATTCTAGCGAAGAAAACCTTGTTCCGAAATCACGTAGGGATGTCCATAAGAACCTGTATTCAGAAGATGCGCTAGGTAATGGGGAAACATTTATTAAATACATCAAAGAAAATGCTAAAGACTATTATTCAGCAATAGATTTTGCAAAAGGATATCAAATAAAAGCTCTCACTAAAAATACTAAAGGTGATATAGTAGATGTTAAAATGGATGGTCAAGATAATTCCCGAGGAAATACTATATTCAGTGTACTACCAGAAGATAAAAACTTAATAATGAATCAATTTGAAATAGTTAAAAGTTTGGAGCAGAATTTTGAATATCCTAAAGGCAATGAAGTAGTATTATTTACTGCTAAAAATAATGAGATTGATAAAAGTGTTTTAAAAGCGCTTGGTTATAGCGAAAATGCTAAAGTGAAATATGAAGATATTCTAGGGAAAGAATTTAGTATAGTGGATAATAATAACTACTACACTAAAATAGAAAATAGATTTGTTCCAGCTACTGTTGATGAAAAAATGTATAATGCTGGTACAAAGGTAAAAGTTGTTTCGATAGCTAAGGCTAAAGATAGTTTTACATCGCCTCAATTTACATTAGGTTATACAAAAGAACTACAAGATAGCTTATTATCAAAAGAAGTATCTTCGGATATAGTAAAAGAGCAAGAAAAAGATAAAAGTAAAAATATTCTAACTAATACAAAAATGAATAATGAAGTGGCAACAGAAGTTTTATCTGGTTTAGGAGCGAATACGGAGCCTAGTTCGATATTAATCTATCCGAAAACATTTAATGATCGTGATAAAATAGCAGACACTATTAGTGAATACAATAAAAAAGTTGCGGAAAAATATGGTGCAGGTACAGAAGACTATAATAAGTATAGTATTACATATTCAGATATGGCTAAACAAATGACGTCAATAATGTCTCAAATGATTGATACTATTACGTTGATACTAACTGCGTTTGCCGGTATTTCGCTAATTGTATCATCAATTATGATAGGGATATTAACATATGTTTCGGTAGTGGAAAGAACTAAAGAAATTGGTATTTTACGAGCTATAGGAGCGCGTAAAAAAGATATTACACGAATCTTTATAGCGGAAGCGGGATTAATAGGGTTTGTATCTGGTGCAGTTGGTGTTATTGTATCATCGGGGTTAGCTTTACCTATTAGTAAGACTATAGCTAAAGCTCTAAAAATAGATAGCTTTAGTGCAGGTTTAGATTTAAAATCTGCGGTAGGATTAATACTATTGAGTGTTATACTAACCCTGATAGCTAGTGTAATACCATCAAGAATGGCGGCTAAAAAAGATCCAGTAGAGGCGTTAAGAACTGAATAAAATTAAAGATTCCAGCTAACAGTAAGAATTAGCTGGAATTTTATATTTTTTACTGTTTCTACGTAGGAAATATGCTATAATATTGTAGAATTAGAGAAAATATTACTGGAAGGTGTTATAAGTTGAAAGAGCATAGTTATTATATGGAGTTAGCATTAGAAGAAGCGCGGAGCGCGTATCAAAAAGGTGAAGTTCCTATTGGAGCGGTATTAGTAGTGGATGGAGAAGTGGTTGCGCGTGGGAATAATACTCGTGAAGAAACACAGCAAGCATTGAATCACGCAGAAATGATTGCGATAAAAAGAGCGTGTGAAAAGCAAGGATTTTGGCGTCTAGACAATAGCTATTTGTATACTACGGTTGAGCCGTGTGTTATGTGTAGCGGTGCGATAGTTCAAGCGCGTGTAGAAAATGTAATCTATGGAGCGAAAGATCCAAAATATGGTTGTTGTGGTAGTTGTATGGATTTAGTTTCTGATAATAAGTTTAATCATCAAGCTACTGTCATATCTGGTGTACTGGAAGAAGAGTGTTCAATGCTGATGAAAAAATTTTTTAAAGAACTAAGGGAAGAGAAAAAGAAAAAATAACTTGTCTATACAAATATATTATTATAATTTAATGTGAGTTACTTTCAAAAATTTAAAAAATAAAAAATAAAAATAAATAACTATAATGACGGTGAATTTAAATAAAAAAATTAGATCGTCATTTTTATTTTATATACCTAATAATTAGGCATTTACAAAGATTGTTAAAATATATAGTATTAATCTAAAAAAAATGAAAAAAATTCTTTTTAATTAATATGTTATCGCTATCATTATTTTAAAAAATTTGATACAATATAGCTAGGAAGTAGAGGTTATTTCATGAAAATAGAAAATGTAGTGAAAAAGTTTGATAAAAATGATATTTATCTTTGCCCGAAATGTGCAGCAGAAGCCAAAATAGAAGGAATAAGTTTAATCTGTGTTGATAACCATAGATATGATTTTTCTAAAAAAGGGTATATTCATCTTATAAATAATTATAAACCAACAAAGTATAGTGAAGAGTTATTTGAAGCGCGTAGTGTGGTGTTTAATAATGGATTTTTTAAAAAAGTACTAGAAGTTTTAGAAGGTTTGGTAAACAAGTATGCGCAAAATAGAGTTTTAGATATTGGGTGTGGAGAAGGCTATTATATTAGAAAACTTAAAGAAAAGTTTCCTAATAAGTATTTCTATGGTCTGGATAATAGTAAAGATGCCATAGAACTTGCGGTAAAAGAGGATAAAAAAAATCCTTATATGATAGCGAATCTATCAAATTTGCCATTTAGAGATAATAGTGTTTCGTGTATTCTGAATATTTTAACTCCGGCTAATTACACAGAGTTTTTTAGAGTTCTTGGAAAAGATGGATATTTGATAAAAGTTATTCCAAACGCAGAGTATTTAAAGGAAATACGTGCTATTACAACTGCTAAGGAGTATAAAAATGATGATACTATTTCGCTAATTGAAGAAAATTGCGAAGTAGTGGAACGTGTTAATGTGAAAGAGACGTATGTATTAGATTCGTATTTGGCGGAAAACTTTTTAAAGATGACACCACTAACATTTTCGAAACAAATATTAGAAAGTGATATTCAAAAATTAAAAGAAATAACTATAGATTTAGAGATTATAGTATGTAAAAAATAAATAATAACTATGTTTTCTAATCAATGAAAGGGGGATATTACAATGAATGCTAATTGTTATGATCGCGTAGTGGAGGTAAAAAAATACATAAAAAAACCGTGGCCAATGAATTCTTTGAATTTTTCACTTAAAGAAGATATGTATCTTATGAGGGAAGCAAGTATTCGGCAGACTCATTATTATCTATGTCAAAAAGATGGGAAAACGTATCTAATAGATAGTGATAACCACAAAGATGAAATATCAGGGGTAAATTTAAATAAGTTTGTTGAAATAGAGATAGATGATGCTATTTATAGAAAGTATAGAGTACTTAAGTAAAATGATAATTTAATAGTTTTTAATACGGTATGTAGTAATTTTGGCGATGAGACGCTAGAGATAAAGGGGAGAATCATGTATGTAGCGTATGATGATAATGATAAAGTCTGTAATGCACTGGATACTGATATTGAAAAAGCAAAAGAATACTATTGTCCAGTGTGCAGGGGGAAGGTTATTTTTAAAAAAGGTGTAAAGAAACAGTCGCATTTTGCTCATGTTAAAAATTGTTCATGTGACTATGAAACTTATAAAAAAGAAAGTAATGAGCACTTAGAAATGAAAAAGGATCTATATAACCGTTTTAGAAATATATACAAAAACGTAGAGGTAGAGCATGTTTTCAAAGTAGGAGAGAGTGATATTCAGATAGCAGATGTATTTATAAATGATAATAATGTAGCATTTGAGTATCAACGTTCTGTGATTCCATTAGATTTAATTAAACAGCGAACAGAAGGGTATAAAAAAGCTAGTATAAAACTTATTTGGTTAATAGATACAAATAAATTTATAAAAGAACTGAAGAGTTATGATGGTATAAGTTATATAAGATATGCTCCTTTTGTGGATAATTTTTTGAATTATTATAAAGGTAAAATATTCTTTTATGGTTGGGATAGTGTGAATAAAAGCTTTGAACTGTATCAATTATGGTCGTATAATTTAAAAAAACGAAATGCTGTTTGTATAAAAACAACCATTAGTTTATCTGAGTTTGATGTACCTTTAAAGCTAAGATTATTAGAAAAGGACCTGACTTCTAAATTATATCCATCAGATATTGAAAACTATGTTTATGAACAAATAAAATATGATAAAACTGTAAAGAACAAAGTTTTAAGTATGTTTTATAATCAAAGGATTGAATTAAATAATATTCCGGCGGTTATTGGTGTCAATATATTAGAACAAATTTTAATAATAACACCTTTAATCTATTGGCAAGGATTAATGTATCGATTTTTTAAAGAAGGTAAAACATATGTAGAGCTTATTCGCATAATGAGAAATGTTATAGAAATAAAAGATAGTATCTACATTAGCGATAAACAACAAAATGAGATATTTTTGAAAGTCTTTAATAATTATTACAATTTGTTAATTGCTAATGAGGATTAAGGGGTTAATTATGGGAGAAAATTATGAGATGTTAACTAACATCGAAAAAAAGATTATCCTTTCATTGGTTGCAATAGAAAAGGTTACGACCTTGAAGTTGCATAAAATGTTTAAGGAGCTAGGGTGTGTAGAAAAAGTATTAGACTTAACTACTCAAGAATTTGAAATTTTTTTCGGGGATAATGCAGAAGAAATTCAATCTAAGTTTAGATATAATATGAATTTCGATTTTAAGAGGTATTTTGAGTTATATAATGTGAAGTATATATTTTGTGATGATATTTATTATCCGAAAGAATTTTTAAGACTATATGATTTTCCTTTTGTAATATTTTATAGAGGAAACAAAGAGTTATTGCTATTTAAGCGTAAAATATCGATAGTAGGAAGTAGAAATAACACTTCATATTCAGAAGAATCATTAGAAATAATAGTGCCTCATTTAGTAAATAATTATTTTCTAACAGTTAGTGGGCTGGCCTACGGGGTAGATAGTTTGGCTCATGAAAAAACTATAAAAAATGGAGGTTTTACAATAGGGGTAATTGCTCATGGTCATAATATAATATATCCCGAACAAAGCAGATATCTTTATAAGGAATTAGAGAAAAAACATTTGATTATATCGGAGTATGTACCGACTTCACCAATAAGAAAATATAAATTTTTGGAAAGGAATAGATTGGTTGCAGGGTTATCGAGTTCGTTATTAGTCACAGAAGCAGCTAAAAAAAGTGGTACATCTAGAACTGTAGATTTTGCTTTGGATATTGGAAATAGTATATTTTGCCTTCCGGGAAAATTTGGGGCAAAAATGAGTTGGGCTATGAATGAATATATTAGAGAGGGGGCGATAATGGTAAATAAATTAGAGGATTTTGGTGAAGAATTAGGATTTTAGTAATGATATTTGAAAGGATGATTAGTATGACAGATATCTTATTTATTAATCCACTAGGTTGGGATAGATATATTTGGACGAGAGTTCTGGAAGATATGCCAAACCAAACCTTTGATTTTATTGAATTTACAGAAGAGAGTTTTAAATCTATATCAAAAAAAGGAATCGAGACTGAACTGTTAAATAAAATGACTAAGGTTAAAAGAGGTGGCTATATTATTAGTGCATCTTATGGGACGGTTGTTTTACTTAATGGATTAGAAATTTTTGGCGAATACCTTAATGAAGTTAATTTAATGGTAATTGAGGGATTAGAGCCGATACCTCCTAAATCAGTGTTAAAAACATATTTTGAACCAGAGATAAAGTTCGCCAGTAAAGAAGAATATCTATCAAAGACGCTTAGTGAAGAAGAAATGCAAGATAAGTTTTTAGTGGAGTTGCTCCTAAGAAAACTGAGAAAAAGAGGTAGTGAATATGTGATTAGTCCGTCGGCAGAGTTAGAGTATGATTACTTATCTCTGTATGCGGGGATAGATAATTTAGGGTTATTAAAGAAATGTAGGGAAGTGTTTAATAAAGTAACAATCTTCTCTTACTTTAAATTAATACCTGCAAATTATATACAAATAGAAGAAAAGGATCATCTGCTTATGGTGACTAAACCGGAGATGATAGTAAAAGAGTTGTTAGGGAAAAAATAATGCAAGATTGGTTAAATAATGAAATTAAAAAATCTAGAGTGATGATACCAAGTAATCCGAGGAGGTATTATGGGGGTATTAATATAATTCTAGGAAAAAAATATACTATAAAATAAAGAGTAGCTGATGATAATGGTATTGGCTGCTCTTTTTTGTTTGGAGATACTATAGTTGATATAAAATATCAATTATAGTATAATTGTACAGCTAAAAGATTAGGAGGCTAAATAAATAATGAGAGATTTTTTTGATGTAATTAGAAATAGAAGATCAGTTAAATATTATGATGAAAATGTAAAAATACCTCGTGAGGAAATTGTAGAGATGTTGAACGAAGCAAACATCGCTCCTTCTTCATGTAACTTCCAACCTTGGAGATATATAGTGGTCGATACACCTGAAGGAAAAGAAAAATTAGGTAAAGCAAATTATAATAAGACTCAAAATGATACTTCATCAGCGATGATTGTATTATTGGGTGATTTAAGCTACTTTGATAAATTTGACGAAATCTATGGTTCTGCAGTAGACGAAGGACACATGACAGAAGAAGTAAAAGAAAAATTCAGATCGGGTCTTGAAGGAATGATAGAGGCTACAACTCATGAGACGAAACGTGAGTTAGTATACTTTGATTGTGGAATTTGGACTATGCAATTTGCGAATATAGTGCATGCTAGAGGTTATGATTCAAATATAATTGGGGGATTTGATAGAGAAAAAATTTCAGAATTATTTAAATTAGATGAGTCTTTAATACCTGTGATGCTAATCGCGATAGGAAAGAAAGAAAAGGATGCTAGACCATCTACTAGAATGGATGCTAAAGATTTGGTAACTTTTGAATAATCTTGATTTTAAAGGGATTTCAATGTATAAATAATGTTGTTAAATATGATTGATTTTTGCTTGCATATTGCTTTGAAAAATTCTGTTTAGGGTTTAAAATAAGTAATATATGTAAAGATGAGGAGAATGTCAGTGAAAAAACTAGAAGCGGTAATTTTTGATTTTGATGGAACTATTGTAGATACTGAAAAAGTTTATTATGAAAATATGAGAGACTTGACTGAAGAAGTCTTAGGTACTAAATTGGATAAAATGGACTACATAGAAAATGTCTCTGGTACAAATGAAGAGACAAGTAGAAGATACTATAATAAAAGATTTGGTATGTCTGATGAAGACTATGATAAGTTTGAAGAGGAAATAACTAGACGTATTTTTGAGAACTATCATAGTGCTCCTGTATTACCAGGAATAGCGGAAGTTATGGAATATCTGCATGAGATAGGTGTAAAAATGGCTGTAGCATCAAATGGTAAGGAAGAGCACATTCGAACAGGTTTAAAGAGAAAAGGGTTTGAAAAATATATTGGAGCTATTGCTACTAGAGAAGAGGTAGAAAATCCGAAACCGGCATCTGATGTATATTTATTGGCAGCTAATAAATTAGGGGTTAATATTGAAAATTCAATAGCTATTGAAGATTCGAAACCTGGAGCTTTAGGTGCTAGTAAATCAGGTGCGACATTAATTTTACAGACTAACGATATTACTAAGTATATGGATTTTACTGGAGTTCAGTATGCGTATAAAGATGTAGATTTATTAGAAACTATAAAAAATGTAGTAGAAGATAAATAATATATAGAAGAAATTTTTACTAAAATACTACGGAGGTATTATATGTACATATCAAATTTAAAAATAAAAGAAGGATTTACTGCTAATGCTAAAACACCGCTTGGTGGAGAGTATACTATGAGAATAGAAGAAGAATTCGATGGGCCAATGGAACTTTTCACTGTTGCTTATAATGGTTGTATTAGTATGTGTGCGAAGGGCTATTTTGTTAGAGCATATGGTCTAAAAGATTTGACTGTGGAAACAGAGCTGAAAGTGGATTATGATAATAAAAAGATTGTAGCAAATGTTTATGTAGATAGAACAGAAGAAGAATTGAGTTCAAAAGATAGAGAAGGAGTTCTAGAAAATATCAAATTAAGATGTAAAGTTTCTCACTTGTTATCTAATGAATTGGATACTCAATATAACATATTACCTTTAAAAAAATAGAATTTTTTTAAAAAACTTAGAGTGCAAATTCTAGGTTTTTTTATTATTATTTTGAGGAAAAGAATTAATAAGTGTTACAAGTGAATTTTAAAAATAACATATAATAATTAAATTTTTTCTTCTATATAATATAAGGTAAAATTGCAAGGTAAAAAATTAAAAAATCATTGCTAGAAAAAAGAAAACATATTCATAAATTTTTTTGATTTTTTTTCGTCAAAACTCTTGCAATTAATGGTTTTTCCATGTATAATAATGAATGTTGGTCTGAAAAAGACTTGCGTTGAAGCGAAAGGTTACTGACACGCCCGGCCGCTTTGCCATGGCATGGCGTGCTGGAGAACTTTCGTGGAGAAGTTGCTACTAGATAGCAGCGAATAAATGTAATAGGAGGAGAAATGATGGCAAAACAAAAAATTCGTATTCGTCTTAAAGGATATGATCACAGATTAGTGGATCAAAGTGCAGAGAAAATTGTTGAAACAGCAAAACGTTCTGGAGCAAAAGTTTCTGGACCAATTCCATTACCAACGGAAAAAGCAGTTTACACAATTTTACGTTCAGTTCACATTTACAAAGATAGCCGTGAACAATTCGAACAACGTACACACAAACGCCTAATCGATATTATTGAACCAACACAAAAAACAGTTGACGCTTTAATCAGCTTAAACTTACCATCAGGTGTTGACATCGAATTAAAATTATAATTATAGGAGGTGACTTTCGATGACCAAAGGTATCTTAGGAAGAAAAGTAGGTATGACTCAAATCTTCGCTGAAAATGGAGAATTAATCCCAGTAACAGTAGTTGAAGCGAAAGGTAACGTCGTATTACAAAAGAAAACAGAAGAAGTTGAAGGATACAACGCAATCCAATTAGGATTCGACGACAAACGTCCTTACGATAAAGAACGTAAAGACCGTTTAGTAAAAGTTGCGAACAAACCTGAACAAGGTCACGCAGATAAAGCTAACACTGCTCCAAAACGTTTCGTACGCGAAATCAGAGATGCAGATGTTGCTAGTTATGAAGTAGGTCAAGAAGTCCAAGTTGATATTTTTGCAGCAGGGGACTTAGTTGACGTAACAGGAGTAAGTAAAGGTAAAGGATTCCAAGGGGCTATTAAGCGTCACGGGCAATCTCGTGGACCAATGGCACACGGTTCTCGTTACCACCGTCGTCCTGGGTCAATGGGACCTGTAGCACCTAACCGTGTATTCAAAGGTAAAGCATTACCAGGTCAAATGGGTGGAGTTACAGTTACTACTCAAAACTTAGAAATCGTAAGCGTAGATGTAGAAAATGGATTAATCCTAGTTAAAGGATGTATTCCAGGATCTAAGAAAAGCTTCGTAAAAATCCAATCAGCAGTTAAATCTGGTAAATAATCGGAAAATATACGGAAGGAGGAAATTAGATAATGCCACAATTAGATTTATTTAAACAAGACGGTACAAAAGTTGGTGCAGTTGAAGCTAATGATGCAGTATTTGGTATTGAACCAAATCAACACGTACTATTCCAAGCTGTAACTTTACAAAGAGCATCACTTCGTCAAGGTACACACAAAACAAAAGGACGTTCTGAAGTTTCAGGTGGTGGTCGCAAACCATGGCGTCAAAAAGGAACAGGTCGTGCTCGTCAAGGATCTATCCGTTCACCACAATGGCGTGGAGGTGGAATTGTATTCGGACCTACACCACGTAGCTACAGCTTCAAAATGCCTCGTAAAATGCGTCGTTTAGCATTACGTTCTGCTTTATCTTCTAAAGTAGCAGCTAACGAAGTATTTGCATTAGAAACATTAGCATTTGATACAATTAAAACTAAAAACTTTAAAGAAATGTTATCAAACCTTAGCCTAGAGAAAAAAGTATTATTCGTAGTTACTGAACTAGAAGAAAATACTGTTTTATCAGGAAGAAATATTCCAGGAGTTGAATTCGTAGAAACAACTGGTCTTAACGTATTAGACATCTTAGGAAGCAACAAAGTTGTATTCACTAAAGATGCATTAGAAAAAGTTGGGGAGGTATTAGCATAATGGAAGCACGCGATATTATCAAACGCCCAGTATTAACTGAAAAAAGTTATTTATTAATGCAAGAAAATAAATACACTTTCCTAGTAGACACACGCGCTCACAAAACTCAAATTAAACAAGCTATCGAAGAAATCTTCGGAGTTAAAGTTGAGAAAGTAAACGTAATGAACTACAAACCAAAATTCCGTCGTGTTGGAAGATACGGTGGTTACACTAACAAACGTAGAAAAGCTATCGTTAAGTTAGCTGAAGGACAAACAATCGAAGGATTATTCGCTTAAGAATAACATTTAAAACCACTAAGGAGGAAAAATGACAAATGGCTATTAAAGTATATAAAGCTATTACTAATGGTCGTCGTAACATGACATCATTAGACTTTGCAGAAATTACAACAAGCAAACCAGAAAAGTCATTATTAGCGCCGCTACCGAAAAAAGCGGGAAGAAATAACCAAGGTAAAATTACTGTTCGTCACCACGGTGGAGGACACAAAAAACAATACCGTATTATTGACTTCAAGAGAAATAAAGACAACGTACCAGCAAAAGTTGCTACAATCGAGTACGATCCAAACCGTTCAGCAAACATCGCATTATTACACTATGTAGATGGAGAGAAAAGATACATCATCGCTCCTAAAGAATTACAAGTAGGACAAGTAGTAGTATCTGGACCAGAAGCTGATATCAAAATTGGTAATGCATTACCACTAGCAAACATCCCAGTAGGGACATTAATTCACAACATCGAACTTAAACCTGGTAAAGGTGGACAATTAGTACGTTCAGCTGGAGCAAGTGCTCAAGTACTTGGTAAAGAAGGTAAATACGTATTAGTACGTCTTAAATCAGGAGAAGTTAGAATGATCTTAGCAACTTGCCGTGCTACAATCGGTGAAGTTGGTAACGAACAACACGGACTAGTTAATATCGGTAAAGCCGGTAGAACTCGTTGGTTAGGTAAAAGACCTACTGTACGTGGATCTGTAATGAACCCGAACGATCACCCACACGGTGGTGGTGAAGGACGTACTTCAATCGGACGTAAATCACCAATGTCACCATGGGGTAAACCTACACTTGGTAAGAAAACTCGTTCTAAAAAAGCTCGTTCAAACAAATTCATCGTACGTGCTAGAAATAAATAATAAAACGAAACAAAGGTTAGTTGGTGAGGAGCAAGTGCTCTTTACCAGAACCTTAAGTATGCAAAGTATCGGAAAGGAGATAACACAATGGCTCGTAGTTTAAAAAAAGGACCATTCGCTGATCACCACTTATTAGCAAAAGTTGAAAAAATGAACGAACAAGAGAAAAAACAAGTAATCAAAACTTGGTCTCGTCGTTCAACAATCTTCCCAACATTCATAGGACTTACTTTTGCAGTATATGACGGAAGAAAACATGTACCTGTATATGTGACTGAAGATATGGTAGGACACAAATTAGGTGAGTTCGCACCAACAAGAACTTATAAAGGTCACGCTGCAGACGACAGAAAAACAAGAAGATAATTTAGAAATTAGAAAAATCAAGGAGGCACATTCATGGAGTCAAAAGCAATCGCTAAGACAGTCCGCATCGCTCCTCGTAAAGTAAGATTAGTATTAGACTTAGTACGTGGAAAAAAAGTGGGCGAAGCATTAGGAATTTTAGAATTCACAACAAAATCAGCTTCTCTACCAGTAGCTAAAGTTATTAAATCAGCTGCTGCTAACGCTGAACACAACTATGGAATGAATGTAGAAGACTTAGTAGTATCACAAGCATTTGCAAATGAAGGACCAACTCTTAAAAGATTCCGTCCAAGAGCAAAAGGTGCTGCAAGTTCAATTAACAAAAGAACAAGTCACATCACTATCGTTTTAAGTGACAACAAATAATAAAAATTAAGAAATTTAAAGCTAAACTAGTTAAAGGAGGCTACAAACTGTGGGTCAAAAAGTACATCCAATAGGCTTACGTGTTGGAGTTATTCGTGATTGGGATTCAAAATGGTATGCGGAAAAAGATTTCGCTGCTAACTTACACGAAGATTTCAAAATCCGTGAGTTCATCAGTAAACAATTAAAAGACGCTTCAGTTTCTAAAGTAGAAATTGAAAGATTTGATAAGAAAGTAAATATTTCAGTACACACTGGTAAACCAGGTATGGTTATCGGTAAAGGTGGTTCTGAAATCGATAAATTAAGATTAGAATTAAACAAATTAACTGGAAAAAGAGTACACATCAATGTTGTTGAAATCAAAAAAGTTGATATCGACGCTAAATTAGTAGCTGAAAACATTGCTCGTCAATTAGAAGCTCGTGTATCATTCCGTCGTGCTCAAAAACAAGCTATCCAAAGAGCTATGAGAGCAGGAGCTAAAGGAATTAAAACTCAAGTATCAGGACGTCTTGGTGGAGCAGATATCGCTCGTGCAGAACACTATTCAGAAGGTTCAGTACCATTACATACATTAAGAGCAAACATCGATTACGCTCACGAAGAAGCAGATACTACTTATGGTAAACTTGGAGTTAAAGTTTGGATTAACCGTGGTGAAGTATTACCAACTAGAAAATCTGAAAAAGGAGGTAACTAATTTATGTTAATGCCTAAACGTGTTAAATATCGTCGTCAACACAGACAATCAACAAAAGGTAAATCTAAAGGCGGAAACGTAGTAGATTTCGGTCAATATGGATTACAAGCTACTACTGCGGCAAGAGTTACTTCTCGTCAAATCGAAGCTGCTCGTATAGCGATGACTCGTTATATGAAACGTGGTGGTAAAGTTTGGATTAAGATCTTCCCTCACATGCCTTATACTAAAAAACCATTAGAAGTTCGTATGGGATCTGGTAAAGGTGCAGTTGAAGGATGGGTTGCAATAGTAAAACCAGGTAGAGTGATGTTCGAAGTTGCTGGAGTAAGTGAAGAAGTTGCACGTGAAGCTCTAAGACTTGCATCTCACAAGTTACCTGTTAAATGTAAATTTGTAAAACGTGAAGAAACAGGTGGTGAAGCATAATGAAAACAAATGAATTCAAATCTATGATTAGAGAATTAACTTCACAAGAGTTAGAAACAAAAATCAAAGAACTTAAAGAAGAGCTTTTCAACTTACGCTTCCAATTGGCAACTGGTCAATTAGAAAATACAGCTCGTATTAGTCAAGTTAGAAAATCAATCGCTCGTATGAAAACTGTTATTCGCGAAAGAGAATTAGCGAATAAATAATAATAGGAGGCAAACATGACTGAGAGAAATGATAGAAAAGTTTACGTTGGAAAAGTAGTTTCTGATAAAATGGATAAAACTATCACAGTTTTAGTAGAAACTTACAAAAAACACCCTCTATACGGTAAACGTGTAAAATATTCTAAAAAATTCAAAGCACATGATGAAAACAATGTTGCTAAATTAAATGATATCGTTAAAATAATGGAAACTCGTCCATTATCTGCAACTAAAAACTTCCGTTTAGTAGAAGTTGTTGAAGAAGCAGTTATAATCTAATAAAACTAGGATAAACCCTAAGAAGGAGGCAAAAAGCGCATGATTCAACAAGAAACACGCTTAAAAGTGGCTGATAACTCAGGAGCAAAAGAAGTTTTAACAATTAAAGTTCTAGGTGGTTCAGGACGTAAAGTTGCCAATATCGGTGACGTTATTGTATGTTCTGTTAAAAAAGCAACACCAGGTGGAGTTGTTAAAAAAGGTGAAGTAGTTAAAGCCGTAATCGTTCGTACAAAAACAGGAGCTCGTCGTAACGACGGTTCATATATTAAATTTGATGAAAATGCTTGTGTAATTATCCGTGATGATAAGAGCCCACGTGGTACTCGTATTTTCGGACCAGTTGCTCGTGAATTAAGAGACGGTAACTACATGAAAATCGTATCATTAGCTCCAGAAGTATTATAATAGACAAAAAGTACAGAAAGAAGGAGGTTAACAAGAAATGTTCATTAAAAAAGGTGATAAAGTTGTAGTAATTACTGGTAAAGACAAAGGTAAAGTTGGAACAGTAATCGAAGCTCAACCTAAAAAAGATCGTGTTGTTGTAGAAGGTGTTAACATCATTAAAAAACACGTTAAAAATTCTCAAGATGCACCTCAAGGTGGAATCGTTGAAAAAGAAGCAGCAATTCACGTATCAAACGTAATGTTACAAGATCCTGAAACTGGAAAAGCAACAAGAGTACGTTTTGAAACTAAAGATGGTAAGAAAGTACGTATCGCTGTAAAATCAGGAAAAGAAATATAATAATTAGTTGAAGAAAGGAGGCACTATTTTAGATGGCTCGTTTAGAAGATAAATTTAAATCTGAGATAACAAAAGAATTAATGACAAAATTTGAGTACAAAAGCGTAATGCAAGTACCAAAAATTGAAAAAATCGTAATTAACATGGGTGTAGGTGATGCAGTGCAAAACTCTAAAGCCCTAGACAACGCTGTAGCTGAATTAGCTTTAATTTCTGGTCAAAAACCTTTAATTACAAGAGCTAAAAAATCAATCGCTACATACAGACTACGTGAAGGTATGCCTATCGGTGCAAAAGTTACTTTACGTGGGGAAAGAATGTATGAATTCTTCGATAAATTAGTAACTGTAGCACTTCCACGTGTACGTGACTTCCACGGTGTTTCTAAAAAAGCATTTGATGGTCGTGGTAACTACACACTAGGTGTTAAAGAACAATTAATTTTCCCTGAAATTGATTATGATAAAGTAAGTAAAGTACGTGGTATGGACATCGTAATAGTAACTACAGCTAACACAGATGAAGAAGCTCGTGAGTTATTAACACTATGTGGTATGCCATTCGCAAAATAAGAAAGGTGAGGTAAAAGACACATGGCTAAAAAAGCAATGGTAGAGCGTGAATTAAAACGCCAAAAATTAGTTGACAAATATGCAGCTAAAAGAGCGGAATTAAAAGCTAAAGGTGATTACATCGGACTTAGCAAACTTCCTAAAAACTCAGCTCCAGCTCGTTTACACAATCGTTGTAGCATAACTGGACGTCCTCACGGATACATCGGGAAATTTGGTATTAGCCGTATTAAATTCCGTGAATTAGCTTATAAAGGACAAATTCCTGGAGTTAAAAAAGCAAGTTGGTAATATATTAGTAGAAGAAAGGAGGATTTATCCTAATGACAATGACAGATCCTATCGCAGATATGCTAACACGTATTCGTAATGCTAACATGGTTAAACACGAAACATTAGAATTACCTGCGTCAAATATTAAAAAGCAAATTGCAGAAATATTAAAACAAGAAGGTTTCATTAAAGATGTAGAATACATCGAAGATAACAAACAAGGAATTATTAAAATTTCACTTAAATATTCTAAAGGTGAAAGAGTAATTAAAGGAATTAAAAGAATTTCAAAACCTGGTTTACGTGTTTACGCTAAAGCAGATGAACTGCCAAAAGTATTAAACGGACTAGGAATAGCAATCGTATCAACTTCAAACGGAGTTGTAACTGATAAAGTTGCTCGTAAAAACAATACAGGTGGAGAAGTATTAGCTTACATCTGGTAATATTATAAGGAGGTGCCAATTAAATGTCACGTATAGGTAATAAAGTTATTACAATACCTGCAGGTGTTGAAGTTAGCATTAACGATAACTTCGCAACAGTAAAAGGACCTAAAGGTGAATTAAAACAACAATTTGATCAAGACATGACTTTCAACATTGAAGGGAATGAAATCACTGTAGTACGTCCATCAGACTCAAAACGTCACCGTACAGTACACGGAACAACTCGTGCTATCTTAGCAAACATGGTTGAAGGTGTATCTGCTGGATTCAAAAAAGAACTTGAATTAATCGGGGTTGGATACCGTGCTCAAATGCAAGGTAAAAAATTAGTACTAAGTGTTGGATATTCTCACCCAGTTGAATTTGAAGAAATCGAAGGAATTAAATTAGGTGTTGAAGGAAACACTAAAGTTAGTATCGAAGGTATTAACAAAGAAGTAGTAGGACAATACGCAGCTAAAGTTCGTGCAGTACGTCCTCCAGAACCTTATAAAGGTAAAGGTATTCGCTACGTTGGTGAATATGTTCGCCGTAAAGAAGGTAAAACTGGTAAATAATAGATAACAGAAAGGAGTGTTTCAAGTATGATTACGAAACTTGACAAAAATAAAGTTCGTAAAAAAAGACACGCAAGAGTTCGTGTTAAAGTTCAAGGAACTGCTGAAGTGCCACGTTTAAACGTATACCGTTCAAACACAAACATTTACGCACAAATTATTGATGACACTAAAGGTGTTACATTAGCACAAGCTTCTTCATTAAAATTAGAAAATGTTTCTAAATCAAGTGTTGAAGCTGCTAAAGAAGTAGGAAAATTAATCGCAGAAGTAGCTAAAGAAAAAGGAATTGAAAAAGTTGTTTTCGACCGTGGAGGATACTTATATCACGGACGTGTTAAAGCATTAGCTGAAGCAGCACGTGAAAACGGACTTGTATTCTAATAAAGGAGGGAAATTAGTAGATGCGTCAGGAAGAAATCAAAAAAGAATTTGAAGAACGCGTAGTTGCCATTCGTCGTGTAGCTAAAGTTGTTAAAGGTGGACGTCGTTTCCGTTTCTCTGCTTTAGTAGTAGTAGGTGACAAAAATGGTCGCGTAGGATTTGGTACTGGTAAAGCTCAAGAGGTACCAGATGCAATCAAAAAAGCAGTTGAAGCTGCAAAACATAACTTAATTACTGTACCAGTAGTTAATGGAACAATACCTCACGAAATCACAGGACAATTTGGAGCAGGTTCAGTTTTAGTTAAACCAGCTGCACCAGGTACTGGGGTAATCGCTGGTGGTCCAGTTCGTGCCGTATTAGAATTAGCAGGTATTTCAAATATCTTATCAAAATCTCTAGGTTCAAACACACCAGTAAACATGGTTCGTGCTACAATCGAAGGATTAACAAGATTACAAACAGTAGAACACGTAGCAGCTTTACGTGGTAAATCTGTGGAAGAATTATTAGGATAAGAGGAGGGAAAAGAACATGACATTAAAAGTAACCCTAACTCGTAGTACTATTGGTCGTCCAAAGAATCAAAGAAAAGTTGTTGAAGCTCTTGGTCTTAAAAAAATGAACCAAACAGTAGAACACAAAGATAACGCTGCGATTCGTGGTATGATTAATAAAGTTTCACACTTAGTAACAGTAGAAGAAAAATAATTATTAATACAAGGAGGTGCTAGTCTAAATGAAATTACATGAATTACAACCAGTTGAAGGTTCTCGTAAAGAGCGTAACAGAGTAGGTCGTGGGATTGGATCAGGAAATGGTAAAACTTCAGGACGTGGTCAAAAAGGACAAAAAGCACGTAGTGGTGGTGGAGTTCGCCCAGGATTTGAAGGTGGACAAAACCCATTATTCAGACGTATTCCAAAACGTGGATTTAACAACGTTAACAGAAAAGAATACGCAGTTGTAAATCTTACAGACTTAAACAAATTTGAAGATGGTACTGTAGTATCACCTGCTCTATTAGTAGAAACTAAAGTTATCAGAAAAGAACTTTCAGGTGTTAAAGTATTAGCTAACGGTAAATTAGAGAAAAAATTAACTGTACAAGCTCATAAATTCTCATCTTCAGCAAAAGAAGCTATTGAAGCAGCTGGAGGAGTTTGCGAGGTGCTATAATAAATGTTTAGTGCAGCGCTGAATTTGTTTAGAGTAAAAGAGACTCGTAACAAAATATTATTTACCTTATTCGGTATATTTTTATTCCGTGTCGGTTCATACTTACCGATTCCGGGAGTAGATGCAGATGTGCTTAAGAGCGAAGATGCATCAGGGTTATTCGGTATATTTAACACATTTGCAGGGGGAGCGTTACAACAATTTTCTGTATTTGCTATGGGTATCATGCCATACATTACAGCATCTATCGTAATTCAACTTATGCAAATGGATGTTATTCCTACATTAGCTGAGTGGGCAAAACAAGGTGAAGTAGGACAGAAGAAAACTCAAAAACTAACAAGAGTACTAGCGATTGTTTTATCATTTATTCAAGCGTTAATTATGTCTTACGGATTTAATAATGCTTATGGTGGATTAATCAAAGATACATCAGTGTTAGGTTTCATTACAGTAGCCATAGTATTAACTGCAGGTACTGCATTACTATTATGGATTGGGGATCAAATTTCTCAATATGGAGTAGGTAACGGGGTATCAATTATCATTTTAGCTGGTATTATAGCTCGTATGCCTCAACAATTCTATCAAGTATATGAATCTCAAATTAAAGATGCAGAGAACTTAAACTTAGCTATTTTAAAATTAGTTATAGTTGGAATAATAATTATTGCAATAGTAGCTGCTGTTGTTTACATGCAAGAAGCTATTCGTAAAATACCTATTCAATATTCTCAAGCAAGAGCTGGACGTAGAATGTTAGGAGCTCGTTCAACATTCTTACCACTTCGTGTTAACAGTGCCGGAGTTATCCCAGTAATCTTTGCTGTAGCATTTTTACAATTACCAAGAACTATTGCAATTTTCGCACCTAATAATGAGAAGTTGCAAAAAATAGTTTCGTATTTTGATTTCAGTCATTGGATAGGTTTAACTTTATATGTAATATTAATTATTGCATTCTGTTACTTCTATGTAATGGTACAAGTTAACCCAGAGAAAATGGCAGATAACTTAAGAAAACAAGGAAGTTTTGTTCCAGGGGTTAGACCAGGTAAAAAAACTGAACAATACATTACAGGTATTTTATACAGACTAACGTTTGTAGGTTCAATATTCCTAGCAGCTGTTTCGGTTCTTCCAACAATATTCACCAACTTAGCTAAATTACCAGCTTCTGTACACATTGGTGGAACAAGTTTAATAATTGTTGTCAGTGTAGCGCTAGAGACAGTTAAGCAACTTAATACACAATTAACAGAAAGAAACTATAGAAGTTTCATTACTGGAAGAAAAGGTGGTAAATAGATATGATGAATATTATTTTAATGGGATTACCAGGAGCGGGGAAAGGTACTCAAGCAGAACAAATTAAAGAGAATTATCCAATTCCGCATATTTCAACAGGAGATATGTTTAGAGCTGCTATCAAAAATGAGACACCGCTTGGAAAAGAAGCAAAAAGTTATATTGATAAAGGACAACTTGTTCCTGACAGTGTAACTATAGGATTAGTTGAAGAAAGATTGAATCAAGAAGATGCAAAAGAAGGCTTTTTACTTGACGGTTTTCCAAGAACAGTAGAACAAGCTGAAGCCCTTGATCAAATTTTAGCAAAAACTAATAGAAAAATCGATAAAGTATTAAATATCGATGTTGATCCAGATATTCTATTACCTCGTTTGACAGGTAGAAGAATCTGTAAACAATGTGGAACTACTTATCATTTAATTTTCAACCCTACAAAAGTTGAAGGTGTTTGTGATAAAGATGGTGGTGAACTTTACCAAAGAAGTGATGACAATGAAGAAACAGTTGCTAATCGCTTAGAGGTTAATATTAAACAAACTAAACCATTATTAGACTTTTATAGTCAAAAAGAAGGTGTAGTTGAAAATATTAATGGTGACCAAGACATCAAAGTAGTTTTCCAAGACGTAAAAAACGTATTAGATAAACTGAAATAGTCAGGGAGGAAAAGTATGGCAAAAGATGTCATTGAAGTAGAAGGTTTAGTAGTAGAAAACTTGCCGAATGCAATGTTTAAAGTAGAATTAGAAAATGGTCATATTATTTTAGCTCATGTTTCTGGAAAAATCAGAATGAATTATATAAGAATTTTACCAGGTGATAAAGTTACAGTAGAAATGAGTCCGTATGACCTGACAAAAGGTAGAATAACTTATAGATTCAAGTAAGTTATAAACTCAAGGAGGAAATAACGATGAAAGTAAGACCATCAGTAAAGAAAATCTGTGACAAATGTAAAGTAATTCGTCGTGGTGGTAAAGTATTAGTGATTTGCGAAAACGCAAAACACAAACAAAAACAAGGATAATTAATTAGGAGGTGCAAACTTAATGGCACGTATAGCAGGAGTCGATATTCCACGTGAAAAACGCGTTGTTATATCACTAACTTATGTATATGGTATAGGTTTAAAAACTTCTCAAAAAATCTTAAAAGAAGCTGGTGTTTCTGAAGATGTGAGAGTTAAAGACTTAACAGGTGAACAACTAGATAAAATTCGTGAAGCTGTAGATAACTACAAAACAGAAGGTGACCTACGTCGTGAAGTTTCATTAAACATTAAACGTCTAATGGAAATCGGATGTTACAGAGGTATTCGTCACCGTCGTGGACTTCCAGTAAGAGGGCAAAATACTAAGAACAACTCTCGTACTCGTAAAGGTCCTAAGAAAACAGTTGCGAACAAGAAAAAATAATTAGGATAGGAGGAGAAACACAACTATGGCTCGTAAACAACAATCACGTAAACGTCGTGTGAAAAAAAATATACAAAACGGTATAGCACACATTCGTTCTACATTCAATAACTCAATAGTAACAATTACAGATGAACATGGTAATGCAGTATCATGGTCAAGTGCAGGAGCGTTAGGATTCAAAGGTTCTAGAAAATCTACTCCATTCGCAGCACAAATGGCAAGTGAAGCAGCAGCTAAACAAGCTATGGAACACGGAATGAAATATGTAGATGTAACAGTTAAAGGTCCAGGAGCAGGGCGTGAAGCAGCTATTCGTGCATTACAATCTGCAGGATTAGAAGTTACATCAATTAAAGACGTAACTCCAGTTCCTCACAATGGATGTCGCCCACCTAAACGTCGTCGTGTATAATAATTTGAATACACTAATTTTAGGAGGTTTAACATAATGTTAGCAATAGAAAAACCAAAAATTCAAATCATAGAAGAATCATTGGATAAAAGATTTGGTCGCTTTGTAGTAGAACCATTAGAACGTGGTTATGGTACTACATTAGGTAATTCATTGAGAAGAATGTTAATCTCATCATTACCAGGAGCAGCAGCAAGAAGCATCGATATTGAAGGAGTTCAACATGAATTCCAAGCCATTAAAGGTGTAGTAGAAGATGTTACAGAAATCATTATGAATGTTAAAAACATTGCGTTTAAAGTACATTCAGAAGAAGAAAAAATAGTATCTATTAATGTAAAAGGTCCAGCAGTTGTTACTGCAGAAGATATTGCTATTGATTCAGATATTGAAGTAATTAATACTGATCAACATATTGCAACAGTTTCAGAAGGCGGACAATTTGAGATGCTTATTTACGTAGGTAAAGGACGTGGATTTGTACCAGCAGATGGTAACAAAAAACGTGACTTACCAATTGGCGTAATTCCAATCGATTCAATTTACACACCAGTATCTAAAGTAAACTATACAGTTGAAAAAACTAGGGTAGGACAAAGTACTGACTTTGATAAACTTATTTTAGATGTTACAACAAATGGTACAATTACAGCTAACGACGCTTTAGCATTAGCATCAAAAATTCTAATTTCTCATTTAGAATTATTTATGGAAATGTCTGAAGAAGCAAAAGCTGCTGAAATATTGGTAGCTAAAGAAGAAGATAACAAAGTTCAAATGTTAGAAATGACTATTGAAGAACTTGACTTATCAGTACGTAGTTATAACTGTCTAAAACGTGCAGGTATAAATACAGTTCAAGAATTAGCTAACAAAACAGAACAAGAAATGATTAAAGTAAGAAACTTAGGTCGTAAATCATTAGAAGAAGTTAAAATTAAACTTCAAGATTTAGAACTAGGATTTAGAGAAGAATAAAACTAACAAGGAGGCACACTAATGGGTTACAGAAAATTAGGACGTACATCAGCTCACCGTAAAGCGATGTTAAGAAACTTAGTAACTGCTCTACTAGTACACGGTAGAATTGAAACAACTGTTACAAGAGCGAAAGAAGTTCGTTCATTAACAGAAAAAATGATTACATTAGGTAAAAAAGGTGATCTAGCAGCAAGACGTAATGCAGCTAAATTCATTCAACCTGTTGCAGTAGCAACTGAAGAAGGTAAGAGTCAATTAGCTCTTAAAAAATTATTTGAAGAAGTAGCACCTAAATATGCAGACCGCAATGGTGGATATACTCGTATTTTACGCGTTGGACCACGTAAAGGTGACGGTGCAGAAACAGCTATTATAGAATTAGTTTAATAAAAATTTTTCATACAACAATAACATACTACATACACACACAACAAAAACAACACATACAACACAACTTAAACTAATTTTTTTGGCAAAAGAGTGCTTGAAATGCGTAGATAAAAGGCTACGTCGTCTAGCTCTAATGTATCCTAGCGTGGATGCTAGGATACCCTTTTGTCCCTTTAAAAATTAAATCTAATTATACTTTAAAAGATTACCAGGCAAGGTAGTCTTTTTTTTGCGTTGTACGTTTGGATTTTTAGTGCTAAAGGCACGTCGAAATCCTTAGGTACAACGTACGCAACGAAGACTTACTTTTAGAGGAACGGAGTGACGAATAAAAGTTTAGTCAAGACTGCGAGAGTTGTTAAGATTTCTAGTGTCGTAGACACGTAGAAATCATTACGTGCAAAATACGCAAAAGGAACTAAATTTCTAAGGAGCGAAGGAGACGAAAGAAATTTTTAGTTCCAACTGCGAAGATTCTTTAGATAAAAGGAAAAAGACATAAATAAGATTTATCTTACTTATGTCTTTTTAAATTTATTAGTTTTTTTGTTTTCTTCTAATAGCTAGACCAACTAGTGATAAAATACCTAAACCTGCAATTGTTGAAGATATTGCACCAATACCTGTACGAGGTAATATTCCTTTTGGAGGAGTAGTTGGTTTATAACTGTTATTAAATTCTTTGTTTTCTGGTAATTCAACCACTGAAGTTAATACTCCGCTTTCTTTATCTAACTTAACGTTAATTGTAACTGTACGCGCTACTTCATCGTAAGTAATACCTTCTACATTATTTTTATTTTCTACTACTTTATAAGTATATCTACCTTCTTTAGAGAAAATTAAACCTTTGAATGAAATATTACCATTTGCATCGTTAGAAACAGTTTTAACAGATTTACCTTCAGAGTCGATTAGAGTAAATGTGAACTCTCCATCTTTTAATTCACGTCCAGTTAAATTCTTTTTCAGTGAGAATTCTGCGCTAGTTGCATTTGGAGTAAATAGATTTTGGAAAGTTTTACTTTCAGGATAAACAACCTCAGTTTTAAGGTTATCACCGTCTCTAGTAACTTTGACAGTTACTTGTTTTTCTGACTCATCATAAGCTATCGTACTGTCGTCGCCTTTAACTTCTTTAACAGTATAAGTATGCTCTCCTTCTTCTTTGTAAGAAATAGAGTCGAAAGTTACTTTACCATTTTTATTTGTAGTAGTTTGAAGTTTGTTAGAACCTTCGTATAAATCAAAGCTAAATTCCCCATCAGCTAAGTTACGACCAGTAAGTTGTTTTTCTAACTCGATAGTAGCTTTAGCTTCGTTTGGAATAAATTTGTTATTGAAAGTTTTACTTTCAGGATAAACAACCTCAGTTTTAAGGTTATCTCCATCTCTAGTAACTTTAACAGTTACTTGTTTTTCAGATTCATCATAAGTGATAGTAGCATTATCACCTTTAACTTCTTTAACAGTATAAGTGTGTTCTCCTTCTTCTTTGTAAGAAATAGAGTCGAAAGCAACTTTACCGTTTTTGTTAGTAGTAGTTTGAAGTTTGTTAGAACCTTCATATAGTTCAAAACTAAATTCTCCATCAACTAAATCACGACCATCAAGTTTCTTATCTAATTCGATAGTAGCTTTAGTTTCATTAGGAGTAAATTTATTGTTGAAAGATTTACTTTCAGGATAAACAACCTCAGCGTTAAGATTGTTTCCATCTTTAGTAACATTGATAGTTACTTCTTTTTCAGATTCATCATAAGTGATAGTGCTGTTATCACCCTTAACTTCTTTAACAGTGTATTTATATGTTCCTTCTTTTTCAAATTTTATTGAAGGGAAAGTAACTTTACCGTTTTGGTTTGAAACTTCACTTCCAACTTGAGTTCCTTTATCATCTTTAAGAATAAATTTAAACTCACCGTTTACTAAGTCACGACCATCTAGTTGCTTATCTAACTCAATAGTAGCGTTAGCAGCATTAGGAGTGAATGAGTTGTTGAAAGTTTTACTTTCAGGGTAAACAACCTCAGCTTTAAGATTGTTTCCATCTCTAGTAACTTTAACAGTTACTTCTTTAGCAGAAGTATCATAAGCTATAGTACTATTATCTCCACTAACTTCTTTAACAGTATAAGTATGTTCTCCTTCTTCTTTATAAGAAATAGAGTCAAATGTTATTTTTCCGTTTTTGTTTGTAACAGTTTGAAGTTTGTTAGCTCCTTCGTATAATTCAAAACTAAATTCTCCATCAACTAAGTCACGACCATCTAGTTGCTTATCTAACTCAATAGTAGCGTTAGCAGCATTAGGAGTGAATGAGTTGTTGAAAGCTTTACTTTCAGGGTAAACAACTTCAGCCTTAAGATTATTTCCATCTTTAGTAACTTTAACAGTTATTTGTTTTTCAGATTCATCATAAGAGATTGAGCTATCGTTACCTTTAACTTCTTTAACAGTATAAGTGTATTCTCCTACCTCTTTATAAGAAATAGAATTGAAAGTAATTTTACCATTTTTGTTAGTAGTAGTTTGAAGTTTGTTAGCTCCTTCATATAATTCAAAGCTAAATTCACCATCAACTAAATCACGACCAGAAAGATTTTTGTCTAACTCGATAGTAGCGTTAGTTTCTTTAGGAGCGAATGAATTATTGAAAGTCTTACTTTCAGGGTAAACAACTTCAGCCTTAAGATTATTTCCATCTTTAGTAACTTTAACAGTTACTTGTTTCTCTGAAGAATCGTAAGTGATTGTACTGTCGTTACCTTTAACTTCTTTAACAGTATAAGTATGTTCTCCTACTTCTTTATAAGAAATAGAATCGAAAGTAATTTTACCGTTTTTGTTAGTAGTAGTTTGAAGTTTATTAGAACCTTCATATAGTTCAAAGCTAAATTCACCATCAACTAAATCACGACCAGAAAGAGCTTTATCTAACTCGATTGTAGCATTAGCTGCATTTGGAGTAAATTTATTGTTAAATGAATTTCCATCAGGGTAAACAACTTCAGACTTAAGTTTATCACCGTCTTTAGTAACTTTAACAGTTACTTGTTTTGATGAAGAGTCATAAGCGATAGTACTATCGTCACCTTTAACTTCTTTAACTGTGTAAGTATGTTCTCCTACTTCTTTATATGAAATAGCATCAAATGTAACCTTACCGTTTTTGTTTGAAACAGTTTGAAGTTTGTTAGTTCCTTCGTATAGCTCGAAGCTAAATTCCCCATCAACTAAGTCACGACCGTCTAGTTGTTTATCAAACTCGATTGTAGCTTTAGTTGGAGTTGGTTCTTTAGGAACTTTTTTGTTACTAATAGTTTTTAGTGCTACTTTAGATGAATTAAAATCCTCAGGTTTTACAACAATTGCTTCTTTATTTAGTTGATAACCTTCAGGTGCTTGAGTTTCTACTAATTTATATTCTGTATTTAGCAGACCATCAATTAAAGCATCACCATTTGCATCAGTAATAACTGATTTAACTGTTTCATTTGTTGATGTGCGAATAACATCAAACTTAGCTCCAGCTAAAGCAGCATTAGTTTCCCCATCTACTTTTTTAACTTTGATAGAGTAGTTAGAACCTTCTGCTTCTCCACCAGCATTTTGGTATACGAAAGGATTACTTTTAGTTTCAGTAACTTTATCTGCTTTAAGAGTTACATTATTAAGGAATTGCTCTCCGTTTTTAGGAGTTTTAGCAACTTTTACTTTGTAGTAAATAGAATAACCTTCATTTGCAGCAACATTACCTAGATTAACTTGGAAGCTCTTTTCACCAGCTCCAAAGTTAACAGGAACACTAACTACAGCAGCATTTTTCAATTCTAATTTGTGGTTACTATTAACTGCCCATGTTCCTTTTTTAACAACAAATGAATCTTTTACGTAACTCATTCCTTCTGTATTTAGAGTATCAAGAACAACAGCGTTAGTAAGAGGTTTATTTTCTGCGTTAACTCGTACTTCATATTCACGAGTTATTCCTCCATCAGCTAATTTTTTTGTACCCCAGCTTACTTTGTCTAATACTTTATCAGATTTACCTGGATCTACAACAAAATCAACCTTTCCAACTGGTATATCTTTGTTGTTTACACTAATATTAATCGGAACTTTACTTGGAGATGCCGTATCTGGGCTTACTCTTACATTAAAAAATAGACTACCTTTAATATCAGATTTTTTAGTTACGTAATCTGTATATGTAAGAGTTATTGTTTTTGTCGCAGCATTAAGCACAGCTTTTGCTACAACTTTTTGGTCAGAACTCATAACATTAAAGCTTGTATCAGAGACAAACTTAAGGTTTTTCGGTAAAGATATAATAGCTTGACCACCTGTTTTAGCAGTATTTGGTACAGTAAAATTCATGTTAACATTTATATCAGTATACTGATCAACAGGTGATTTTGTAGGGGTAATAGACTGACCTGTGATGTTAATTGCACCAGTCGCACCTACAGCAGATGCAGAGTTCAGCTTAGCTGAGCTAAACATGCTAATAATGACCAATGTCATTGCTAGAAATAATTTAATATATTTTTTCATAATATAAATAGGCTCCTTTTCATTTTTATTTCGTGTTTTTACTAGCAATTTAAACACAATTGAAATAATTTTAGCATGATTTACATAATCATTCAAAGAAAATGCTCACATATTTACACTTTTTGTCTAGTATTTTACTAATGGGAATTACATGGAATATAGAAAAGTATATTTTATAAGAAAAAAATTGAAAACTTGAATTTATGGTCTTTTTTAAAGGGGGTAAATTGGTTTACAAAAGAAAAGATAAAAATATATTCAGAATGAAAGTTTTGTTTTCAATGATAAAGGATTACTGGTGAAATACAAAAAACATACAGAACTTAATATAAAAATATAATTGAAATATTAATAAAATAAATTCTGTAAGTAAATAATCTTCAAAAAACTAGATAAAACTATACTTTTATTAGGTTATTTGTGTTATAATATGCATATTGACAAAATTTAGAAAGGAAACTAGATTAACGTAAGGTTAGTCTGTGATAGGGCAAATTACATGAATGAAAAATTGTTGATGAAAACTGCTTTATTAGCGGGAAAAATTCTTATGGAAAATGGTGCAGAAGTGTACCGTACAGAAGATACCATGGAACGTATTATTAGAAAAGGTGTTGGACAAGTAAGGACTGATATTTTTTATACCCATGTAACATTAACAGGGTTATTTGTCCGTATTGAAGATTATGGAACAGACTTTTATCGAGTAGAAAATAGAACATATAATTTAACAAAAACAACTGCTGTAAATACCTTATCTAGGGCATATACTTCAGGACAAATTAGTCTAGAAGATATGTATGATGCATTAAAAAGAATTCATACTTCAAAAAGTAAAGTTCCGGATTGGTTTAAAATCTTGTGTGCTGGAATACTTAGTGGAGGTATCGTATTAATATTCGAGGGAAGTTACTGGGATGTTATACCAGGAAGTATTGCTGGTGCAGTAGCTTTTTATATTTATTTAGTAGCTATTACATATTTAAAGGCACCATTTATTTCAGAGTATATTAGTACCTTTGTAGGTGGTGTAGCAGGGTATTTAGGTTTTGCATTATTAAATGGTCAATCGCTAAGATTAGCAATGATTGGTGCGGTAGTACCTTTAGTACCAGGGATAACTATTACTAACTCTATGCGTGATATTATAGCAAGGCAATATATATCAGGTGTTATTAGGTTTATAGAAACTTTCTGTGTGGCCTTTGCGCTTGGAGCAGGGATAGTAACTGTTTATTATTTAGTTAGATTATTTGGAGGTGTAGTATAATTATGGCAATATTAAGTCATTTACTTTTATTATTATATCACTTCGTATTTAGTTTTATTTCATCAGTATCGTTTGCCGTAATATGTGATGTACCTAGAAAAAGCTTGGTTACTGGAGGAATCATTGGAGCAATAGGTTGGTGTGGATACTGGGAAATGTGGAGCCATGGGCAAAGCGTCTTTATGTCGAGTTTAGTATGTTCACTTTTACTAGCTAATACGAGTCAAATTTGTGCTATTAAATTTAAAAACCCACTAACAGTATACTTCGTACCTGGACTTGTTCCGGTAGTTCCTGGGGTTACTATTTACGATGCATTTAGAACATTATTATTAGATGAATATTCAAATTCTGCAAGAATTTTCTTAAATAGTTTTTATGGTGCAATAGGTTTAGCAGTAGGAATTATTATTGCAGACTCAATCTTTAGAGTAATAGTAGGACCTATGTTACAAAAACGTTCACAAAGATTGTAAGAAAACGTATTATTTTAAAATTAAGAAAAAATAGATAAATTCTTCTTGCAAAAGTGAAAATACTATGTTATAGTATTATCAACACAAGGGATTAGCTTACGAATAAACGTTATAGTATCGTCAGTACGAAAGAATATTTTCCGGTACTATATTAAAAAGCGAGACTTGGTTGCTACGCAACCGGTCTCGCTTTTTTTGTATTTGAAGGCGTAGTAACTAAGTACATACTCTGTGAAATTTATAAAAAAGGAATGTATAGAGATGAAATATTTTTATCAAAAAGAAAGTAAAGAAATCTTATATGAATTAAATACAACTACTTCTGGTTTAAACAGTAAAGAAGTTGAAAAACGTCAAGAAAAGCATGGATTAAATGTCTTGCCTGAAGCACCACGTCCGAGTGGATTTCAAATATTTTTAAACCAGTTTAAAGATTTAATAGTATTGATATTGATAGCCGCAGCAATTATTTCAGGGGTAACAGGAGATGCCGAGTCATCTATAGTTATTGTTGTAGTGTTAATTATTAATGCTATTTTAGGGACTACACAAACGTTGAATGCTCAGCGCTCGGTAGATAGCTTGAAACAACTATCAGTGCCGAAAGTTAAAGTCATTCGTGATGGTGTAAAACAAGAGATTGATTCTCATCATTTAACTATTGGAGATATAGTAGAATTTGAAGCTGGTGATATGATTGTTGCGGATGCGCGCATTATTGAAGCAAGTTCGCTTCAAGTTCAAGAATCTGCATTAACTGGAGAAAGTCACGCTGTTGATAAAAATACTGATGTAGTAGAAGGTGAAGTCGTAGTAGGAGATCAAACAAATATGGTTTTCACTGGTTCACAAGTTACTTATGGTAAAGGGCAAGCGGTAGTAACAAGCATAGGTGTTAATACTGAGATTGGTAAGATTTCAGAGTTATTAAACAATGCTTCAAGCGGAAAATCTCCGTTACAAAAATCTATAGATCAGTTTTCAAAAAATCTTTCTGTAGGAATAATAATTCTATGTATTGTAGTATTTGGATTAACTTATATGAGTTCGCATGATTTTGGTGGGGCTGCAATGTTTGCTATAGCATTAGCTGTTGCTGCAGTACCAGAAGCACTAGCTTCAATTATTACAATAGTTGAGTCACTAGGTTCTCAAACATTAGCAAAAGAAAATGCAATAATGAAAGATATAAATGCTGTAGAAACGCTAGGGTCAGTATCTATTATTGCTTCAGATAAAACAGGTACTTTAACTCAAAACAAAATGACTGTAGAAAACGTCTATATAAATGGTAAATTACTAAATCCAACAGACATAAATCTAGAGGATAAAGCAGGTAAACTTATTATGGACACAATGGTTCTTACTAATGATTCATTTATAAATGGAGATCAAAAAGTAGGAGACCCAACAGAATTAGCACTTGTGGAATTAGGAAGAAAGTATAATATTGTTGAGCAAGAACTTCGAGAAAAATACCCTCGTATTTCTGAGTTGCCATTTGACTCAGTGCGTAAATTCATGTCAACATTACAAATTATTGATAATGAAAAATTAATGTTAACAAAAGGTGCTACAGATGAACTTCTTAAAAAATGTAGTTCAATTTTAATAGATGGTCAAGTTCGTGATATTACAGAAGAAGATAAAAAACAAATCTTAAAACAAAATAATAGCTTCGCCGAAGAAGGATTACGTGTTCTAGGTTATGCATTCAAAGAAGATGCTAGCGATGAGTTAACATTTGATGATGAAAATAATCTAACATTTGTGGGATTAACTTCAATGATTGACCCACCTCGTGAAGAATCAAAAGATGCTGTAGAAAAAGCTATTAGAGCAGGTATTAAACCGATTATGATTACTGGGGACCACGCTGTTACAGCTCGTTCAATTGCACGTAAAATTGGAATCTTCCAAGATGGTGATATAGTTGTCGATGGTTTAACATTAGAAAATATGACAGATGAAGAATTAGCTCGTGATTTAGAAAAAATATCAGTATATGCTCGTGTTGCTCCAGAGCATAAAATACGTATAGTTAATGCATGGCAAGCAAAAGGAAAAGTAGTTGGTATGAGTGGTGATGGAGTAAATGATGCTCCAGCATTAAAACAGGCGGATATTGGTATTGCAATGGGAATAACAGGTTCAGAAGTTTCTAAAGATGCAGCTGATATGATTCTGACAGATGATAACTTTGCAACAATCGTAAAAGCAGTAACGGTAGGTAGAAATATCTTTACAAATATTAAAAATGCTATTAAATACTTATTAACTGGTAATACGGGAGCAATTTTCGTTGTTATAGCAACAACTTTATTAGCGTTCTTCGATAGTAAATTTGTAGTTCCATTTGCAGCTATTCAATTACTATTTATTAACTTAGTTACAGACTCATTACCAGCGATAGCTATAGGGACTGAAAAAGGAACTGACGATGTTCTTAAACAAAAACCAAGAGATCCGAACGAGCCAATCTTAACGCGTGAAACATTTACTTCAGTATTAATTGAAGCAGGATTTATTGCAGTTGCGGTGTTCATTGGATACTATATTGGTATAGGGACAGGTGAAGGGTATGCTACTACATTTGCATTTTTAATTCTATGTTTAGCTAGATTATTTAATGGATTTAGTTGTAGAAGTGATCAACCTTTAACTAAAATAGGTTTATTTACTAATAAAAATACAATAATGGCATTCCTAATTGGAATAACATTAGTAGCTATTATAGTATTTATACCTGCTGTAGGTAGTATATTTAAAGTTATGAGCTTAAATATTACTCAAATACTTACAATAATAGGTTTAGCTATTACTCCAACAATAGTAACTCAAATAATTAAAATAATAAAAAGTAAATAAGAAAACACAAAAGGAGTTAGTAGAAACTAGCTCCTTTAATATATAAAATATTATTTCACTATGGTATAATAAATTTAGAAATATTTAAGGAGGTACTATATGGTTACTGAAGAAATGATTAGTAAAGCTATAGAAAAGATAAAAGGGGATACGATTACTGATAAACATATTAAAATTACAGTTGTTGGTGAAGATCGTACATTATCAATATTTGATAGTAAATTTGGAGGGGTTCCATATTTGCCTCAAGATGCAAAAGTGCCAGTAGATGGAGAGGGAGTTCAATTAGCTTTACTTGCACAAATTAATTGTAGTGATTTACCTGAAAATGACTTGTATCCAAAAACAGGCCTAGTTCAATTCTGGATTGGGCGTGATGACCTTATGGGATTAGATGAAAAAGAGGGTAGTAAAGTTATTTATTACCCAGAGCTGGACAGAATGGTAACAGAAGCGGATATATTAGAAAAGTATAAACTTTTTGATGAAGATGATCAAGATGAATATTCTCCATTTGAACCTGAAAATAATGTATTAAAAATAGCTTTTGAAAAGAAACCAGTGTCAATAACAGCTGTAGATTATAGATTTGAGGAGATGTTCTGCAATGCAATAAATGAACTATATCCAGAAGTAAATGTAACTGATATGTGGAATGATATAGATGATTTTTCATTAGATAAAGTATTTAAAGAGTTTGCAGATGAAGGACATTCAATAGGTGGATACCCAACATTTATTCAAGAAGATCCAAGACAGTATGATGAGGAAAACCAAGAATATAATGTTATGTTGTTACAAGTAGATAGTGAATTTGTTGAAGGTGAGAGTAGATATTTAATTTTATGGGGTGATTGTGGTATAGCAAACTTCTTTATAAGAGAAAAAGATTTAAAAGCACAAGATTTCTCTAATATATTATATAATTGGGATTGTAGCTAAGATAATAACTTTAACCACATATGTTTTAAGCGTATGTGGTTATTTTTTAATAAAAACAAAAGTTTAAATTTTCATTTACCTGCTATAGTTCGTAAAAAACAATTGTTCTCCTCAAAGAAAAATTCGTTTTTTAGATAGAAAGTGAATGATAGCATTAAGAGTTAAAATAAATTAGTTTCATATCCGTACTATTAATCTATCATATTGAAAATAATTAATAAAAAACATATATTATTTTCAAAAATACTATTGACATAAAATTAAAAACTTGTTATACTAATCCCAAGTTAATGATTCACACGTTGAAAAGATAAGTAAAAGTGAAAGATTGTAAAGAGAGTCTCGGGTGGTGAAAAGAGATCAATTCGGAAACTTTGAAAATGGTCTTTGAGTGTTAGTGGTCGAATAATTAGACCTCTACGGGAAAGCCCGTTAAAGCTTCGAGGTATAACACCATAGTTTTGGTGCGTACTTTTTGAGTTGATATTTGTGAGAATATCATAAAGTAAGGTGGTAACACGTAGATTATTAGACGTCCTTGCAGGAGCATAAGCTTCTGTGAGGATTTTTTTATTTCTCAAAATAATCACGAGAATAATTAACTATAACTATATACAAGCATTTGGAGGAAACAAACATGTCAGAATTACTAAATATATATAAAACTTTAAAATCAAAAAAATGGGTAAACTTAAGTCATAAAATTGATGAAAATTCGCCTAAATTCCCTGCTTTACCAGCACTAGAAAAAGAAGTATTATTCACACTAAAAGATGGATTTTATGTACAAAAATTCTCAGTAGTTGGTCAATACGGAACACATATTGATGCTCCGATTCACTTTGTAGAAGGTGGTAGATGGCTTGATGAGATTGAATTAAAAGATTTATTGTTACCGCTATATGTTATTGATAAAAGCAATGAAGTAGCAGAAAATAATGATTATGTTATTACAAAACAAGATATTCTTGATTTTGAAGCAGAACATGGAGAAATATTACCAGAGTCTTTCGTAGCATTTAGAAGTGATTGGTCAAAACGTTGGCCTAGCTATGATGAAATCCGTAATCTAGACGAAAATGATGTTCAACACACACCAGGTTGGGGTCGAGATGCTTTAGAATTTTTAATTAAAGAAAGAAAGGTTAAAGCAGTTGGCCACGAAACATTAGATACAGATGCAGGTGTTCCTGCAGCAGAAAAAGGGTTAGTTGAGGAGTATTATTTACTAGAACAAGATATTTATCAAGTTGAAGTACTAGCTAATCTTGACCAAGTTCCAGCAACAGGAGCTTTAATATCAGTAGCGTACCCTAACTGGACAGAAGCTACTGGTTCACCAGCAAGAGTGGTTGCTATTCTACCAGAAGAGGAATAAAAAGGTCTTTAATAAAAAAGGAAAGTTTAAAAATAAAAAAAGAGAAAACAATAGGAGTATAGAATTATGTGTCAAAATTGTCAAAATAAAGTAGTAGGGAAAGCACCATTCAGAGTAGATCACGTAGGATCATATTTACGACCAAAAGAGTTAGTAGAAGCTCGTGAAAAATTCGCTAAAGGTAAGTTAAGTAAAGAAGAATTAACAAAAGTTGAAGATAAATTAATCGCAGAATTAGTAGAAAAACAAATAGCTGCAGGGTTAAAAGGAGTTACTGATGGGGAGTTTCGTCGTGCATACTGGCACTTAGACTTTTTTTGGGGACTTAATGGAGTAGAACATGTTCAAGGAGAAAAAGGGTATCCTTTTAAAGGTATAGAAACTAAACCTGATACAGCAAAAGTAACAGGAAAAATTAGTGGAGAAAATCATCCATTCGTTGAACATTTTAAATATTTAAGAGATATTACAAAAGATAAAGATGTAGTGGTAAAACTTACTATTCCATCTCCATCACAATTATATTTTGAATTAATTCGTACAGAAGATCATATAAAGTCATATGAACAGTTTTATAGTAACTTCGAAGAATTAAAAGCAGCAATTGTTTTGGCTTATAAACAAGTAATTAATGAACTTTACAACGAAGGATTAAGAGTACTTCAATTTGATGATTGTACTTGGGGTGCATTAGCGGATGATGGTTTTGCAAATCGTTTCCGTGATGATAGACCATTAGAAGAAGTTCGTCGTGAATATGCAGCACGTTGCCTAGCATTAAACAACGAAGTAATTGAAGGTAAACCTGAAGATTTAGTAATCACTACACATGTATGTCGTGGTAACTTTGCTTCTAAGTGGATTTCACAAGGTGGATACCAAAATGTGGAAGATGAGCTGTTAGCAGGTGAAAATGTAGATGCGTACTATTTAGAATACGATACTGACCGTGCAGGTGATTTCAAGCCATTAGCTAAAGTTGGAAAAGACAAAAAAGTAGTTTTAGGATTAATCACATCTAAATTTGCTGATTTAGAAGATAAAGAAGAAGTTATCGCAAGAATCAAAGAAGCTAGCCAATATATTCCATTAGAAAATATTTATTTAAGTACACAATGTGGATTTGCTTCAACAGAAGAAGGAAATGTAATAACTGAAGAAGACCAATGGAAAAAAATTGCTTTAATAAGTGAAATCGTTGAAGAAGTTTGGGGAACTAAGTAAACTGGTATAACTCTAAGAAAATATACCAATTTTGGAGAAAATAATTAAGAAATTTTCATTTTTAAAAGTAGTTAATGAAAGAAAAGATGAGCCTAATTTATAGAAAAATATTATTAAAAAGAGAAAAAAGAGAAAACGATAGGAGATAATAGTATGTGTCAAAATTGTCAAAATAACCAAGTAGGAAGTGCACCATATAGAGTAGATCATGTTGGATCATTTTTACGACCTAAAGAGTTAGTAGAAGCTCGTGAAAAATTTTCTAAAGGTGAATTAAGTAAAGAAGAATTAACAAAAGTAGAAGATAAAGTAATTACGGATTTAGTAGAAAAACAAATTGAAAATGGATTAAAAGGTGTGACAGATGGAGAGTTTCGTCGTGCATACTGGCATCTAGACTTTTTCTGGGGGCTTAATGGAGTAGAACACACTCAAGCGAAAATTGGATATCAATTCCATGATGAGACAACAAAACCTGATTCAGCAGATGTAGTAGGTAAAATCACTGGAGAAAATCATCCGTTTGTAGAACATTATAAATTTTTACGCGATTTAGTTGGAAATAGAGCACAAGTTAAGCAAACTATTCCTGCACCAGCACAATTTTACTTTGAGTTAATTCGCGATGAAGAACATATCGCTCAAACATATAGCGTGTATGAAAATAAAGAAGAATTATTTAATGATATTATTACAGCATACAAACAAGTAATTAAAGAGCATTATGATGCAGGTTGTCGTATTATCCAATTAGATGACTGTACTTGGGGAGCAATTGTTGATGACAGATTAATTAAATTAATTGCTGAAGGAAGCGGATTAGAACCTGAAGGGATTAGAGAAGCTTTCATTAAAGATTTTATTACTCTAAATAATGGAGCTCTTACAGATTTACCAGACGATTTAGTAGTAAATACACATATTTGTCGTGGTAACTATCACTCAACATGGGCTAGTTCAGGGGGATATGATGCAGTAGCAGATACTTTATTTGGTGAAGAAAATGTTAATGCATACTATTTAGAATACGATACTGATCGTGCAGGTGATTTTAAACCGTTGGCAAAAGTTGGAAAAGATAAAAAAGTTGTTCTTGGTTTATTAACTTCAAAATCAGGAGAATTAGAAAATAAAGAGGAAGTAATAGCTAGAATTAAAGAAGCTAGTGAATATGTGCCTCTAGAAAATATTTATTTAAGTACACAATGTGGATTTGCTTCAACAGAAGAAGGTAATATTCTTACTGAAGAAGACCAATGGAAAAAAATTGCTTTAATAAGTGAGATTGTAAAAGAAGTTTGGGGAAATGAATAGTTTTGTGCTGTAAAAAAAGCATAGAAAGAAGTTAGGTTTCTATTGATAATAGAATAGTATATTATGAAAAATAAAAAATAGCTCTCAATTTATTTGAGAGCTATTTTTATATCTAACCGTTTCGTTTCTTAACTACAAAGAAAGGTGAACCAAAATTACAATACTCTAAGATGTAATCTTCTAGGTTATTTATATTTTTAGGATTGTTTCCATCTTTTGTAAGGATAAAACCACTTAAACGAAGCTTATCATGAGAAATATCTCCTACAATATATGGTTTGTTCTTAAGTACATCAACTAATTTTTCTTCGAAAGATTCTCTTTGGAAAGCATCTTTGAAGTTATATATTAGTTCATAGATAAGTCCATCGACTTCGAATACTAAATTGTTTTGTTCCATAATTAATCCTTCCTAACTACCTGTTTCATGATATATAGAGCCATGAAAACAAGTGAATATATAGCTAAAATACCAGTAGCAAAATATTTAGTACGATCAATTATTATATTAGTTTTTTCTAAATTATTCTTTTTACTAAAATCTTTTTCATCTATGAAATTAACTTTAAATTTATCTAATGCTCCAGATGAGTCATTATTTTTAAAGGTAGTAGATACAGTACCCTCGTTTGCTGAGATTGTATCATATTTTTGGAAAAGTAAAATCTTACTATTCATTAATAGGTAATTAACATCTTTTATAGAGTGTTTTTCATAGAATAAATCGTATAAATCTTGATCAAAACTAATATTTTCATTATTAATAGTATATGTTCCTGCTTTTAAAGCAAGTTTATATTGATAATTTGAGAATAAATATTCGTAAGTTTTTTGAAGTTTTTCAAAAAATGCTTCTTTCTCTTCACTTTGATTTAACACTGTTACAAGTAATTTAGTGTTTCCACTATATGCATAAGTCACACTATTTTTTCCTGAGTAATCTAAACCTAAAACTCTAAATTTTTCTGAATCTTTAAATGTAACACTGTTTGTTGCTTTTTCACCAGAAGAAAGAGTATATTCTGGATTTTTAGTAATTTCAGTTAATTCAGGATAGTTTTTCAAAATCACACTAGTTAAAAATGAAATATTTTTTGCAGTACTAGTGTTTTTTTCGCTATTTTCAAGAGTTTCTAGTTTAGTATTATTAAGAGACATAGAGCTTAATATAGTGTTAGCTTGTTCTAAGTCAATATTATATTTTGTAAAGATTGCTTCTAGCAGACCACTAGAGTTTTCATTTTCTAATAAGAATAATGCGTCTTTAACAGCTAGTTCATTAGTGAATTGATATTTTGATAGTATATCGTCACTTTTATTAATAGTTATTTTGTCGTCTAAATTAATTTTTTTATTTTTCAAATCATCTGTTAGTAAAAATAAAGCTAGATAATTTGGTAATTTGTTTACTGATACTTTTTCGTTTTCTCCACGTTTAGAAATAATTTTTCCGGTATTATATTCAGAAATAACAACACTTGTATTAGTATCACTAAGTTCAGAAAGGGCATTGTTATCTGAAAATATGTCATCAGCTTTAGCAATATTAGGAATTAGAAATACCAGAGACATAACTAAAGCACTAATTTTTTTAAATCTCATTATAAAAAAATCCTTTGCATTAAAGTTACTTAGAAAATAATAAAAATCTTCTAAATACATACAATATAGTATATTACAAATTGACAAAAAATTCCATTAAGAAGGAACGGAAAGCGATAATTTATTTTAAATTAGAATAATGTGTAAAAGAAAATTAAATACAGAAATAGTCGCTATCGATAAAAAATAATTAAACTATTTTCTAGTGATAAGTTTGTTCTGGGATTCTTGCTTTAAATAGTAAATATAGATATAATTAACTATGGTAAATATAAAGAAAAAAATAATATAATATGTAGGAGGAGTACAGCCTATATGTCTCATCTTTAAATAAATATAGCTAAACAGTAAAAAATTGAGTGACTAGAGATGGGAAACTAAAATATAAAGGTTGTTAAGAGAAACTATGAAATATGATGTTATAGTTATAGGTCTTGGTAGTGCGGGACTTATGATTGCAGATAGATTAAATGATAGTGGATTAAAAGTATTAGTTCTTGAACAAAATCGAAGAGCAGGCGTAAAGCTACTTCTAACAGGAAATGGTCGTTGTAATGTAATGAGCAGTGATAATGCAGAAGATTTTGTCGCAGCAGTTCATAATGGAAGATTTTTACGCAGTGCATATCATAAATATAATGTTAAGAAGTTTTTTGATAAGCACAATCTAAAACTTAAACAAGAAAATAGAAGACTTTATCCAGCGAGCGAAAAAGCCCGAGATGTCGTAAATACCTTTAAAATAGATCATGCAAAAATTAAATATAAAGAGAAGGTAGAAGACTTAATATTTGAAGATGATAAATTAGTAGGAGTTAAAACAAACGTTGATACATATTTAGGAAAAAATATTGTAGTTTGTGCAGGAGGAAAAACTTATCCGCAAAGTGGAAGTGATGGTTCATTACATAGAATATTGAAAAAACATGGTATTAAATTAACGAAAATATATCCTAGTGAAGTAGCGTTAATTTTTGATGATTTCAAAGAATTATCCGGTGTTGCTCTGCAGAATGTCAGAATGTTCCATAAGAAAAATGAAAGAACAGGAGACTTATTATTTACTCATAAAGGACTTAGCGGACCATTGTCGATTTCTATGGGTGAATTTGTTGCTAGATTTCCTGAAGATAAATTTTATTTAGATTTTTATCCAGAACTGAATGAAGAACAACTTTTTGAAAAATTATGGCAAGATAATAAATATCTGCATGGAAAACTACCGAAGAGCTTTTATAATTTCATGTTAGATAAATATTTCCCAGAAAATGTTAGTAAAAAAGAGCTAAGAAAGTTTGTATCTAAAATTAAACGCTATGAATTAGTAGGAGTTAAAACAATGCCGTTGGAATATGCTTTTACAACTGCTGGAGGAGTTGATTTAAAAGGTGTTAGTCCAAAAACGTGTTGTCATAAAAAAATAGATAACCTATATTTCGCTGGAGAAATACTTGATTTACATGGTGAAATAGGTGGTTACAATCTAATGGTAGCTTGGTTTACAGGGATGATTGTTGCTGATGCAATTAAAGAAAAATTTGGAATAGAGTAGTATTTTTCAAAATTAAAAAAGCAAGAGAAAATGTAGAAGTAAAAATAAAATAATACACTAATAGAGACAATATAAATCTCTATTAGTGTATTTTCTTGTTTACTTTTTAGGGTTGGAGTAGTATAATGTTAATTATATTTATTAGTTAGGAGAAAAAATAATCGATGATAAAAAAACATTTTAAAAAGATATTATTATCAATTTTAGTTTTGTTAGTAGTAGCTTTTGGCTTTACAGGAAATTATTTTTATAATTTTGCTTTAAATCCTGAAGTAGATAAAAGTGCAATTGTCAATCAAGATAGTGATGGAGAAAAAGAAGATAAAACAGCTGTAGAAAATTGGTTTGAGTCTACCAAAACTGAAGTAACTATGGAATCTGTTACGAAAAATAAATTGGTTGGGTATAAGTTTGTTAATCCAAATGGAAAAAAATGGATTTTTGTTGTTCATGGTTATACAAGTGATGCTAAAAAAATGGCTAAGTATATTAAGAGATTTTATGATATGGGTTATAACGTATTTGCTCCTGATTTAATCGCGCATGGTAAGAGTGAAGGGAAGACAATCTCTATGGGTGGATTTGATTCAGATGATTTAATTAACTGGATTAAGAAATTATCTGCCGAAAACAATAATGCTGAAATAGCTCTATTTGGAGTAAGTATGGGAGCAGCCACAGTCATGAATGCAATAGGTAAAAATTTACCAAGTAATGTTAAAGTATTTATAGAAGATAGTGGATATGTTAATTTAAAAGTAGAATTTACATATCAATTGAAAAAATTATTTAAATTACCTAGCTTCCCAGTAATACCTGCGGCCAATACTATGACAAAAATAAGAGGTGGTTACTTCTTTGGTGACGTTAATGCAACTGAAGGTTTAAAAAATACTAAGTTGCCAGCTTTGGTTTTACATGGGGAAGAAGATGGTTTTGTTCCTATAGAACATGGTAAAGAAGCTTATGAGTTGATTGGTTCAGAAAAAGAATTCCATAGTTTCCCTGGAATGAAGCATGTGCAAGCAGAGCGAAAGTATAGAGAGCAATATTGGGATATAATAAGTAAGTTTTTAGAAAAATATTTCAATAAATAATGATAAAAAGCACTAGATTGTCTAGACAATCTAGTGCTTTTTTATTAATTATTAAAAAATTAATTAATATTATTTTTCTCCAACTACTACGAACTCTTTATTAAGCTTGTTTAATACTTCAACGCCATCTTCAGTTACAAGTACTAAGTCTTCGATACGTACTCCCATACGTCCTGGTAGATATATACCTGGTTCAATAGAGAAAATCATACCTGGTTCACAAACCATTTCGTTAATGCTAGAAACGTCTCCGTATTCGTGGTCTTCTAACCCAATTTGGTGACCAGTACGGTGAGTGAAGTATTCTCCATAACCTTTTTCAGTGATGTAATCACGACAAGCAGCGTCGATATCACATAATCTAGTTCCTGGTTTTACTAAAGCAGTACCACGTTTAACAGCTTCTAGAACGATTTCAAATACTTCTCTATCTTCTGGTGTAGGTTGTTTAAAGAATACTGTACGAGTCATATCAGAACAATATTTATCTTTGATTCCACCAATGTCTACAATAACAGACTCACCTGGTTTTGGTAATCTATCACCTGGTGTACCGTGTGGATTTGCTCCATTATCTCCAAAAGCGATAATAGGTGGGAAACATGTCCCCTCGACACCGATTTCTTCATAGTATGCTAATAATTTTTTAACTAAATCTTTTTCTGTAGTGTTTTCGTTGATATTGTCGATAACAAATTGGCATGCTTTATCATTTAATTCTGAAGAAATGCGCATTAATTCTATTTCTTCTTCATCTTTTAGCATACGAGTAGTATCTACTAATACTGAAACATCCACAAATTTAGTTTCAGGTAATTTATCCATTAGTGGAAGCAAGAAACGAGCAGGTAAAATTTTATCAATACCTAGTTTTGTTCCATCTGGAATGAACTCAGCAACTTTACTAATAATATCATCAGTATCTGAGTAACTTACGATTTCTAAACCTAAGTCTTCTTCTAATGGGAATAGAATATTTAAGAATAATTTGTGATTTCCATTTTCATCTAATAAAATAGCGAAGAAGCGCTCACCAGGATTTTCTAAGAAACCTGTTAAATAAAAAATAGAATATGGATCACTTACAAGTGCATGTGTGATTCCTTGCTCTTTCATTTTAGCTAAAATGGTATTAGTTCTAGAAAGTTTCATATTATACAACTCCTTTTAATATTTCGAATATATTTTCATTATATCACTTGCTAATTTGAAAAACAATAGTTAATTAACAGAATGGTAACATTTTCAAAAATAGTTGTAGTATTTGAAAAAGTATGCTATAATATTCGTGTATTAAATTATACAGAAAGAAGGGATTTATATGTCTGAAGTAGCGGTAAAAAAAGGTAAACCGTGGAGCTTTTATATGAGCTCGATGACTTTTATGTTCGAACGTTGTGCTTACTACTCATCAAAATGGCTTATTATTGTTTATGTAACAGCAGCAGTAGTAAGTGGAGGTTTTGGAGAAAGTGGTCTTGGTCTAGGTAAGGTAGAAGGTGCAGCGATGCAATCTAACCTAGTGGCATTCACTTATCTTGCCCCTGTATTATTTGGTTTTATTGCCGATAAGTTGGTTGGGGCTCGATATCTTATTCCTCTAGGATTATTATTAATGGGAATAGGATATGGTTATGCAGGGTTTGTTGGATCATATTCAGCTTTATGGACGATGATTGTTTTAGTTTCTTTAGGAACTGGATTTTTCAAAGGTAACCTACAAGCTGTAGTTGGACAAATCTTCGAAGGTGATCAAAAACGTAAAGATGACGCATTTTCAACTATGTATTCATTTATAAATATTGGGTCATTTATTGGAACAACTTTCGTAGGGATTTTATATGTGAAACTTGCGACAGCTAGTGCTAACGGTTACTTACAATGTTTCAAAATAGCAGGGTTAATATGCTTAATCGGTGCTGTTTGGTTCGTTTTAGGTTACAAATCTTTAGGAGATGTTGGTAAACATCCATTTGCTCAAGGGGAAGAACACCACGAAGATAAACCAAAAGTAAATCGTCCTTTAGAAAAATATGAAATTCGTCGCGTATGGTCTATCGTAATCATTTCATTACTTTCTGTTATTTTCTGGATTTTCTGGTATTTAACATATGTAATTCTTTATGATTATATGCCTAAATTTATTGATGCAAATCTAGGTAGCTTTACGGTTCCTACATCATGGTTAGACTCTGTTAATGGATTAACTTGTATTATTTTAGGTCCTGTTCTAGGAGCGTTATGGTATAAACTTGCTACTCGTCCAAAAGGGGACTGGAGTTTATACAAAAAAGCATCTATTGCATTATTCTTACTAGGTGTGACTTTCGGAATCTTAGCATTAACAGAAGTAACTCGTGGAGTAGGAGCTCCTGAAACTCAAAAAGCTAGTATTCTTTGGGTAATATTATTCTTCGTAGTACTAAGCTTGGCTGAAATGTTCTTCTCTCCATTAGGGGCATCATTTGTATCTAAATATGCACCTAAACAAATTCTATCTATAATGATGGCTGTTTGGATTGTTGCAACATTTGGTGCAGCTAAAGGATACAGTTTATTGTATTCAAAAATAGCTGATTTACCTATTATTCAAGTAGCGCTAGGTATAGGTGCTGTTTGTGTGGTAGTGGCAGTATTAGTATTTATCTTCGAGAAAAAATTAGCTAGTCTAGTAGAACTTCGCGAAGGTGAAACATTAGTAGAAGAGTAAAATTAATAAAAAGGTTAGAATTAAGATTCTAGCCTTTTTTCTTTTTTAAAAGAGTAGAGTGCTTAAAAAATATTGTTATATTATAAATATTTATTTGATTAAGATATTATCATTAAATAGAAAAAATAATTTTTATATAATAATGATAAAATACTGGTTTTATGGTAAAATAGAAGTGTAAATAAAATATATATAATTGGGAGGTCTATTATGGAACAGTTAAGAACTTTTTATCCTGCAATAGAAGAAAATTTTTCGGAAATGCTGGATGTAGATGGTACGCATACAATTTATTATGAAGAAAGTGGAAATCCTAATGGGGTACCAGTAATATTCTTACATGGGGGGCCTGGATGTGGGACGGCACCAAGCTGTAGACAATATTTTGATCCGGAATTTTATCGTATAATTTTATTCGATCAACGTGGAAGTGGTAAATCAACACCACGTGCATGTTTAGAAAATAACGACACATGGCATATCATAGAAGATATAGAAAAAATTCGTGAAAAGTTAAATATTGACAAATGGCTTGTTTTTGGAGGAAGTTGGGGTTCAACGTTATCTCTTTGCTACGCAATTAAACATCCTGAAAGAGTTTTAGGTTTAGTACTACGTGGTATTTTCTTAGGAAGACGAGAAGATATTGAATGGATTTATGAAGTAGGTGGAGCGAGTAATATCCACCCAGAATCTTTTGAAAGATATGTATCTATTATTCCAGAAGAAGAACGTAAAGATATAATAGGAGCCTACTATAAACGTTTAACAAGTGAAGATAAAGAAACTAGAGAAGTTGCAGCAAAAGAATGGAGTATGTGGGAAGGTAGTCTAGTAACTCTTCATCCTGATCCAAACCTTGAACAAAGTTTTGGAGAAATTAACTATGCTATCTCTATGGCTACTATCGAATGTCATTTCTGGATGAACGACATGTTCTGGGATGATGACAACTGGTTATTAAATCATGTGGATGTTATAAAAGATATTCCGACATGGATAGTTCATGGACGATATGATGTAGATTGTAGACCGATAGGTGCATATGAACTAAATAAAAAATTAAACAACTGTAAGTTAGAATTTACGGTTTCAGGTCACTCATCAGGAGAACCGGAAATTGTTGATTCATTAGTGCGTGCTACCGACTATTTCAAAGAAATTCTAAAATAACAAAAATATTTAAAAAATGTATAAATAAATTTATTTTACTGAAATTATAAGATTGTAAGAAATTATTTAAAATTAGTAATGAAAAACGCTTTATTTTGTGGTAAAATAGTAAATGTAAATATTTTATAAAGATAGGAGGTCCTGACTATGGGAGAGCTACGGGCGTTATATCCAGAGATAAGTGAAAACTTCTCTAAAATGTTAAAAGTTGACGACGTTCATACTATATATTATGAGGAAAGTGGTAATCCAAATGGAATACCAGTAGTTTTCTTACATGGAGGTCCTGGTGGAGGTACAACACCAACAGGAAGAAGATTTTTTGATCCGGAAGCGTATCGTATTATTTTATTAGATCAAAGAGGTAGTGGTCAATCAACACCGCGAGCTTGTTTGAAAGATAATGATACATGGCATATCATAGAAGATATGGAGAAAATTCGCGAGGAATTAAATATCGATAAATGGCTTGTCTTTGGCGGTAGCTGGGGAACTACTTTATCACTTTGCTATGCTATAAAACATCCTGAACGCGTTCTTGGTTTAGTATTAAGAGGTATATTCTTAGGACGTAGGGAAGATATTGAATGGTTATATGAAAAAGGTGGGGTAAGTGAATTTTTCCCAGAAGCTTTTGCAAGATATACATCTATTATTCCAAAAGAAGAACAGGATGATATTATTGGAGCGTATTATAAGCGTTTAACAAGTGAAAATAAAGAGGTAAGAGAAGAGGCTGCACGTGAGTGGAGTATTTGGGAAGGTAGTGTAATGACATTATACCCTAACCCAAATGTAGAAGAGAGCGCTGGGGAGATTAATTTCGCAATATCAGTTGCAACTATAGAATGTCATTTTTGGATGAATGAGATGTTCTGGGGTGGCGAAGATAATTGGTTATTAGAACATGTTGATGAAATAAAAGATATTCCAACTTATATCGTCCATGGACGCTATGATGTAGATTGTAGACCGATTGGAGCCTATGAATTAAGTAAAAAACTGAATAACTGTGAGCTAGATTTTGTTATTGCTGGTCACTCTTCAGCAGAACCTGCAATAGTTGATGCTTTGGTACGTGCAACAGATAGATTTAAAGAAAAATTAAAATAAAAATATTATATACAAATAAAAAGGAGTAATATAAAATGGCAGTTAAAGAAAGAATCGCTAAACTAAGAGAACTTATGGAACGTGATGGTATTGATATTTATATGGTACCAACTGCTGACTTCCATAACAGTGAATATGTAGGAGAACACTTTAAAGCTCGTGTATTTATGAGTGGTTTCACAGGATCAGCGGGTACACTAGTAGTAACAAAAGATTATGCTGGACTTTGGACAGATGGACGTTACTTCTTACAAGCTGAACAACAATTAGAAGGTTCTGGTATTGAATTATGTCGTATGTTCAACCCAGGAGTTCCAACAACTACTGAATTTATCGAAAAAAATATTCCTGAAGGAGGAGTATTAGGTTTTGATGGACGTGTTGTAACATTCGGTGAAGGAAAAACTTTATCAGAAAAACTAAAAGCTAAAAATGCAACTATTAAATACGAAGTTGATTTAGTAGATGAAATTTGGGAAGATAGACCAGAATTATCTAAACGTAAAGCATTTTACCTAGATGTTGATTTAGCTGGTGAAACTGCTACTAGCAAATTAGAACGCGTAAGAAAAGAAATGAAAGAAGCAGGAGCTAATATCCACATCATTACTAGTTTAGATGATACTGGCTGGTTACTAAATATCCGTGGAATGGACGTTGATTTCTTCCCATTACTATTAAGTTATACAGTAGTATTTGAAGATCACGTTGATTTATATGTTGACGAATCTAAATTTTCTGATGAAATTAAAGCTAACTTAGCTAAAGATAATGTTGTTATTAAACCATACAACCAAATCTATGAAGACATTAAAGGATTTAAATCAGAAGATGTTGTATTAGTAGACCCTGCACGTCTAAACTTTGCTATCTTCAGTAATATTCCAGAAGGTGTTAAATTAGTTGAAAAACGTAACCCTACGGTATTAATGAAAGCAATTAAAAATGACGTAGAGATTAAAAACATTAAAGAAGCTCACGTTAAAGATGGAGCTGCTCATACAAAATTCATTTACTGGCTAAAAGAATTAGTTAAAAGTGGTGAAATTGCAAATGAAACAGAATTATCTGCATCTGCAAGATTAGAAAAATTCAGAGAAGAACAAGGTGGATTCATTTGCCCAAGCTTTGACCCTATTTGTGGTCATGGACCAAACGGAGCAATTGTTCACTATTCATCAAGTGAAGAAACTAACCGAGCTCTAACTCCAAACACATTATTCTTAACAGATACTGGGGCAAACTTCAGTCAAGGTTCTACTGATATCACAAGAACAACTGCATTAGGAGAAATTTCAGATAGAATGAAACGTGACTACACTCGTGTATTACAATGTCACTTACGTCTATCAAGATTAAAATTCAAAGAAGGAGTTTCAGGTCCAAACGTAGACTTATTCGCTCGTGCACCGTTATGGTATGACTATGAAGATTACAACCACGGAACAGGACACGGTGTAGGATTCTTAGGAAATATCCACGAAGGTCCAGCAGGAATTCACTGGAGTATAGCTCGTTCTGTAGAACCATTCAAAGCTGGTATGGTATTAACTAACGAACCTGGATTATATATTGCAGGATCTCATGGTATTCGTTTAGAAAACGAAATCCTAGTAAAAGCAACAGTTAAAAATGAATATGGACAATTCTTAGAATTCGAACCTATTACATATGTTCCTTGGGATTTAGAAGCTGTAGATGTTGATCTATTAACAAGTGAAGATAAATACGAATTAAACAAATATCATAAAGAAGTATATGATATTATTGCACCTAAATTAACTGAAGAAGAAAGAGCTTGGTTAAAAGAGGCTACTAGAGAAGTTTAATAGTAGGTGAAATAAGGCTTTGGGATATTATTCTCAAAGCCTTATTAAAATAAATTATTGTAGAATTAAGGAGATAAACATGGGATTAGATAAAAAATTAGATAACTATGCAAAATTAATAGCAAAAGTGGGGATAAATGTACAAAAAGATCAACCGGTATTAGTTAGAGCAAGCACAGATGCTAGAGATTTTGTTTTGAAAGTAGTGAAAGCATGTTATGAACTTGGTGCAAGTAAAGTAGAAGTAGAATGGCGTGACCAAGAATTATCAAAATTAAACTTAAATTATCAAAGTGAAGAGTCTTTAAGTACTGTTAGCCAATGGTATGTTGATCGTTATCAAGAAACTGTAGAAAAAGGAACTGCATTCTTATCTATCATTGGAGATGATCCAGATGGATTAGCAGGTGTTGATAGTAATAAGATGAAAGCATCTATGGTTGGTCGCTCTAAAGCTCTAAGAAATTATATGAAATCTATTATGAGTGATGAGTGTCCTTGGTCGGTTGTTGCAGCTTCAACTGTTGGTTGGGCAAAACGTTTATTCCCAGAATTAGATGATGAAGCAGCATACTTACGTCTATGGGATGAAATTTTAAGTGCTTGTCGTGCTAACGGTGACGATCCAGTTGCTGCTTGGGAAGAACATATTAGTATTTTAGATACTAAAGGGAAATTTTTAAATGAGAATGAACTTGTAAAATTACATATAACAAATGACTTAGGAACAGATCTTTATGTAGGTTTACCTAAAGGGCATATTTGGCAAAGTGCAGGAAGTTATGCTAAAAAAGCTGATCGTTTTGTAGCTAACATTCCTACAGAAGAAGTTTTCACAATGCCACATAAAGATGTAACTAGTGGAGTAGTTTATAATGCAAAACCATTAAACCATGGAGGAGTTTTAATCGATGATTTCTGGTTAAAATTTGAAAATGGTAAAGTTGTTGATTATGATGCAAAACGCGGATATGATGCTCTTAAGAATATTATAGAAACTGATGAAGGAGCCAAACGTATTGGTGAAATGGCGTTAGTTCCTTATGATTCACCTATTTCAAATACAGGTATTCTATTCTTAGAAACATTATTTGATGAAAATGCAGCTTGTCATATAGCGTTAGGGAAAGCTTATCCTACATGTGTTAAAGGTGGAAGTGAAATGACAGATGAAGAGTTAGCTGCAGTAGGTGCTAATGACAGTTTAGTTCACGTAGACTTTATGATTGGTGAAGCGACTACTAACATTGTAGGGATTACTGAAGATGGTAAAGAAATTCAAATCTTTAAAGATGGTAACTGGGCATAACTTTATTATAGAAGAAATATATTAGATAAATAATAATTTTAGAATCTCAATTAATTATTTTAAAATAATCTTTATTGAGATTCTATTTTGTGTATTAGGTTTTGGTGGGAAATATTTGCGAAAAAATGAATTATATGTGATAATAGTTAGTACAAATTAAACAGGGGTGATTAAATGCGTTTAGATAAATTCTTAAAAGTTTCACGAATTATAAAAAGAAGAACAGTAGCTAATGAAATTTCAGCAGAAGGACACATAGCGATAAATGGGAAAAAAGCAAAACCATCTACTTCGCTTAAAGTAGGGGATGTGATTACAATTTATTTCGCTAAAAAAGAAGTTGTATATGAGGTGTTAGAATTAAAAGATAGCACTAAGAAAGAAGATGCAACTAAAATGTTTAAAATTATTTCGGAAAAACTGAGAGAAACATAAAATGGCAGATCGTAATGTAGAACAACAGTTTAGAAAAGATTTACTTAAAGCGAAAGCTAAGTATAGAAAGCGAAGAAAGTTTATTATTTTGAGTGTTCTTTCTTTAGTACTTGTAATTACTTTAGTTCAGACATTTTTCTATATTCGTGAAAAAAAACAAATTAACGCCCAATTAAAAGAACAAGCTGAACAAATAGAGAAACTAGAAAAAGAAGCGAAAGTAAATGAAGTTGTGATTGATAAGTTGAAAGATCCATATTTCTTATCAGATTTAGTAAGGCAAGAGTATGGACTTAGCTATGGTGGTGAGATAATATTTAGTTTACCGCAACAAGAGAATTTCTTAAAATCAGCTATTGAGTCGATAATGAAAGGCAATATCGAGAAAAAAGATGACGGTAGTGGCCGAATTGATGACAGTAAATTAGCTGATTCAAATAAAAAGTCGAAAGATAATAAGGATAAAGATAACAAATCAGAAGACAAATCGGATAATAAATCAGATGATGAATCAACAGAGGTTGAAGAAGAAACACCGGCTACAACTAGAAAATCATCAAGTTCGAATAGTGCTCGTTCAAATGCAACTAATACTAAAAAAAATACAAACGCTAATAATACCCGATCAAATACAAATAATACAAGAAACAATAGAGGTTAGATATATCATCTAGCCTCTATTGTTTTGCTGTTTTTTAGAAATAATCTAAATGGTAATAATTGTTTGTTAAAATACTCTAAAAGTGTTAATATATAGATAACTAAAAATATTTAGTAATAAGTTAAATAAAGCCGGAGGGTGTTATGAATAAATACATAGGGGATGCGCTTCATACAGATTTATATCAAATAAATATGGGGTATGTTTATTTTAAAGATGGTATACATGAAAGAAAATCATATTTCGATGTATATTTCAGAAAGATTCCATTTGGTGGAGGTTACGCTGTATTTGCAGGGTTAGCCAAAATAATAGAGTATGTAAATGACTTTAAATTTACAGATTCTGATATAGAGTATTTACGTACGCTTAACTATGATGAAGATTATTTAGATTATTTAAAAAACTTAAAATTCACAGGAAGTATACGTTCGGTTAGAGAAGGTGAAATTGTTTTTGGTAATGAACCGCTAATTAGAGTAGAAGCTCCTTTGATTCAAGCGCAATTAATGGAAACTGCAATATTGAATATAGTGAATTATCAAATATTAATTGCTACTAAAGCTGCGCGTATTAAACACTTATGTCCAAATGAAGTTTGCATGGAATTTGGTACAAGACGTGCACATGAATTTGATGCCGCTCTTTGGGGAACTCGTGCTGCAATAATAGGTGGTTTTGATGCGACAAGTAATGTGAAAGCTGCAAAACTGTTTGGTATTCCATGTAGTGGAACGCATGCGCACTCATTTGTGCAGGCTTATCAAGATGAAGAAACGGCATTTAAAAAATATGCCTCGGTTCATAAAGATTGCTACTTCTTAGTGGATACATATGATACTTTACGTTCGGGTATTCCAACAGCAATTAAAGTTGCTGATGAATTGAAAGATAAAATTAATTTCTTAGGGGTTCGTTTGGATTCGGGTGATATTGCATACCTATCTCAAGAAGCTAGAAAAATGTTAGACGCTGCTGGTTATCCGGATGCTAAGATTGTTGCATCTAATGATTTAGATGAAGGTACTATAACTCACCTTAAACAACAAGGGGCTAAAATAGATTCTTGGGGAATTGGTACTAAGTTAATTACAGCATATGATAATCCAGCATTAGGTGCAGTTTATAAATTGGTATGTTTAGAAGATGACAATGGGGAAATGGTGGATAGATTAAAAATATCAGAAAATCCTGCTAAGTTAACTATTCCTGGAGTGAAAAAAGTTTATAGAATCATCAATAAAGATACTGGTAAAGCTGCTGGGGACTATATTGCTATGGATGATGAAAATGTACATGCAGAGCCTACCATAAAACTATTTCACCCGACACACACTTATTTAGAAAAAGAAGTGGAAAACTTTGAGGCTATCGATATTCATGTGGATGTGTTTAAAGATGGGAAGCAAGTATACGTAGCGCCTACTGTTCAAGAGAGTGCTGAATACTTTAAAGAAAGTAAGGAACTGATATGGAGTGAATATAAACGTTTATTAAACCCTGAGTTTTATCCGGTGGACTTAAGTACTAAATGTTGGAAAAATAGAAATAATATAATGAAAAAAATTACGAAAAAACAGATTGACTAGGTGAAATTATGACATTACAACAAGAGGTAATAAAAAGATTAAGATGTAAACCTGAAATTAATGTAAACGAAGAGATTAGATTAACTATTGATTTCTTAAAAGATTATTTAAAAAAGAATAATTTTATAGAAAGTTTAGTTCTAGGTATATCAGGGGGGCAAGACTCTACTTTATGTGGTAAGCTTTGTCAGATGGCAATAACTGAGTTGAGAGAAGAAACAGGTAGAGATTATAAGTTTATTGCTGTGAGATTACCTTATGGTACACAGTTTGATGAAGATGATTGTAATGATGCTTTAGAATTTATTAAGCCAGATAAATTATATACTGTAAATATAAAAAATGCAGTTGATGCAAGTGTAGAATCGTTAAAATTAGCTGGTATAGTTATAACAGATTATGCTAAAGGTAATGAAAAAGCAAGAGAAAGAATGAAAGCTCAGTATTCTATCGCCACAATGAATAAAGGTATAGTTGTAGGAACTGACCATGCTGCAGAAGCAATTACTGGTTTTTATACAAAACACGGTGATGGTGGTGTAGACATTGTTCCTTTATATAGATTAAATAAGAGACAAGGTAAAGCTTTACTAAAAGAGTTAAACTGTCCAGAACATCTATATCTGAAAAAACCGACGGCAGACTTAGAAGAAGATAGACCTGCATTAGAAGATGAAGTAGCTTTAGGTGTTACTTATGATAATATAGATGACTATCTTGAAGGAAAGACTGTTCCAGAAGATGTTAGAAAAGTTATAGAAGGGCACTACTTGAAATCTGAACATAAGAGAAACTTGCCTGTAACTATATTTGATTTTTACAATATATAGAAGAAATAAGTAGAGATGGGGTCATAAATTCTATCTCTACTTGTTTTATACTAATTAAACTAAGATGAAAATAAATGTAAACAAACAGAATTTACAACAATTATAGAAGAAAGCGAACAATAAGAGATTTATTTTTATAAAATGTTAAGAAGAATACTATAAATTAACTTATATATATTGACAAAATCAATTAGAGATGTTAAAATAATATCAATCTTTCGTTTTGAAAGAAGTCATCTTATATTAACTAAAAGAATTTAAAAAAATTCAAAAAAGTTTTAAAAACTTCTTGACAAAGAATAAATGAGATGATAGAATAGAAAAGTCTTCGAGAA
>CAUSKO010000002.1:0-70378 GCA_963532255.1 uncultured Gemella sp. | reverse complement strand
GTGGTAACCTTGATATGTCTAAAGACGGAGAAATTAAACACTGGGTTGTTGGTGTGGATAAAGACCAATACGAAGAAGGTATTTTCAAAGGAAAAGATAAAGATGGAAAAGAATATCAAAAATCTGTAATCTTAACATCAGCTGTTAAAAATATCGAAGTAGCAGTAACAAAAATCTTAAATGAAATCAAAGAAAATAAATTTGAAAAAGGTGAACATATCTTCGGTATTAAAGAAAATGGTGTAGGGCTACCAAAAGAAAATCCAAACCTAAGTGATGACAATAAAACTAAAATTGATAAAGCTATTGAAGGACTTAAATCAGGTAAGGTAGAAGTAGTAGGAACTGGTGATGAGCTAAAAGCAAAAGGATCAGTTACTAACTTAGAAGGGGAATTATAATATTTCATAATAAGTCGTACAAAATATTTTTGTGCGACTTATTATATTTTTATTTTAACTTGAAAATATTATCAAAAAGGTGTAATAATTCAAAAAATAGTATAATTTATAGTTATGAAAATGCTTTACTTTTACATATCGGTGTATATATAAGGGTATAAAACATGAACATTCTTATTACAAAAATATAGCACTACGTTTTAATTTAATAAAAACCGAACATTATGAAAAATATTTCCAAAAAAGTAAATAAAATATTGATATTTCAATAATTATGTGGTATTATTTAGATATAAACAATATACAAAAATAAAAAAAGGAGACTATTTGTTTATGAAAAAGATATTTTCATTAATCGCTGTTATTTTATCAGCAGCACTTATCTTTGTAGGATGTTCTTCTAAAACTGAGAAAAAAGAAGACTCATCTTCAAAATCTGATTTAAAAATCGGAGTAGTTACTGACGAAGGTGGAGCAAAAGATAAAAGTTTCAACCAAAGTAACTTAGAAGCTGTAAAAGCTTGGGTTGACAAAAATGGTGGAAAAGCATTAAACCCAATCGAAACTAAAAACCAAAGTGATATCGCAGCTAACTTACAAAATGCAGCAAAAGCAGCTGATGTTGTTTCATTAGCAGGATTCTATTTCGAAAAAGAATTACCAAAAGTTGCAGACTCATTTGCAGACAAAAAATTCATCTTTATCGATGGAACTGTACCTAACAAAAACGTTCAGTCTATAACATTTGCTGAGCATGAAGCAGGATACTTAGCTGGATATGCAGCAGCTTTACAATCAAAAACTGGTAAAGTTGGATTCATCGGAGGAGCTAAAATCCCTGCAGTAGTTAAATTTGGTGTAGGATTTGTTCAAGGAGCTAAAGCTGCTAACAAAGATATCAAAATTGTATATAACTACAGTGGATCATTCAACGATACTAACAAAGGTAAAACTTTAGCAGCAACTATGTATGATGCTGGAGCTGACGTAATCTTCGTAGCAGCTGGTGGAACTGGAAGTGGTTCAATTAAAGAAGCACAAGAAAGAGCTACTAAAGATCTTAAAGATAGTGGAGAAATCAAACACTGGATCGTTGGTGTAGATAAAGACCAATATTCTGAAGGTGTATTCAAAGCTAAAGACAAAGATGGAAAAGATGTAGAAAAATCTGTTATCTTAACATCTGCTGTTAAACGTATCGATGTGGCAGTAACTCAAGTTTTAGATGCTATCAAAGCTGGTAAATTTGAAGGTGGAGCAGCTAAAGAATTCACTATCAAAGAAGATGGTGTTGGACTACCTGCTGAAAATCCAAACTTAAGCAGTGACATTAACAACAAGATTAAAGGAGTTGTTGAAGCACTAAAAGGTGGAAAATCAACAGTAGCAGCTACAGCGGATAAAGTAACAGACAAAGCAAATATCGAAGGTGAACTATAATTTTTAAATTATAATTCGAGAAAGGTCTAGTATTTTACTAGACCTTTTTTTTATTGAAAATTTCATACTAAATAGTAAAATTCTGTAAACGTAATTATTATTTTTTAGAATATAAACAATTAAAAGAATTTTCAACTTAATTAAGTTTTGAAAATTATGAAAATAAACATAAAAATACAATGATGTTATGCAGTTTTTGGGTTAAATAAGGTTAATTTTTTATAATATAAAAATAATATAAAATTAATTAGCGGAATTACATTAAAATGCTATACTAGATTGCAAAAATATATTATAATAGATAAGTAACAATATACAAAAGAGAGGTAAATATATGTACGCTATAGAAATGCTAAACATAACTAAAAAGTTTGGTGACTTCTACGCAAATAAAGACATTACTATTCAGGTGAAAAAGAACGAAGTTCATGCATTGCTTGGTGAAAATGGTGCTGGTAAATCTACGTTGATGTCCGTTCTTTTTGGTATGTACCATCAAGAAGAGGGTGTCATTAAATTAGATGGGAAAGAAGTTGACATTAAAGATCCTAAACATGCTAATCAGCTTGGGATCGGTATGGTTCACCAACACTTTAAATTAATTAAAAACTTCACTGTTGCTGAGAACATCATCTTAGGAATGGAAGAAGTAAAAGGTGGAAAAATCGATTTAGATTCTGCCGCTAAGAAAATTTCAGAGTTATCTAAAAAATATGGATTAGAAGTAGACCCGAAAGCCTTAGTAGGTGATATTACAGTTGGGATGCAACAAAGGGTAGAAATTCTAAAAATGTTATATAGAGATGCTAATATTCTTATCTTTGACGAACCTACAGCGGTTTTAACTCCTGCTGAAATTAAAGAATTTTTAGCAATTCTTAAGAATCTTCAAGCAGAAGGGAAAACTATCTTATTAATCACTCATAAACTTAACGAGATTATGGCAGTAGCTGATCGTTGTAGTATTATTCGTCGTGGTGAATACTTTGGAACTGTTGAAGTAGCAGACACAACGAAAGAAAAACTTGCTAGCCTTATGATTGGTAAAGATTTAGAAATTATTAAATATGAACGTTCTAGAGAAGGTAAGAAAAAAATCTTAGAAGTGTCTGGTCTTTACGCAGATACTGATGAGAAAAAAGATATACTTTCTGACTTTAACTTAGATGTTCGCGAAAGAGAAATCCTTGGTATTGCTGGGGTTGACGGTAATGGTCAACAACAATTTGTTGAAGTACTAAATGCTCTATTAAAGGAAACTAAAGGAAAAATTATCTTTGATGGAAAAGACCTTGCTGGAGTTCTAACAGCAAAACGTAAAGAATTAGGTCTTGAAATTATCGCAGAAGACAGACATAAAGATGGACTAGTTCTTGATTTCAGTGTTGAAGAAAACTCAGTATTAGAAAATTACTATACAGAAAAATTCTCTTCACGTGGATTCTTGAAAAAACCAGCAATCTCTAAATTTGCTAAAGAACTTTGTGAAAAATATGATGTGCGTAAAGCTGGTGACGAAAAAATTTCTGCTCGTAGTATGAGTGGTGGTAACCAACAAAAACTTATTATCGGACGTGCATTAGAATTAGATCCAAAATTATTAGTAACAACACAACCTACACGTGGTCTTGATGTTGGTGCGATAAATGGTATTCATAAAATGTTAATCAATTACCGAGATAAAGGTAATGGTGTATTATTAATTTCATACGATTTAGATGAAATTTTAACATTATCTGACAGAATAGCAGTTATTCACAATGGTAATATTATTGATGTCGTAGACAATGATGAAAATGTAACTAAAGAACAACTAGGTCTTCTAATGGCCGGGGTTAAGAAGTAGAGAGGAGAGCGTATGTTAAAAAAAGTTTTAACTAATGCGGTGCTACCAATATTAGCTTCGTTTATTATAGGAGCAATTCTTATTTCGGCAATTGGAGCGTCGCCAGAAGATGTTTTAAGTGTTATTGGAGACATTTTTTCTGATTCAAACAGTATAGCAGAAATTTTTGTATCGACAATTCCACTTATTTGTACAGGTTTATCAGTAGCCTTTGCATTTAGAACAGGGCTATTCAACATTGGGGCAGAAGGACAATTTATTATGGGTGGTCTTTTTGCAGGTCTTGTTGCTATCAAAATGGAAGGTATGAATTTTTATTTAGTATTAATTTGTTCTATTTTAGCAGGTATCATAGTTGGTGGTATATGGGCAGGTATTGCAGGTTATTTAAAAGCTAGATTTAATATCAGTGAAGTAGTTGTAACAATCATGTTAAACTATACAGCATTATACTTTGTACAATTTGCTGTACCTAAATTTATTAAAGGATCAAACGATATTATTTCTAAACCAATCATTGCAGAAGATGGGACAGGATATTTACAAAACAGTCTTATCGAAGGAATCTTTAGTAACCACCGTTTAGGTACAGATTTATTCTTTGCAATTTTTGGAGTAATTATTTTCTATATCGTTATGGAAAAAACAGTATTTGGTTACGAACTACGTTCTGTAGGTTATAACGCAAATGCATCTAAATTCGTTGGTATGAAAGTTAATAGAAATACAATCTTATCTATGGCTATTTCTGGTGCATTTGCTGGTCTAGGTGGAGCTCTTTACAACATGGGGCCGGTTGGACAAGTAGTAGCAGGTTCTACATTCCAAGGATATGGATACATGGGTATCGCCGTAGCACTTATTGGTGCTAATACAGCTCTAGGTTCATTACTAGGAGCATTGCTATTTGGGTTCTTAGGTGTATTAACACCTCAATTATCATTTGTTGGTATTCCAAAAGATATCGCAAATATTTTAATCGGATTAATCGTTCTATTCGTAGCTGCTAAATCAATCTTTGATTTCAAATTCTCTAAAAAAGCAGCAAGCAGTAAAAAGAAAGGAGATAAATAGATGGATACAATATTATCACTATTAGACTCAATGTTGCAATATACAGTGCCTATTCTTATTGCAGCAATAGGTGGTTTCTATTCTGAAAAGAGTGGGGTTGTAAATATTGCGCTTGATGGTTTCGTAATTTTCGGTTCATTTGTTGCTTCTTTCATAGCTCTTAGTGCATTTGATGGAGCACCTACATTTGGTCAATTAGTACTTTGCTTATTAGCGGCAACAGCGTGTGGAGGACTTCTTTCATTAATTCACGCATTTATCAGTATTAACTTAAAAGCTGACCAAGTAATCTCAGGTACAGCGATTAACTTAATTACACCAGCTATCGCATTATTCTTAGTAAACCACTTTAACGGAACTTATGAATTATTATTAGCTAGTGGATTCCCAAGATATACAATACTTGGTAATTTCACAGTTTATCCAACAATCATTATAGCTATTATCCTAGTTTGTGTTACTTACTACGTTATCTATAAACGTCCATTTGGATTAAGATTACGTTCTGTAGGGGAAAACCCACAAGCCAGTGATTCATTAGGATTAAATGTATTTAAATATCGTTACATTGGGGTATTTATCTCAGGATGTTTAGCAGGATTAGCAGGAGCAATCATCGCTACTACATTTAGCCAAGGATTCAACGCAGCAATCACAGTGTACGGATTCGGATACTTAGCATTAGCAGCACTTATCTTTGGTAAATATAACCCAATTACAATTACTTTAGCATCACTATTCTTTGGTGGAACAAAAGTATTTGCTGAAAAAGTATCAATTTTAGCACCAGATCTACCAATTCCGGTATCGTTCTGGAATATGTTCCCATTCGTAGCAACAATTATTGCGCTTATTGTATTTTCTAAGAAAACTTCTACACCAGAAGCTCTTGGAGTACCATATGATAAAGGTATGAGATAATAAAAAATATTAGAAAAATAGGCTCTAAAACTATAGGTTTAGAGTCTATTTTTATGTCTAAATATGGTATAATAAAAGAAACTAGCATAACGGAGGTAGGAAAAATGAATAATCTAGGGTATATAACTAATATCATTACACTAATAATAACATTAACTTTTTGTATATTATTTTCATATTATCCTAAAGAAGCCAATAAAGCAATAAAAATTTCTTTATTAAACATGGGTATTATAATAACAATATTATTCTTATTAATATTTATAATAAAAGGTTATAAGCCTATCGAAGCAACACAAAATTATGAATTAATATCTCCAACATTTTTATTTGGTTTTTTAAATTTTATTTTTTTAACAATTAAATATAAATTTAAATATAAATTAAAAAAAGACGACGATTAATATGTACCCCTTTTACTGAACAAGCCGGTAAAAGGGGTACATATCAAAAATTAGAGGTTTAGAGTCTATTTTTATGCCTGAATATGGTATAATAAAAGGAACTAGAATAACGGAGGTAGGAAATATGAATAAAAAACTATTAGCATTACTTGCGGCAGGAGCCTTAGTAATTACAGGGTGTGCATCAAAAGATAATGAAAAAAACAAAGAAGAAGATAAAAAGTCTGAACAGACAGCTAACTCTTCAGAACAAAAAAAGGAAGAGGATAACAACTCTAGTAAAGAACAGAATTTTACAGAAACTTCAGAGAATAACGGAAATAATGAAAATAGCGTAAGTAGTCAAAGTGGAAATAATGGAGCAACTCAAATAGTTAAAACTGCCAACCATGACTTTGCTGCTGCAGAAAAATTAGTAGATGTAGTAGCTATTTCTGGAAATGACCTATCAAGATTATCTTCACAAACAAACTTATTACACTGGGTAACTCAACCAAGAATAAAAACAACTAAAGCTTCTGATGGAGAATCTTTATATAAAGTATCTAGTTCAGATTACTTAGATGTTATTAATGCACTTTCTTCAAAAACATATACTAAGGAAGAAGCAGTTAACTTACTAAAAGGTTCGCACTTTAACGTCAAAGATAATAGCTCTTCAAAATCTAATGTAGCACCTAAAGAAGATGAAGTTTATTACTATAAAGGTGATAAAGCTATAGTATTTTCTACTAAAATAATGGGGAATAATTTCTCTCAAGAAGTTGAATCTCAAGATAAGTGGGTTGTAGAAGGTGATAAAATTAAAGTTAATGTTGTAGATAAAATGACAAAAACAAAAGTTTCGACAATTACACTGAAAATTAACGATAAACAGTATGAAGGTGGAAATAAAAAATCAAAATACTATGTAGAAAGTATTAAAAAATAATTAATGATATAGTAAAAGACAGGAGAATTTCTCCTGTCTTTTTAACTCGGTAATTTTAATAAATTATAAATCCAATACTTTTTTGTATTTGCTTATATCAGGTTGTTTTCTTTCCAAACACCAAGCTTTTATGATTTCTTTCAATTCTTCCTTGTCTTGAATAACTGTTTGATAAACACTATTATCATCTTTCACTTCAAGAGTATAACCATTAATTTCAGTTGTTGTATCTTTGTTTAATAAACGAGAAAAGAAACCAGGTTCTTTATAAATTGGAGTACATTGAATAAAAGTACTATCTGCTTTATCGGTATCAAACCAGAGTGTAAGGAATGCTGTTTTTCTCTCTAAATTATCAAGAGTATTAATAGATTTAACTACTTCTTTCCAAGTACATGAAGTAACTTTGGTGCTTTCAGTTCTATATTTTAAGATTTCAATTCCTTTACCTATAATATTATCAACACTTTGGAAGTCATAGACTCCTATCTCATATTTATCAGCAATATCAAATAGTAAGTCTAATGCCTCCTCATCTACTGCATAAGAAAATGAACATACAGCTCCGTGTTTTCCTAAAGCGTAATCTGTTAAATGGTCTTCGCTATCTTCTGATTCAAAAGCAATTTCATCAGGTAATGCATGTTCTCCGTTCATAGGTGGAAATTGTTCAAACATTCTTTTTGCCCAAGCAGTTATTAATGGAGAGCACCCTTTAAGAGAGTTATAATCTATATTTTCTTCGTATTTAGTAAATTCCTCTAGGTAATTAAGTACATCTAAAGATGTTTTAATCTCTTCTCTTCTCTCAAAAATAAATAAATCTAGACTCATTGTTATGTACTCCTTGTTATTGTTTTACCATCATAAATCAATAGTATTATATCATTAATTACTAGTATTTTATAGTCTGAGTGGTGAAGTAGCAGTATTAGAATAGCATACAAAATAATGCAATATAATTTTAAAAAAATAATTTACAGATAATAAATAATTAAATATTTTTTCAGGTGTTAAAATTAGTTTACTATTATGCGATGTTAATTAAAAACTGTTATATATGGGATAATTAGGATTTCTATTGACAAATTAGGGATATTTGATATATAATATTAAAGCAATTATTATGCTAAAAAAAATTAGGAGGAAAAAGTATATTATGAATAAATTGCAAAAAACTTTAACTGTTGCGTTAACAGCTTTAGCTTTAACAGTAACATCACAAGCGCCGTTTGCTGCAGCAGCGGATGTAAATAGTGGAAAAGCAACTTCAAATCAAAAAGCTAGTGGAGATGAACTTGTTGATCCAATAACTTTAGTTGTTAGTTACACTGTAAAAACAAGTGATGGGCTAGAAATATCTCCAAAACAAAGAATAAAAGTACCACGTCCGGACTTAAGTACACCACTTAGTTATTTTAGAGATTATTTACCAGAAGTAAAAAAAGAAATTAACTATAATGGTAAAACTTATCAATTAATTAAAGAGGATGGTATATCAATTCAAGCATCTATCCATCCGATGGAAGCTTATATGAGATACTACTACGCTGAGAAAAAACCAGTTGTAAAAGCAGAAAAACCATTACGTGTACCAGCAGGAAACAATGGCGCAAAAACACGTGTTCCAGTTGCTAAAAAACAACAACCAAAACAAGAGGTTAAAAAATACAGATTACCAGCAGGAAATAACGGAGTAAAAACTCGTAAACCAGTTGTAAAACAACAACAACCTCAACAACCACAACAGCCAGAAGTAATTAAAGATGTAGATTACCTATAAAATAAAATCCCGCTCTATTAAGAGTGGGATTTTTGTGTTAATAATATTTGAAATATAGATTATTAATTTTTAATCTCCAAAAAGCTATCTGATGATGAATAGTAAACGAAAAATATAAGCTCCGTTATTAAAATCATATTGATTTTTAAAGGAGGCAGATTATTATTTATAGATATAAAAATAATCATTAGTGTTGCAAATATAATAGATGTATAGTTGATTAGTTTATTATTTGTTTTATATTTGCAGTTTAGTATTCCTGTTACCAAGATATAAATACTGGCTAATGCCACACCTAGTAAAGTATAATTATATAATAGATAGCTTAATGTTGCAGTGAGAATAAAAGTAGAAATCATACTTGTTTTTTTAGTTATTAATATTTTCTTCATAAACTGTTGTCTCCTTTATATTATTTTTGATTTCATAATATATCTCAACAATAGATAATTTAGCATATTCTATCAAATAAATCAACTAAAAAATACAATAAAGTTTCGAAATATTGATAAAATATTTTAGTAGAGAAAAAAGCTGTAATACAATGAAAATAAAGATGTTATTACAATATTTTTCTGAAAAAATAATGAAATTATATTGTAAATTTAAGGTGTATATCATGCTTTGATAATTACTAAATTTATGGAAATCTAGAGAAATTACACCGGTAATAATTTTGAGAAGTTTGTTGGTGTAGCTTAGGATATGGATGCGAACTATATTTTTATGGTGGGTGATTTATAAATATGGTATAATTAATTGCATAAGTAACTAATTAAGAAAGGTATATATTATGTTTTCTGCAAAAAATTGTCAAATTAAATTATACGATGATGATATTGTCAATTATGTTTCATTTGGTTATGGAAAAAAGAATTTATTATTAATACCAGGTTTGAATACCGAGCGAATAAAAGGAAAAGCTTTACAACTTGCTTTTTTCTATAGAAATTTTTTGAGAGAATATAAAGTTTTTATATTTGATCATAGAGAACATATCAATGAGAATTATGAGATAAGTGATATGGTGAAAGAAATTGCTTATTGTATAAAAAAGTTGAATATAGATAAAGTAGATGTTGTAGGGGTATCTCAAGGGGGGATGATTGCACAACTATTAGCTATAAATTATCCTGATATTGTTGACAAACTAGTATTAGTGGCAACTACATCAAGAAATAATCCTACAACAAACAAGGTCGTAGATAGATGGATTGTTCTAGCTGAAAATGGTAAGTTGCAAGAACTGCAAAAAAATATGATTGAAACTGTTTATTCAAAAGGATATATAGCAAAAAATAAGTGGTTATCTATATTAGTACAAATTCTATTTAAGCCAAAATTAAATCAGCTTGATAGATTTATTATTTTAGCTAGATCGTGCTTAAAATTTGATGTTTTTGATAAATTAGATAAAATCCAAGCTAAAACTCTGGTCATAGGTACTGCATTAGATCAAGTTATCCCAGTAGGATTTTCTAATGAACTTGCTAAAAAAATCAATTGTCAGAAACTTATTTTTGAAAAATCTGGTCATGCAGTACATCAAGAAGTTTCTGATTTTAATAGAACAGTTTTAAATTTTTTGAAAAGTAGTAATTAAGAAATTAATATATATATATATATAATTGAAAAATCATCCTTTCTTTTTTCAGAGCTGGAACTACTCTTATTTTATTAAGAAAGGATGATTTTTCAATTGTTTAACTCCCTTTCTTCCACCCACATAGTAGGTGGTTTTTTGTTTCGGAAGCTTTGCATCCTCAACTGACTTAAGCCACTAATAAAAACACATAACTAACACGGTAATGTTAGGTTATGTGTTTTTAAATTAATATAGTTTTTCACTGAACTTGAAATATAAATTATTATCTACCAAAAGTAGTTTTATATTCTGCTGTACTTGGTAAGGTTTGGGCACCTTCTCTACCTTTTTTAATTAGCCACTCTAAGCAAGCTTTAATTTCAGCGTTACTAGCGTTAAATCCAACATAATTAGTTGCGATAGTTTGATAAGCATTAGTTTGTCTGAATTCTTTATACGTTGTTGAATCAGTTACGCTACCACTAAATACATATGAAGAACCAGCAGGTATAACGTCGTTATCTCCAATTCCTCCAGTAGAAGCAGTGTTACCTGAAACTACTTTTGTTTTAGTTTCTGAAGTTTGTTTGTTTTCTGCATCTTTTTTTACTTCAGGTTCGCTTAATTTAACTTTTAATGCACTATGATTAAATTTATACTTATCAATAATTGAACTGATATTACCAGATTTATCCTCATCTATTTCTTTTTTGGCTTTATCATAGTTAGTAATATCTTCTTTCAACCAATCTATTGCTTTATCAAAAGTATTATCCACAGTAAGAGTATCGACTTTTTCTAAAGATTTTTTAGCTGTATCGACATCTTTATTATCAAGACTAGTGTCGATGTTTTTCAATTCTTTAGTAATTTTGATTTCAGTTTTTATGTTTTTAAAAATTTCTTGGCCTTCGACAGTGTCAAGAGTTTCTAACCTTTTAATACCTCCGTCAAAATCATGATTATCATTGATAAGAGCTAAGTATTTAGTGTGTTCTGCCTTTAGATCGTTTTTTCCAGAATGCTGATAAAAAAAGAATGCAGCAACTAAAACAATAATACCTATAATACTTGTAATAATTGTAACAATTTTTTTATTCATAATATATTCTCCTTATTTTATTATTACCTATGATAATTATACAATATAACATGGACAAAATGTGGGTAAATATTAAAATTATATTATAAAAATTTAATATTTAGCTTTTTTAAAATATTTAGTTTCACTATTTTAACTGAGAAGCTTCTTGTTCTTTTTCTTAGTGGTATATCAAAAAAAGTTGGTCCTTTTTACTTTACATCCGACTTATAGACACAGACTAACTTGACTTTTCTTATCAAAATAATTACAATGAAATTACCAAGCTTAATTAAAAGTTATTTAGTCATTTTAGTTTTTTTATTGATAATTTGGATAATGTGAAGTTTATTTTAGAAATTAAGGAACTATTTTAAAAATTTCTATTAAAATCTAACTAGAATATCAACAGAAAAAAGGGATTGATATACTGAAAAAACTGTTGGAATGAGGGTTGCAATTTTATGAAAAAAAGAATAGGATTAGCTATATTACTTTTGCTAATAGGTCTTTTGTTACCAAGTCCGAGTTATTTTATAGGTGATAAAAACAGTACGTATGATAATGAATTCATTAACTCGTTAGCGAAAGGACTGAATAATAGGTGGGGAATTGTTTACATAAATAATAGGGATAAAGATAAAGATAAAAATAAAGAATCAATTAAAGAATATAGAGACTACATAGATTGTGAATTAATTGAAATTGATAAATATAATAACCGGAACTTTAAAGATCCTAAGTTAAAGGAATTTGCTAACGCATATATTAACAATCTTAAGGAAATAAGAGAAGTTATATTAAAGAAAAAATTTGTGGATAGTATTTTTACAGATGAATGGGATAAATACCAAAGAAAACGTTATGAGTTACTTTTAGACATTAATTCAATAGTGGAAATTCCTGTAAAAAATAAAAAATCCCTTAATGAGATATTGAAAAGAGGTAAGGAAGTAAAAGAATTTAATAGAGTATACGGAATATTAGTAGATACTTTTAAACCTGAGAGCTTTGAAGTTGAAAATGTTACTAAATCTGGTAAAAATGAGAAACGTTACATTGCGAATTTTGAAAACACTACTGGTTATGACATTAGACATATATATCTTACAATTAATTTTTATGATGAAAATGACAAGCGTATTTTTTTTATATACATTGAACCAGAAGGTATATGGAAAAATGGAACGAAGAAAAGTTTTGAATTCCCAATTTACGATTCAGATGAGGAGTTCAAATACTTTAAGGTTTTCATAAGTAAAAAAAGGCTGACTTATAGTAAACCCGTTAATTTTTAAATGATAAAAAAGAGGTTTTCATACCTCTTTTTATTAATGACTTAAGTTAGTTGAGCAAAGTTTTCGAAATAAAAAAACCACCTTTTTCAGAGGTGGTTAATATTTTTGAGAAAATTTTAATGAGTATATTATTCTTCACTATCTTTTGTTATAGTATCTTCGCTATATTCATCTTTTGGTTTTATTTTGCTAAATAGTAAACCTAGCATCAGGCCTAAGAATGGCCCAATAGCAACACCGACTTTGATATCTCCTATTATATTTCCGATAATAAGACCTACAAGCGTTCCGAAAATTAATGCAAAAGCTGCAAAGTTAGTGGTTTGTTTTTTCATTATCTTACTCCTTCATAAATGGTATCTAGTATAATTTAGAATCTTTTTATAAAATGTGATAAAGTGTTGTTTTTGGTTGCAAAATGGTTGCAATTATAAGGAAAAACCCTTAAAAATTAAGGGTTTTATATATCTTGCTATATTAGCAGTTAGAACTAATAATCTTTCCCTCGCGTTGCTCGTTAAGATTAAAGTTCTTGTTGCATACGCTGTATCTAAGAATTATGTCGTCGTTATACTCCTAATAATTCTAAGTTACACCGTTTATTCCCACTCAATCGTTGCTGGTGGTTTACTTGTAATGTCATACACTACGCGGTTAACGTGAGCTACTTCGTTTACGATACGTGCAGAGATTTCTTCTAACACTTCAAATGGAAGGTGAGCCCAGCTTGCAGTCATACCGTCGATACTTGTTACGGCACGAACAGCTACAGTGTAGTCATATGTTCTAACATCTCCCATAACTCCAACTGAACGGATATCTGGAAGACATGTGAAGTATTGCCATACTTCTCCTTCTAATCCACGTTTAGCGATAACATCACGTAAGATGAAGTCACTGTCACGTACGATTTGTAATTTTTCTTCTGTTACTTCTCCAAGAACTCGGATACCTAATCCTGGTCCTGGGAATGGTTGACGCCAAACGATTTCACGAGGTAATCCAAGTGCTTCTCCTAATGCACGAACTTCATCTTTGAATAAAGTGTTAAGTGGCTCGATTAGAGAGAAACGCATATCTTCTGGTAATCCACCTACGTTGTGGTGAGATTTGATTGTTTGAGCATTTTTAGTTCCAGATTCGATAACGTCAGTATAAAGTGTACCTTGTGCTAAGAATGGTACGTCGTGTAATTTAGCACACTCTTCATCGAATACATATACGAACTCATTTCCGATAATTTTACGTTTTTTCTCTGGGTCGCTAACTCCTTTAAGTTTACCAAGGAATCTTTCTTTAGCATCGATTTTGATAAGATTCATATTGAATCCACCTTCGATTTCTTTACTGAATGTATTCATAACACCTTCAGCTTCACCTTTACGAAGTAAACCGTGATCGATAAACATACAGATTAGTTGATCTCCAATAGCTTTGTCTAATAATGCAGCTACTACAGAAGAATCTACCCCTCCTGATAGGGCACATAGAACTTTTTGGTCTCCAACTTCTGCACGAATTTCTTCAATTTTTTCATCGATAAAGTTTTGGATAGTCCAATTTTCAGTACATTTACATACGTTTCTTATAAAGTTTTTAAGTAAGTCGTATCCAAATTCAGAGTGACGAACTTCTGGGTGAAATTGGAAGCAGTAGAAGTCTTTTTCTACATTTTCTGCAGCAGCGATAGGACAGTTATCACTAGTAGCTACTACTTTGAATCCTTCAGCAAGTTCAACAACTTTGTCAGAGTGACTCATTAATACTTGTTGAGTAGCAGGAGTACCTTCGAATAATCTAGCTCCTGTAGTTACATCAATATTATGAGCACCGTATTCTCTACTTGTCGCAGATTCAACTTTTCCTCCTAATTTGTGTTGCATAAGTTGCATTCCGTAACAGATACCTAATACTGGAATACCTAAGTTAAAGATTTCATCATCTATTGTAAGTGAATTTTCTTCATAAACAGAGTTTGGTCCTCCTGAAAGAATAATTCCTTTTGGATTCATTTTTTTAATCTCATCAATAGAAATCTCGTTATCATGTAGTTCAGAGTAAACACCAAGTTCACGTACACGACGTGTAATAAGTTGGTTGTACTGACTACCAAAATCAAGAACTAGTATAAATTCGTGTTTCACAGTTATCCTCCTAAAATTTACTTATAAATATACTCTATTATATCAAGGAATACCCTATAAGTAAAACTATATTTCCCATGTGATAGAATATTTCCTTAATACTCTATTTTTTTTCTTAAAAATTACAAATAAAAATGTATAAACTATAAAGAAAAGTATATTTTATCTAATTAATCGAAATAGATGATATAATAAAGTAGTAATTAGTTAAGGAGGTATAGTAATGAGCAGAGCTTATATAGGTACATATACAAAAAAAGATAGCCAAGGAATATACAAAGTAGACTTATCTGAGGAAGGAAAAGTTAATAGTGTTGAGGCGGTTGCTAAAGTAGATAATCCAACATATCTAGCATTTTCAAATGATAATAAAAATTTATATAGCATTGCGAAAATAGAAGATAAAGGTGCGGTGTCAAGTTTTAAAGTAAAAGAAGATGGTAGCTTAGAACAATTAACATCAGTAAAAAAAGAAGGTAATCCACCTTGTTATGTTGAGGTAAGTAAAGATGACAAATATCTTTTATCAGCAAATTATCACACAGGAACTGTAGATAGTTATTCTATATTACCAGATGGTCAGTTAGGGGAGTTATTATCTACTGACGCTCATGAAGGGAGTAGCGTTCATCCTCGTCAAGAGAAACCACATGTTCATTTTTCAGGTTTTACACCGGACGGAGAATATGTGTTTACTTGTGATTTAGGTACAGACGATATTACAACTTATAAACTAAATAAGGGTATACTAACTAAAGTTGAAAACTTTAAAGTAAAAGTAGGTAGTGGTGTTCGTCATATAGTGTTTACTAGCGATAATAAAAAAGCTTTTGTAATGACTGAATTAACTAGTGAAGTGATTTCTTTTGATTATGATGGTAAAGGTAAATTATCTAATCCAAAATATTATCCAACATTACCAAGTGACTTTAATGGTGAAAATAAAGGTAGTGCAATAAAAATCTCTAATGACAATAAATACATTTACGTATCTAATAGAGGTCAAGATGCTATAGTTATTTTTGAAAATAAAGGTGATTGCTTAGAACAAATTCAAACGATAAGTACATTTGGGAAAGACCCACGCGATTTCAATCTAAACAAAGATAATACGTTAGCTATAGCTACTAATGAAACAAGTGGCACTATAACTGTTTATAAAGTAGACAAAACTACTGGGAAACTAGACTGTGTAGAAAAAGATGTTGTAGTTCCTGAAGCGGTTTGCGTACAATTTATATAAAAAATTTTTAATTGGATTTTCAAGGGAATAATTGATTTAGTTAAGAAGGTTTTGACACATAAAAAAGTTTGCAGTAGAATAATAAATTAGGGATAAAGGTAAAGAAAGAGGTATTTTATGTCTAAGAAAAAAGAAATAAAAACAAATGCTATGAGATTTTTAGATGATCATAATGTTGAATATAATCACTTTGAGTTTGATGCTAGTAGTGATGCGGCGAAAACTGGAGTAGGAGTAGCTGATATTATCGGTAAAAATCATAATCAAGTATTTAAAACAATTATGACTACTGATGGTAAAGGTACTTATGTAGTTGGAATTTTAATGAGTGAAGATAATATTAACTTTAAAAAACTAGCCAAAGCTGCAGGTGTAAAATCTCTGTCTATGTTACCACTAAAAGATTTAACGAAAATCACTGGTTATGTAAAAGGTGGTTGTTCTCCATTTGCGATGAAAAAATTATTTCCAACTTTTGTAGATGAAAAATGTAAAGATGTAGAAACTATTGTCGTTTCAGCAGGGAAAGTTGGTCATCAAGTAGAAGTTAAACCAGAAGTATTAGAACAATTAATTGGAGCTAAAATAGTCGATATTACAGCATAAAAAATAAGAATAAAATGAATCTAGAAATAAATTCTAGGTTCTTTTTTAATGTTTTAAAATCAGAAAAAATTCATGTAAACATATACATTATGAAAGATAGCGCTAACAGCTTTACAAAGCTATTTGTTGTAAAGAAATGACAAAGGGATTGTAACATAATTGAAATAGTTTAGATATTTTAATGAAATTTTTTTTTGTTATAATAGGAAATGTGAAGGAGGCGTACTATGTTATTTGATACACATGCGCATTTAAATGATGATGCTTATTTAGAAGATTTAGAAGATACTATAGCTCGCGCTAAAGAAGCGGGAGTAAAATTAATAAATATAGTAGGCTTCGATGATAAAAGTATAGAAAAAGCATTAGAAATTACATCTAAATATGACTTTTTATATTTAACAATTGGCTGGCATCCAGTAGAAGCGATTGATTTTACAGATGAAAAATACGAAATGATAAAACGAATTGCTCTTACTAATGATAAAGTGGTAGCTATTGGAGAAATTGGATTAGATTATCACTGGGATAAAAGTCCAAAAGATATTCAAAAGGAAGTATTTAGAAAACAGATTGCACTAGCTAAAGAAGTAGGAAAACCAGTTGTAATTCATACAAGAGATGCAATGGCAGACACTATTAAAATACTTAAAGAAGAAAAAGCTAGTGAAGTAGGTGGAATAATGCATAGTTTTTCTGGTTCGGTAGAAAGTATGAATATCATGCTTAAAGAGAACTTTCACATTTCATTAGGAGGTCCAGTAACATTTAAAAATGCTAAGACACCTAAAGAAGTTGCGAAAGCTTGTCCATTAGATAGACTTTTAATCGAAACAGATTGTCCATATTTAACGCCAACACCATATAGAGGAAAGCGAAATGAACCTGCTTATGTGCACTATGTAGCACAAGAAATAGCAGACTTAAAAGAAATGAGCTATGAACAGCTAACAGAGCAAACATTTAATAATGCTTGTAAATTGTTCAAAATAAAACAAAAGGAGAATGATTAATTAATATGAAATTCGGAAAAGTAATTACAGCAGCAGCGGCATCAGGAGTTTTATTATCAGGGGCATTTATGATAGCAGAAGAGTACACAGGTCATTCAGCATTCGCGGTAACTCTTTCTGATAATACAAAAGTAGACGTAAAAGCTAAAAAAGGAACTGTAAGAGAAATTCTTGCAGCAAATAATATCAGCTATAATGCAGATGATCGTGTTGAACCAGGATTAGACACAAAAGTAAATGGTGGAGAAGATATCCGTATTTACAAAGCTCGTGAAATCACAATCCAAGATGGTGAAACTAAAACAGTTAGAAAAACTACTTACAAAAAAGTTGAAGACATTCTTAAAGAATTAAACATTACTGTAGGAGCAGAAGATAAAGTAACTCCTGGTCTTAAAACAGAAGTAGCAGAAGTTGACACTATTAAAATTGCTCGTGTTGGTAAAACAACTCAAACAGTAAAAGAAGCAATTAAATTTGAAACAAAAGAAGAAAAAGATGACACTAAATATGTAGATGAAGTAGTTACTAAAACTGAAGGTCAAGACGGTGAAAAAGAAGTTACTTACAGTGTAGTACACGAAGATGGTAAAGAAGTTTCTAAAGAAGTAGTTTCTGAAAAAGTTATTACTGAGCCAACAGCTAAAGTAGTAGTAGTTGGAACAAAACAACGTGAAGGAGCTCAACAAGCAGTTGCTCCAGCATCTACTGAAACAGCAACTACAGGAGCAGGAACAATTTCTACTCCAGCAACTTCATATTCTAAAGCAGCACCAACAAATAGTTATGCAGCACAAAGTTCATACACGCCGCAATATTCATACAGCCAATCTTCAGGTGGAGTAGTATTATCAAATGGTAACACTGCAGGAGCGGCAGGTACAGCGGCAGCTCAAGAAATGGCTCGTCGTACAGGTGTATCAGCTTCTACTTGGGAAAGAATCATCGCTCGTGAATCAAATGGTCAAGTATACGCAAGAAATGCATCAGGTGCTAGTGGATTATTCCAAACAATGCCTGGATGGGGATCAACTGCAACAGTTAAAGACCAAATTAACGCAGCTGTTAAAGCCTACAATGCACAAGGATTATCAGCTTGGGGTGTAAGAAGATAAGATAAATAATCAAGGTTTAAGATTAATTCTTAAACCTTTTTTTTATATTAAAAAAAGAGTTTTGTAGCATTTAACCTACAAAACTCTATTATTATAATTTTTTCTCTATTACTTTATATATTACAAATGGTATAACGCAACAAATAACGATAGCTATTGAACTAGAGTAGAAGATATTTCCGATTCCTACTAACGGTGATACAATTCCACCTAAAAAGAATGGTAGAAAACCAAATAGTGCTGAGGCGCTACCTGCACGTTTACGTTCTAATCCCATAGCAAGTGCTGATCCTGCAGGAAGTATTAGTCCAAGTCCTAATAATAGAAGGAAAAATCCAACTTCAACAAATAGGAATGGTAACATTAGTGATAATACAAAAGCAAGGTAAATACTAATAACTAACATTAATGTTAAACCTAACTTAATACCTTTCTTTTCATCAAATCTACCAGATACTTTACTACCTAAAACTATCGCAAATCCATTTAAACCAAAACACAGGCTATAATTAAATGCTGATAAGTCATAATGAGTTTGTAAAATAAATGGAGATGCTGCGATATAAGCAAACATTGCGGCCAAAGCAAAACCTTGAATTAATACAAGTGCAGTAAATAGCTTGTTTTGTGAAACTAAAACTATAGAATGATATGTTTTAGTAATAGGTACATCAAGTCTCTTTTCCTCTGCTAGAGATTCGTGAAATTTTAGAGAGGCAATTATAATAATGATACCGATAATCGCAAGAGCTATAAAAATTCCTCGCCAATCAGTTATTTCGAGAAGTAGACTACCTAGTACTGGTGAAAGGATTGGAGCAAGCCCATTTACTGCCATTAATAAAGCGAAAAATTGTGCCATTTCTTTACCCTTGTATAAGTCAGTTGATACAGCTCTTGATATTACTACAGCACCTGCAGATGAAATCCCTTGGATAAAACGTAGGATAATCATTGCGTATATATTAGGTAAAATAATTATAGTTACTGTACTAATTAAATAAACGATAAGACTGATTAATAATGGTTTTTTACGACCAAATTTATCGCTAATAGGTCCAATAAGTAATTGTCCTAAAGCAAGTCCTACCATACTACCTGTAAGTGTTAATTGAATAGTTGATGTACTTGCACTAAAGTAATTACTCATTAATGGTAGTGCGGGTAAATATAAATCTGTAACAAACGGTCCAAAAGCGGATAAAGTTCCTAAAAATAGAACTAGAAATAATTTCGAGTTTCTTTTAATTATCATGTAGACTCCTTTCATATTTATGGTATTAGTGATTATAGCACAAAAAAATTTTGTGTAAGAAAAATTTACGAAAAAAACGAAAAAATATTAAGATATAATTTAAACTAGAAATAATTTTTAGTTTCTTTTAATTGTCATGTAGACTCCTTTCATATCTAAGGTGTTAGACATTATAGCACAAAAATAATATTTCTGTAAGTAAAATTTTTGAGAAAGCGATTGAAAAAATGGAAGATAAAAATAAAGGGGAAAAACATATGTAATACTATTAATTAAAATATTTAGCTATAAAATTTTTTTAATCAAAAATTTATTTTCTTATAATTGAATAAGTATACTGTGGTGCAGTCGTAGTTTATCTTTAAATATTTTTATATATATCAATATTTAAAAATATAATGAATTATTTAAAAATATTGTTGTTTTGCAAGCATATTCATGTTATAATATAGCTGTAAAAAAAAATGAAAGGAAATACAACAATATGAGCAAACAAAAAGAAAAAACTCTTAAACACCCTGCCGGGTTGTGGCTTATGAACACAATGATAGCTATTCAAAGCTATGCATCTTATGCTACATCAGGATTCCTAGTTCTATTCTATACTTATACAGTAGAACAAGGTGGATTAGGGTTAAGTAAAACATTCGCCGGAGATATGATGGCGTACTTAGGAACTCTTGGTTCACTATTACCATTATTAGGAGCTTATCTAACAGATAAATACATCGGTATGCAACGTGCGATTCAATACGGTATTTTATTCAATGCTATCGGTTCTTTATTTACAGCATTCGCTAATGGGCGTTTTTATGTATTCTTAACAGGGGTTCTTATTAACTCTATCGCCGGAGCATTCTACCGTGGTAACATCTCTGCAATGGTAGGAGAACTTTACGATGATAAACAAGTAACGATGAAAGACGCGGCATTCAGTTTATTCTACATGTTCGTTAACATCGGTAGTTTACTTGGACCAATCGTTGGGGGACTTATCTTCCAAGAGTGGGGAGCTACAAAAGATGCGAATGGAGAAATTATTAAATATGGATTTAGTCCAGCATTCTTAATGGTTTCTATCTGTCTATTCATTACATTCTTACTATTCACATTTGGTAAAAACAAATTACTAGGTGATGCAGGTAGATACCCAGTTGGTAAAAACAAACACGAAACTGCTGAAGAAAACAAAGCAGACTTACAACCAACTAAATACGATAAAGGTCGTGCTTATGCTGCAGCTGTAATCTTTGCATTCTCTTGTATCTTCTGGTCAGCTTACTTCCAAACACAAACAACAGTTACTCTTATGACAGACGAACTTGTTGACTTAAACGTTCTTGGATACAAAATGCCAATTACATGGTTAGTATCATTTAACGGATTCCTATGTATCGTTCTTGCACCAGTATTCGGATGGTACTGGATGAAACGTGCTGAGAAAAACAATGACTGGCGTGTTGCTACTAAGATGGGAATTGGTATGATCTTAACAGGTCTTGGATTTGCATGCTTCGTACTTGGTCTACGTTCATTAGGTGGAGTGCTTGATGGTTCAGTAAGAATGAGCATCTGGTACGTATTAGGTGGATATTTCGTATTAACAGTTGGGGAATTACTTGTTTCTCCAATCGGTATGGCATTATTCAGTAAATTACTACCTAAGAAATATGCATCTATGTCTATGGCTATTTGGTACTTTACATACGTAGTTTCAGCTTGGATCAGTGGTAAAACAGTAGGATGGACTGAAACTTGGGGTTATGAAAAAGTATTAGGAGTAATCGCAATTATCATGGGTGTTCTTGGGGTATTAATGCTTGCAATTGGTAAACCACTTGAAAACATGATGGCTCTTGACAAAATTGGTAAAGAGCACGAAGAAGAAGCTCTAGAAGCAAAAGAAGCTTAATTTTAAAAAAAAAGATAAAAAAGCCACTAAACATATTGTTTAGTGGTTTTTTATTTTTTAAATTGATAGTATCATTTGTGGGTATGATGTTCTTTTAAAAAATAGATTAATATCAAGATAACACTGTTTTTTTAAATAGGACAATGTTGGATTTATTCCTTTTTGCATGATAAAATATATATAATCATAAGATTCTAGCGACGATAAACCTCCGGTTTAGTAAACTCTACCATACTTCGGTTTTCTCCTTTGGAGAATACAGCTACAATAAGTATAACAATAAAATTGCAAAGGAGAATGCCATATGACAAACAAATCTATGGGTGATATTATTTGTGCACTCAGAAAAGAAAAAGGGATGACTCAAAAAGATTTGGCTGATATGCTTAACGTAACCGATAAGGCTGTTTCAAAGTGGGAAAGAAATATTGCTTTTCCAGATACGGCAACAATACCCAAAATTGCTGAAATCTTTGGTGTATCCGTAGAAGAGCTTATGAATGCTAAGTCAATTCCTAGCAATAGATGTAAAGGTACTCCTTACTTACTTAATATTATCTTAAAGGCTGTACCTACTGCAATGGGGATTGCTGTTGTTGTAAGTTCATTATTAGGAGAACTTGATATGAAATCAGGTTTTACAATGCTTGGTATAGGTCTTGCTTGTGTAGGTATTTATCAGCTTAAAACTAAAGAGTAAGCACAAAAACTCAGGCTACTGACGATTTTTAAAAATGTCGGTAGTCTTTGTTTAATAACATTAACATAGCTTCATTTGAAAAGAGAAAAAACCACGAAACATATTGTTTAGTGGTTTTTAATTTTTAAAATCGATAGTATCAACTTTAGAGATAAGTTTGTTATTTATAAACCAAATAAGAGTTTGGGTATACACTGTATATGTGAAAAATAGTAATGTGGATAAAATAGTTACTTTATTATTTTTAAAAAATACAAAATTTAATATAAGTATAATAAGATAGATAATGCTAAAGATTAGCAGTCTAGTCTTATTTTTTTTTATCCAATTTTCATATTTTAATTTTAATTCAGCTCGTTTTTGTTCTTCAGCAGACATATATTTTCTCCTAAAAATAATAATTAAATTATAGCAAATTATAAAAAAATAAGCAATTAAATATTAAATATAAACTTTTCTTAAATAATATGTTTTATTAAGGAATTAGTATTGATACATATAGAAGATATATGTTATAATTAAGTTGTCATATTATGCGCAAAAGGAGGCAGTATGTCATATACTAGAGATTATATTTTTGAAAAAATTATAGAAAAACTACCAACATTAAAAATTCATGAAAAAAAAGAAAATGATAGTAGTATTTTTATATTAGAATACAAAAATAATAAAGCAAAAATAGATATTGATAGTTTTGTTAAAAAGTTAGGAAATAAAAAGACTAGTCTTAGTGATAAAAAATTAGATGAGTTTATATATTATATTGTATCTAATTTTGAGGCTCAGGAAAAAATTTCAATATCAAATCTAAAAGAAGAAGATTTAATAGAACATGTTTATCCTGTAGTAAGATCAACTAGTTTTAATAAAGATAATAAACAAAATCTTATAAAATTTAACCATACAAATGAAACAGATATTTATTTAGTATATGATTTTGAAAATGGCTATAAATTTTTAAATAAGAGAATTGCTGAACAACTGTCGATAACAGAAGATAAACTTTTATCTTATGCTAAGGACAATTTAGAAAAATTACCATTAAAGTACAACACTGACAGTGTACAAGGTAATGAGTTTTATTTTTTAAATTCAAAAGATGGCTACGATGGGGCTCGTATTCTAGATGAAAAAGTATTAAATTACTTTTATCAAAAAATAGGATCAGAGTTTTATGTTGGCTTACCACATCAAGATACTTTGATAATAGCGGATGTAAAAAATAAAAAAGGACTAGAGATTTTACAAAAAGTAATGGTACATTTTTTTGCAGAAGGATTAGTTCCTATAACAACTATTACTTTTAAATATGATGGTAATAAATTAGAAAGTTACTTCATATTTGTTGAATAATATATAATAGATTTTTAGGAGTAGTTAATTATGTTATTTTTTTACAATAAAAAAATGTTAGGTGAAACATTATTAATAACTATCAAAGATAGTGAAAATGTTACATATGAAGATAAAAAAAATATAACACTTATTAAAGATGAAAATGGTCATTTAGTAGGATTAAATATTTTTAATGTAGAGAATTTAAAACTTCAAGGTGAAGGAAGTATTGAATTAACAGAAGAACAAAAAGAAGTTTTAGAAAAAAGATTAGAAAAAAATGGAATTAAAATCGATTTAGAAGGAAACAACGATGACTACTTTGTAGTTGGTGAAGTATTAACATGTGAAAAACATCCTGACGCAGACAAGCTAAAAGTAACAACTGTTAAAGTTAGTGAGGATGAAGTTTTACAAATTGTTTGTGGTGCACCAAATGTAGAAGCAGGACAAAAAGTAGTTGTATCTCTTATAGGTGCTATGATGCCTAGTGGATTACTTATTAAAAAATCAAAACTTCGTGGTGTAGAATCTAACGGTATGCTTTGTTCTAAACGTGAATTAGGATTACCGCAAGAAGAAGCTAGAGGTATTTTAGTATTAGATGAAAATGTAGTAGTAGGAACTAAATTTAAGGATTTAAATTTACAATAAAATTTTTGTAGTAGGTGGTGTAAAGCATGGTAAATTGGAAAAAATGGTTTTTAGAAGAAGATGAAGAAGAACTTTTCAAAGAAGAAGAGGAAAAGAAAGTAGAGAGTCCTTCGAAAAAGAAAGAAAAAAAAGTTTCTGAGTATTCAGATGATGAGTTTGATATTGAATACAGTAGCAAAGAAAAAGAAAAATCAAAATACATTGTTGAAGAAGACGATTATGATTTTGAAGTAGAAGATGTCTCAGGTGAATTTGATATAGATTTCGACGAAGAAGAGGAAGATTACAACGAAGAAAAATCTGCCAAAGAAGTTGGGGTCTTCTCTAAAATTAAAGATTTATTTAATTCTAAGAAAAAAGTAAATAAAGTATCTGAACCTGAAGAAGAGGAAGAATTATTTGAAGAAGACTTCGAAGATGAAGAAGACGAAGCGGAAGATTATAAAACGTACTTAGAGCGTCAAAAACGAGAACGTCAAGAAAAAACTAGTGAAGTATATGACTTTGAAGACGAAGACGAAGTGCGTAAAGAAAAAGGTTCAGGATTCTTTAGCAAGCTTAAAGACAAGTTCTTTAGTGTTAGTGATGAAGAAATTGAACAAGAAGAATTAGATGGTTCGCTTGATGAATATTATGAAGAAGACTTCGAAGATGAAGAAGATGAATACGTTGTTGAAGAAACTTCTAAAAAACATGAAAAACACGAAAAACGTGAAAAATATCAAAAATATCAAGAACCAATTGAAGAAGATGAATTAGTAATTGAATATCAAGATGATTACTTTGAAGAAGAATATCAAGATTTTGAAGAAATAGACTTAGATGAGTTTGAAGAGAAACCAGAAGTTAAAGAATCAACTGAAGCTGTAGCACCTGATTTAGCATCAACATTGAAAAAATTAGGAGTTGAGAATGCTGAATTTAAAGATGTTGACATCTTTGGAGATAAAACTGGACGTAGAACACATCCTACATTAGCAGCGGTAAGAACAAAACGTCTAAAACAAGACCATAAGATTGATAACTTAGAAAAAGAAGTTATTTTAGGAAGAGATAATACTGCTATAAAAGAGGAAGTGGCAAGTGTCTATCGTGAAAAACAAAAAGAACAAGAAGAAGTAGTTGAACGTGAATCAAAACATAAAGAAGAACGTCAAAAACTAGATAGCGAGTTCAATAAATTAGAAAGAAAAGAAGATAAAATAGAGAAGGATAATCCTCTTTATAAGAAAAATAAAGAACTTGATAGTATCCTTGATGATATTGAACAAAAAGAAAATCAAACTAAAATAAAAGAAGTTCCAGAATTTGAAGTAAGAGAAGTACAATCTGAAACTGAGCGTCGTGAAAGATTAAATTATACAAGTGTTGATGATATTCTTGGTGGAAAAGAGGAGCTTTTTGAAGATGATATTGACAGAGCGTCTAAAAAATACAATTTTGAATCACATGATGAAGAAGTAGTAGAAGAAGTTGAAGATTTCAGAAAAGATGTCTATAAGGATGATGAACCTAAAGAGGAAAAAGAAAAAACTATTCTTGATGAATTAATAGAATCTGAAAATATAGAAATTGATACTGATAAAGATGCAACTACTAAAGAAATAGAAGAATTAAATTCTAACTTAGATCAGATTAAAAAAGAAAAAGAAAAAGTTACATATACTGAGGAAGAAGAGGAAGAAGTAGACTTAGTAGAAGAAGTTGCTAAAATCGAAGATATCGAAGTTGAGGAATATGATGAAATCAAAGAACCTAAGAAAGATAGATTAGATGGCTATAGTGACTATCATCTAGATGAAGGAGAAATAGTAGAGTTAGAAGAACAAAACTATTTAGAAGAAACAACAGATAACGTAAATATAGATAGTCTACTCAGAGATATTACTTCTAATAAAAAAGAAGTCCATGTAGCTAATGATGTTGATAAATTCACAGAAGAAAAAACAGTTCCTTATGAAGTTGTAGAAAAACGTCAAGAAGCTGCTAGACAAAAAGTAGAAGAAGCTGTTGATGTAAAAGAAGAAAAAGAAGTAAAACAAGTTAAACAAGTTCAAAAAGTAGAAGAAGTTAAACCTGTAGAGCTAGTTGAGGAAGAAGATACACAAGGTATTGAATATACTGAAAAACTATATACAGAAGATGTTTATAGCTACTTCGATAATGAAAAAGGAGCGGCATTAGGTGAATACAAAACTATAGATAGAGGATATAGACCAGTAAGTAAAGAAAAAATAGAGCAGAATCAAAAAATTCTAGATGCTATTTTTGAGAAATATTCTACTACAAGTGCAAGTGTTCCTAAAAAATCTGTAGTTAACAACATGATGGAAACAAATACTATAACACCTAATACAAGAAGTGTAGGTAAATTTAAACCATCCCCTGTTTACTCATCAGTTTATGGTTCAAGTAATAGAACAACACCTAAAAAACAAGAAACTAAAAAAAATAATAATATCTACAAAGAAATAGCTTCTCAAGAAGAAGCGGTTTGGAATATCGGTACATCAAAAAGAGTTCCAAAAAATAAAGTAAAAAATAAAAAAACTAGAAAATAAATCTAGTTTCAAATAAGAAATAAGAGTATTGAGAAAATGTTCTCAATGCTCTTATTTTCTTTTCTTATTAAGTTTATCAACTATTATTTCAAATAATATAATACCGACAACATTTAACATCAGGCGAGAACGTATTTTTTTTCTAGTTTTAGGTGCGTCATAAATATTAATTATTTGATCACTAATTTTTGCTAAAGGACTAGAAGTCAAACTAGTAACCGCTAAAACTTTAGTACCATTTTGTTTAGCTGATAAAATACTCTCGTTTATCTCTTTTGATGCTCCACCAAGGGAGAATGTGATTATTACATCTTTATCAGTAGAAATTTCAGGGATTCGTTGGATGCTATATAACTCGAAGTAATCATTAGCCCATAAATCAATTAGCTTAAGTTTTCTATTAAAATCAGCTACTACCATATAACTAGAACCACTACCAATACAAAAGATTCTTCTAGCATTAACTATTGTTTCAGCGAAACTATCAAAGTCCTCTTGATTTAAAATAGACATGGTACGGTTGAATTCTATAGTTAGCTGATCTTTTAACTGATTAAAGTTAGATGACAGGGTTGCCTCTTTGCTCTTTTCTAATTCTTTACTTAACCTAATATCATAGCGTAAATCGTTAAATGTATTGTAACCTAATTTTTTACAAGCTCTAATTACTGTAGAAGAGGATACTAATACTTCTTGTTTAATTTTTTTCAGTGTTGTTGATTCGACTGCAGGTTGCTTCATTAGGAAATCTATTACTTGCTGTTCTGATATAGATAATTTGTCGTAGTTTTCTTTTAGATTTTCGAAAAACATATCACACCTCATAGAGTAAAATTTACTAAAAATTTTATTTTGAATAAATAATTTATTGTATAATAACATAAAAACAATAAAAAAGAAAGTGATTATATAAACATTTTTCTAAGATTAGTAAAAAATTACTTAAATAGTAAAAAGTTACAATTTAAGAAATTTTTCAGCAGTATTAGAAAAAATAAATTTACTTCTGTTATAATATAGTAAAATTAAAATATAGAAGGAGAAAGGTAATGGCAAGGAAAAAAAATAAATTCGTTTCTGCTTTCGAGCAATTCGGCCGTTCGTTCTTATTACCAGTATCTGTACTTCCGGGTGCAGGTATTATTAAAGGTATTGGGACTGCTTTTACAAACAGCAATACTTTAAAAATGTTTCCTGCATTAAATAATTCAGTAGTGCAGTTTATTATGAAATTCTTTATCGCATTAGGAGATACAGCTTTTGATAATCTTCCTATAATTTTTGCGGTAGGTGTAGCGGTAGGACTAGCTAAACGTGAAAAAGGTTCAGCAGCTCTATCAGGTTTATTAGGTTTTATGGTATTACATTACATACTAAACTTCCTATTAAAATTCAGTGGAAAACTAGTTGATACATCTAAGATGTCAGGTAATGATGCAAAATTAGCATTATCTAATGCCATGCAGACTAAAGTTTTAGGTATTCAAACTATGGATCTTAGTGTATTCGGTGGTATCATAGTAGGGATTGTAGTTTATTTCGTTCATATGTGGGCAGTTAAAGTACAACTTCCAACAGTAGTTGGATTCTTCAGTGGACCACGTTTTGTACCGATAGCAACTATGGTAGTTATGGCGGCTGTAGCAAGTGGATTATTCTTCATTTGGCCTCCAATCCAAAAAGGTATTAGTGTACTTTCAGTATTTATTCTTAAATCAGGTCCAATTGGAACGTTCTTATACGGTTTACTAGAGCGTGCCTTACTTCCATTCGGTCTTCACCATGGTCTAAACTGGCCGGTTCGTACTACAGAGTTAGGTGGGGCTTGGGAAATTGGTGGAAAACGTGTTGTTGGTACAATCAACGCTTACTTAGCATCACTTGCTGATCCAAACATCAAACACGTTGATCCAAATATCACTCGTTTCAATGGAGGTAAATTCGTTTACTTCATGTTCGGTCTTTCTGGTGCAGCTTACGCAATGTACAAAACAGCAGATGAGAAAAAACGTAAGGTTGTAGGTTCGTTATTATTCGCTGCAGCTGGTACTTCATTCTTAACAGGTATCACTGAGCCAATCGAATTTACATTCTTATTCGTAGCACCAATCCTTTACATCGTGCACGCATTCTTAGCCGGTTCAGCCTTATTCGTAATGCACATGTTAGGTGCTGGGGTTGCTACTCCAACAGGACACGGATTCATTAACTGGGTTATCTACGGTGTTCTTCAAGGGCCAAAAACAAAATGGTGGTTAGTACCACTTGTAGGTATAGTTTACTTCTTTATTTACTATGTTGTATTCAGATTTATGATTGTTAAATTTGACCTTAAAACACCTGGTCGTGAAGACAGTGATGAAGTTCGTTTATCTAATAAAAACGAAGCTCGTGCTAAATATGGAGTTGAAATTGCAACTATAGGTAAAGAAACTAAAAAAGATACAAAAGAAGAAGTAGTAACTGATGAAGTTATGGAAACTATTCCTAAAACACAAGAAGGTATACATAAACAAGCGGTAGCTCTAGTTAAAGCTCACGGTGGTCCAGATAATATTGAAGCTGTTGATGCGTGTATAACTAGACTTAGAATAAATGTTAAAGATAAGAGCTTAGTTGACCAAGAAACAATTACTAAAAAATTAGGAGCTATGGGATTCGCAGAAAGTGATATGCAAATGCAATCTATTTACGGAGCTCATGCTAACGTATTAAAAATGGAAATCCAAGATATGCTTGGTATGGAGGAGTAATTCTTATGAAAGATCTATTTGTTACAGACTTAGATGGTACATTCGTTAAAAATTCTGTGTCAGTAGCAGAAGATGATTTAAGAGCGTATCATATCGCAAAAAAATATGGTGATTTCTCAGTTGCAACAGGAAGATCTATTACTGAAATAGAGTATGTGGAAGATCAAAATAATTTAGATATTACACATATGATAGGTTTTAATGGAGCAGTAGTAACACAAAAAGATAAAGTACTATTCGAGAAACACATTCCAGAAAATGTGGTAGGGTATATTTTTGAATACTTAAAAAATGCTGAATTGATTTTTGATGCTTTAGACGGAAATCAACGTATAGGGAATTTTCAACATGAAAAAGTAGAGAGACTTTGGAATATGGAGCTTGTTTGCAAAGAAGATCCATTCCCTTATCTAGAAGGAAAAACAATTTACAAAATAAATGTTCGTCCAAAAGCTGAAGATTTAGAAAGATTCTACACAGTTATGAAGGAGAAATTTCCAGAAGTAGAAATCTTCAAATCTGGTTCAACTCGTATGGAAATAACAGCAAAAAATATTTCTAAAGCAAGTGGAATAGAGGCGATTAAATCAGGGTATAATCGTGTTATTGCTTTAGGAGATTCAGGAAATGACGTGGATATGTTTGGAAGTGCTGATATATCGTACTGTATGAATCGTGCTCCAGAGTATGTAAAAGATAAGGCTACTCATGTAGTTGAAGATTTTGCGGCAGCAATAGCCCATTTTGAAAAAAACTATAAGTAAAATAAAGAGAACCGATATCAAGTTATCGGTTCTTTTTATGTTAATATTTCTCAAGTATTTCTTTTCTAACTGCTGAAATTAAGTACAGTGATCCTGTAATTAGGAAAATCTCATCGTTTTCTAGGTTAGGTATTATACTAGTTAATGCAGCTTCATAGTTTTCATGTTTTGTAACATGTGTATCACCAAAACTTGCTATTAGATTATCTAAGTTTGATTCTTTGATTTCTATAGGTACTTTTGTTGCTGAGAACTTAGCTGGGATAGTCTTTAATTTTTCAACCATATCCTTATAATCCTTATCTTCGAGAATACCTAATAATATAGTTAATTTTGAGAATTGTTGTTTATTAAGATATGCGACTAAGCTATCAATACCATCGTTATTATGAGCTCCATCTAATAAGATATTTTCTCTTATCCATTCTAAACGTCCAATCCAGACTGAGTCGGCTAGAGCTTCTTTTATTATAGAGTCATCTAAGTCTATTATTCCACGTTCACATAAGTTGAATAGGGCGCTTAACGCTAAAGATGCATTGTAAACTTGATGTTCACCTACCATTTTTGTTGAATAAGTTTCATTTTTAAAATTAAAGATATTTCCTCGAGCGTTTACTTCTTTAATTTCAATGTCATTAGCATCTAAAATATTAAGAGTTGCATGTTTTTCTTCGCAGATATCTTTAATTACATTAACTATACTATCTTTTGCCGGATACATTAGGACATGATCATTTTCTTGGATAATTCCACCTTTTTCATAAGCGATTTTCTCAAGAGTATCTCCTAAAATAGCAGTATGATCTAAACCAATCTTTGTAATAATTGATAGTTCTTTATTTTTAAAGATATTCGTTCCATCATAACGCCCACCAAGCCCAACTTCCATAATAACAAAATCTGTTTTTTGGTCTCTAAAGAACAACAGAGCTACACCTGTGATAATTTCAAAAAATGACAGTTTATCGCTAGGATCAGGATTGTTTTTATCATAAGTCTCTCGTACTAGTTTAAATAATCTGTATGCCTCTTTATAAGAAATAAACTCATCATTAACACGAATTCTATCATTAAAACTAAGCATTCCAGGGCTTGAATAGAAACCAACTCGATATTTTGTTTTTAGTACGTCTTTTATATAAGAGCTAGTTGAACCTTTACCATTAGTTCCAGCTACATGGATAACTTTAAGATCTTTTTCAGGATGGTCGAAAAGTTCAAGGATACGCTCCATTCTATGGAGTCCTAGTTTCATACCAGTACGCTCGATTTTATAAGATGATGTAATAAGTAGTTCTTCGCATACACATTCAATAGCAAAGTTAACGGCGTTATCTTCATCAATGGTAAGTAGTTTGTCGGCTAGTGTTTCTAAATCTAATTTATCAAAAAGCTCTAAAATATTATGTTTATCTATTAAATTTTTTTCATTTAAATATTTTTCAAATTTTATTTTACAATTCATAATAAGCTCCACATTTTATAATATACATTTAATTTTATAATGAGAATGCTTAATTGTAAAGGATATAATTTCTATCATTTTGTGATATAATTTAAGTGTATTAAGACAAGAGAAAAAGTATTTAGTAGAGAAGAAAAATTAATATAGATGTTATATAATATTAAAAAATAAATCTAGTGCTCATTATTGCAGGCGTACTTATAGAATTAGGAATAATGTAAGAAATATTGAGTGAATAAAAGATACAGTTTTTTAGAAATTTATCTTGAATAATTCTGTAAAGAATGCGATGGAGAGTAAGTAATAGTATTTGTGAAGGTGTAGATATGGATATTAGATTAGAAAATGGGATAAATATAAATAATTCTTTATTATTATGCGACTGGTCAAATGAAAAAGGAGAGAGATTCCAAAAACAATGGATGGGAACTAGAATCTCCTATCCATTAGATATAGATAAGATACAAAAAATGGATAATGTATTTTCAATTTTTAATAAAGAAGAGTTTATAGGTATAATACAAATTATCCGATTTAAAAATAATAATGCTCATATAGGTAGATTTATAGTAAATTCTCAAAAAACAGGACAAGGATTTGGAAAAGTAGCGCTGAAAGAGTTTTTGAAGTTTTTATTTAGCGATAAAAATATTGAGAGTGTAACTTTAACAGTTTTTGCCTCTAATAAGTATGTAATGAATATGTATGAAAAGTTAGGGTTTAAGATAGATGAGGTCTTAAAATTTCCGGAATTAAAATATATTATGAAGAAGGCTAAGCAAGTATAAATTGCTTAGCCTTTTTACTATTTTAATCCATTTTTTTTGTAACGAAAAATCCAACACCTATAAATAGTAGTACTAGTAGAAGAGCATGTAGAAACTCTAAACTCCAAATATTATTAAGTGTAGAGCCAAAATTTAGCCAGATTAGTCGTCCTGGAATAAGCCCAATAAGATTAGCTATAAAATAATTTTTAAATGAAATTCTAGTAAACCCATATGAATAACTAACAACGCTATTAGGTAAAATAGGAATCAGTCTAAATATTATTAAAAATACAGCTAGCTTATTCTCTTTAATACCAAAAATTCTATTAAACTCTTTTAATGATAATTTTCGTACTAGAAATTTTTCGATATAATCTCTCGCGAAGTATCTTGAAATAAGAAACATTATATTAGTATATATAATTGCTGCAGTAATAGTTAAGATAGCTCCGAGTTTAAAGCCGAATAAATAACCACCTATAATTGAAAATATTCCGGGTGGAAATAAAAAAATAGGGAGAATAGATGCTAGTAATAAAAATATTAATGGTGCATAATCACCAAATTGTGCGATAAAATCTTGCATAGTTTCTCCTGAGTTTGTTCATAATTCATATTTTCTAATATTATATCATATATTTTTGAAGTTATATCTAAAAATGATTAATATTATCACAGAAATATAAAGATTAGGTTATTTAATACTTAGTTTAGTTATTATTATCAATTTTAAATATTAATATTAGAACAAACCTATTAAGGGAATAATAAATTGATATTGTGAATTGATTAAGTAATATGGCACATATTTTTTAAGATATGAACTTGAATTTATTTGACAAATATATTACAATAAAATTGTTGAATTAGTTAAGGTTTATACTATCAAATTTAAAGGTTGTTGTGATATAGGGTAATTATTTTTTCAAGTGGAAACTTTCTTCAGTTAAAATAAAAGTTTCAGGATTTTTTATGTTGTTTCGTCTAGAGAATTGGTTATTTCATAGTTTTAAAATAAATATCGCTTTAAAAGGGGAAATAGGCTGTGAGCTGTAAGCAAACAATTATAGTGAAGCTAGAAATTAAATATATGTGTAATTGATAGAAAGATAAGTCTACTATAATAAATAATATTGTTATAGAGGAGTAGAATTATGAATATTTATATATTAGGAAATGGATTTGATTTGGCTCATGGCTTGCAAACATCGTATAAAGATTTTATTTACTTTATTTATAATAAATATGTGAATAATATAACTAAAAATAATTTTGAAAAGGATTTCTCAAAGATAGTACACTCGATAGATATAAATATGACGGAAGTAGAGTATATTGAGGATAAAAATAATATGGGGATAATAAATCCTTCATATGCTGTGAAATGGTTCATTGCTTTATTTAACTATATTGATGATAACAAAGAAGAATACTGGAGTAAGTTAGAAGAGGCTCTAGGATTGATTGAGTATTTTCAGATAATAGATCAATATGATGTTTTTGATACAGAGGAGAATCTATCTTTTCTAAATGCGTATTATGATTCATTAACATATAAATGGCCTGATGTAGCTAAATTTATAAAAGGTTGTCTAAAGGAATGGATAGAAAGTTTAAGTAAAGTAAAATGCGAGTTTGAAAAATTCAGTAAAGATATTATGGTTGGGGAAAATTTGTTTGTGACTTTTAATTATACCCTAACCTTAGAGGAAAACTACAATATTGATTCAATGAAAATTATCCATATTCATGGAAAAAAAGGTGATAGTGAATATATTTTTGGTCATGGAAAAGAAGTGAAAGAACATTGGGATAGTTGGACTCCATATGCAGAGGATAATATAAATAGAGTTGACAAGATATTTAAAAAGGATATACAAGATAGAAAATTGGAAGAATTTTTGTCTGCATTTAAGAGTGTGTTGAATGAAGATATCACAATAAAAGTAATAGGATTTAGTTTTGGAGATGTTGATGAAAACTATATAGAAAAGATATGTAATTTAGTTCCCTCTGCTAAATGGGTTTTAAATGAGTATAAGAAACAAGAATATGACTATTCAACTAAATTAATTGAAAATTTTGGTGTCCTAAATAAAAACATTACTACAGAAAAACTTTTGGTTCTAGATTTTCCTAATAACCAAATGAAATTATAAAAATTGAAATACAAAATACTTTTATTATAGAATATAATGTCAGCCTAAAAAAGAAAAACTCACAGAAGTATCTATCTTTATTTCATAGAAGTAAAGCTAAAATTATTTTTTAAACATAGAAAGTTAAGGTTTAAAGTGTTAATTATAAAGTTTAAATTTCTGAAAAAGTTGTATTATTTATTTAAACATATAAACTAAACTTTATATGGATTTAAATAGTAAGATAGTCTTATTTTTTCGATAAACTTTTTGAGAAACTAAATGAATTTTAAATAGTTAATTATATATATTAATGAGAAATATGTAGGAGTTTATCAAAGATAATTATTAGTTAACACAAAAATTTTCATTAAAAAAATAGAAGAGGTGATTTATGAGTATAACAATATATTATTTAAGAAGATACGGTTTAAGCTATAGTTTAGCAAAAACACTAGCTACGGATAAAGTAGAGTTGTTAGATCTATTTTTGGTGAAAAATTTAAAATTATCTAAGTTATATTCAAAAAATAAAATAGAAAAATTAAAAATATTTTTGTGTGAGGCTCTAGTAAGTTTATCAAAATCTCCTGATATTTTTGATGATATATATATGGTTGAATCATGTGGGATTAAACTTGGAACGAGTAAAATATATGATAGAGCTCTAACAATTTTTGAGTTTAGAATATTATTAGAGACAGTAGATTGGCGAAGTGAGGGGTTGTTATCTGCATCAGAAAAGTTAAAAAATCAAATAGGAGAGTATAGCCAACTGCTAAAACTAGAAGATAGCCAATCAGAAATTTTAAGATGGAATAATTTTTTATATTTTTTAAAATATACCTATTTGGATGAAAGAAAAATAGAAGATGAAGGATTAGATAGGCAGATAATTCAAAGTTTAATTAAAAAAAGTTATTTAGAGATCGATAAAGGAGGGAGTGTTATTATGCTTTCAATTGATAACATTTCATTTATTGATATATTACGTGAATTGTTTGGCTTGAATGAAAATTATTATAATGAAAATAAAAGTAATAAATTAGAATATAGTCAAGAATATATAACTTTAAACGATTATCTTGATACGGATTTTAATAGAAAGGAATTTCTTGTTTTACGGCTTGAAGGAAAGAGTTTGCAGGAAATAGGAGATGTATTTGGTATATCTAGGGAAAGGGTTAGACAGATAGTCGGTAAAATTATAAATAAAATGCCGAGAATATATGAAGTTAAGCAGTATCATGAGGTGTTTTCAAAATATATGATTTCTAAAGATATATTTATTAATGTTTTTTCCTCTGATGGGCGGGTGTATGAGTTGTTATGTCTACTATTTAAAAAAGGAAAACAAGATATATCAAATTATATATTAGAAGGAGATTTTGATGAAAAAGCAAAACAATATATAATCAGCAAATCAAGAAGAATAGCAAGGAAAGGTAATAAAAAATTACCTAGAGAGTATTTAATTGGGGAAATTTTAAAACAAAATAAAGATTTACAGAAATACTTTTCTTTGGACGATATTTATTATTTATATACAGAACAAACAGCTGACTTTCCTAAATTAAATATTAGCTCTATTAAGGGATTAGATAATTTACTTGATAGATGTTCAAATGTTATTTTTTCATTAAAAGATGGATACAGATTTCATAACGTAAATTATAGTCAAGAAATAGGTAAGAGTTTAATAAAAATTATAGATTCTATACCCGAAGGTGCATACAGTATGAATTTGGTGTTTGAAAATAATACAGAATTAATGAAAGAATTAGATATTTTAAATGGTTCGGAACTACATTGTTTTTTCAAAAAGTATATTAGGGATGTTGAACATATGAGATTAGGAAGAAATCCTGAATTTGTTAAAGGTAAATTAAGTAAGAAAGAATACATTTTATCAAAAATGAGAGATTTCAACGGTGAATTAGTAGAAGAATTTGTTTCTTATATGAATAATAATTTTGGATTAAATACTGATTCCCTAGCTTCATATATGTCTACACACTTTCAAGAGAATGTAGTAAATAGCACAATATTTTTTAAAAAAAATAGTCATGAAGAAAAGGTTTCTGTATTACACTCCATCCTAACAGAAGAATTATATGAAAAAAGGGAATTTTATGATACAATTAGTAATTATTTTCCTGAAAGTTCAATAAGTCAAGAGTTAATTTTTGATTTAGGCTATGCAGAAAAAGGTGGAGTTGTAGTTAGAATTAATTATAGATCTGCAATCGAAGCTTTTACACACTATATTTTAACAGGAAAAATATTCCGAGTAGAGGATATACCCTTACATAAAACACCAGAATATTATAATACTATTCAAAGATTAGAAAATGAATTGAAAATTTTAAAAATATCTAATAATAGCTACATTAATCTAAAATATTTGGAAGAAAGAGGATTTGATAAAAATAGATTTTTAAAATTTATTTCGAAGGTAAATGAATTTACAGAGGAAGGTGAGTATTTTTCGATTGTTTCTTTAATAAATAAAGGGTTTTATGATGAAATTTTTGAAAATGGTTTTGAGCTTATTTCTCTAGATAGATTAATTAGTATTTCAGATAAAGTTAAAGCTGTAAGTAATGGATTTCCTAATATATATTGTAAAAACAAAGATAAAAAAACGTTAAATGATTTTTTAATTAATGAATTATTTAAAAGGGAATCAGCTAACTTAGAGGACTTTACTGACGATATAAATCGGGAATATGGTTTAAATTTAGAAGAGTATAATGTTAAGGTAAGGCTTATTGAAGCAGGGGTATATTATTCTGATATATTAAATAAAGTTTATATTATAAAAGAAGATTATTTAAATGAGGTGTATGGAAAATGAATTTATTGAATATTAATCTTGTAGAGTCAGTTAGTACGAAAAAATTATCGATTCAAGGTCAAAAAAGAACCTTTGCTGTGTATAGAATTCCGATTGATTGTTTAATTTACAATAAAAAAAATGGGAGAATAGCTACTTATATTTCCCAATTTATTGACGAAGGAAGAGAGTTTCCAAAGGATGATAGAGATGAATTTAATAATATCATTGAGAAATATATTGTACATAGTAATCCAGAGGCGTTAAGAGGAACTAAAAATAATATAAGGACTATGTCTCAAACAGAACCTGCAGTAGTAACGGCCGATGGAGTTATATTAGATGGTAATAGAAGATTTACAGCATTAAGACAATTGTATAAAGAGGGTGCAGGGGCAGAATTTGGGTACTTAGAAGCTGTTATTCTAGAAAATGACACTTATACTGAGAAAGATATAAAGAGATTAGAGTTAAATCTTCAACATGCTATTGAATCTAAAGTGGATTATAATCCAATTGATAGATTAGTCGATATCTATCGTGATTTAATTAAAGATGGTGGGATATTTACACCTGAAGAATATGCAACTGAAACGAATATGAGTCTCAAGAAAGTAAAAGATAATATTGAAATATCTAAATTAATGTTGGAATATCTTGAATATATCGGTCAACCTAATAAGTTTTATATAGCTAGAGATCAAAAAATAGATGGACCAATTCGGGAAATTCATAAAATTTTAAATAGTAATAAAATTGACCTTTGCCGAAAAGATGATGTAAAAGAAATACTGTTCTTAAATATTCTGTCATTAAGTGGAGATGTAACTAGACGACTTCGTGAATTAAAATCAGTTTTTGAAGATAAATCAATGTGTTATTCTTTTTTAGATGACTTTGAAGAAAAAGAGCTACTTGATGATGCAAATGATTATTTTGAAAGTGAAAGCACAAAAAAAGAAGTTAGTAAGACAGGTATTTTAAACTTAGAAACGGGAATAAAAGAGAAGGTTTGTGGGATAACAGAGTTTTATGTTGAAGCTAAAAAGCTATCTGAATCAAAAAATAAACCGATAGATATTTTAAATAGAGTAAATGCGCTTATAAATGATGTGGATATTGACTCTGTATATCGCATGAATACCTCACTTAGAACAGAATTTAATACTGTTTTAAATAGTATTAATGAAAAATTGAAAAAATTAGGAGAAGTCGATGCTATCTGATTATAACTTTAAGACCTTTTATTCAACATCTTCAGATAATATACCAGAAATTTTTTACAATTTTGCTTTGAGGAAATCGACTAGTTATGACAGGGTAAGTGGATATTTTAGTTCTAAATCGTTAGCACACTATTCTAGAGGAATTGAACATCTACTAAATAATAAAGGGAAATATCGATTGATTATTTCTCATGAAATTTCAGAAAATGATTATAAGGAAATAATTAGAGGATATAAAGAAAGAGAGAATTTTATAAAAGATCAGTTGCATAATTGTTTAAATGATGAAAGTTTAGATTGTGAACAAAAGAAATGTTTATCTAATCTAGGTTATCTAATAAAAATAGGTTTAGTTGATATAAAAATAGGTTTTACCCACTCAGGATTATTCCATGCAAAATTTGGCATATTTAGAGATAGATACGATAATATTATATATTTTTCGGGTTCTTTAAATGAAACAGAAGCAGGGTTTACAAAAAATTATGAAGAAATTACAGTATTAAAAAGCTGGGAATCAGATAAAGCTGAATTGCGTGAGAAGGTGGATTATTTCAATATGCTTTGGGATAATAAAATTGATAATGGTATGATTTTTATAAAAACGATTGATGAAATAGTTAAATCGAAAATTATTAACTTTAGTGAGGGAAGAATAATAGTGGACAATTCTATTTTTGAAGCAAATGCTCTAGTGCTTTATTATGATAGTGGTTTACAGCTGAAGAATAATTTAGAAAAAGCTTTAGATTTAAGACAACGCTCGTTAAAAAGAATTATTAAAAAACAATATTCAGATGAAATAATTACAAATTTTAAGAAAGGGTTATCATATATAGAAGTAGAAGATATTATTAAAGAATTGAAAAAATATGCCAAAAGAACGACGTGTCGCTTAATAATAACAGATTCAGTTATAAGATTTATTGAAGAATCGAAATTTAGAATAAAAGAAATAGCTAGAAGGGGAATTGCTATAAAAAATAGAGATAAGATATTCTCAGATGATTTTGAAAACTTTAATAACGTAGTAAAAAAAGAAGTTAGTCGTGAACTATATGATATTCAGAGTTGGGTAAGCTTTTATCAAGCGACAATGAAAAGAGTTGCGAATTTCTCAGTTCCAGGATCTGGAAAAACCTCGATGATTTTTGGGACATTTGCTTATCTTTCTAGTAATCAGATAAACAAAATTGATAAAATAGTTGTAGTTGGACCAAAAAATTCTTTTATTTCTTGGAAAGAAGAGTTTAAAGCTGTGTTTAGAGATAAAAGAATTTTAAAGGTATTGGATGTGCACGCATCAGATTTTTCACCTGAGTTATTCTATAAAAATATAAATCAATATAATTTAATTTTAATAAACTATGAATCTTTAATTAAATATAAAGAAGAGCTATTAAAAATTGTAAATATGAGAACAATGTTAGTTTTTGACGAAGTCCATAAAATTAAAAATATAAAATCAGAAAAGTCTCATTTTTCTATTGAGTTATCCCAAAAAGTAAATTATAGGTATGTTCTTACGGGGACACCTATTCCAAACACTTATCAAGATATATGGAATTTTTTACATATACTATATAATTTTGAATTTGATAGATATTTTAATTTTGATTTAGGTTCTCTTAATAAACCAGATTTAAAAACAATCCGTGATATCAATACTAAATTAAATCCCTTTTTTTGGAGAGTTACAAAGAAAGAACTAGGTGTACCTAAAGAAAATGATGATACTCTTGTTTGCGTTGTGGCCAACGATACAGAGCAAGAGTTAATAAATATTTTATGGAGAAAATTTAGACATAATCCATTTAAATTATATATTCGTTTAATTCAATTATCCTCAAATCCTCAATTATTAAGAGATAAGATTTCTTTGGATATATATGCAGATTATAGTAGTGATGAAGAACTATTTGATATAGAGTTGGAAGATGAAAAACCTTCATTTACGAATAATGAAATAGAATTAATTGATTCTATTGCAAGGTCTTCTAAATATTTGGAGTGTTTAAAATTGGCAGAAAAATTAATAAAAGAGAAAAAAATAATAGTGGTATGGTGTATCTTTGTTGATACAATTATTAAACTAAAGAATGATTTAGAACAAAAAGGATTTAAAGTTGCAATAATATATGGGGGCATCGATGCAAGAGAGAGAGAAAAATTGGTGTTACAATTTCAAAAAGGACAATATGATGTTTTAATAACAAATCCGCATACATTAGCTGAATCGGTATCGTTACATAAAGTAGCACATGATGCACTATATTTAGAATATTCATTTAATCTTACTCATATGTTGCAGTCGAGAGATAGAATTCACAGGTTGGGTCTTGAAGAGAATCAAGAAACAAATTATTATTATTTTATGTTAGAAGGTCAAGTAGAGAAAAGAAATACAATTGATAGGAAAATTTATGAAAGATTATATGATAAAAGGGATATAATGTATGACGCTATAGAAAAATCGACACTTCAACCAGAATTTTCTATAGATGAAAAAGAAGAGATTTTAAAAATGATGAGTGAAGAGATGAGAAAATAAGAGTAGAAAATAAATTTATATTTTTCTGTTTTCTAGTAACCCCTTTAATAGTTTGTTTATTGCATCAAAGAAATTTTTTACAAATAATAAATTTATTTTTAGTTAATTATTTATTTATTTCGAAGAATATTAATGGGATAGGGTTCAAGAATGGAAAAAAACGAAGAGAATTGTATATGCAAATTAGAGATGTGATTTAATTTTTCTAAATAAATAGTAAAAGGAGCCATATAATGAAGTTTAAAAATAAAGAGGATGTACATAAAAGGGCTCTTGAAGCTCTTGGGAAAACAGTTAGTGATTTGCAAAGTGAAATGCCCGAAAAGAAAGCTTCAAGTAAATCTATTTATGGAGATGCTTGGGAGTCTTGGTTTAAGGTGAAAAAGAATAATTCGACTGCACAAGATTTAAAAGATGTTGGTATAGAGTTAAAAGCAGCAGGTTTAAAGAAGGTTAGATACGGAACCACCGCAAAAGAACGTCTAGTTTTAAATAGGATTAATTATGTTGAAGAGTTTAAATTACAAAATATATATGACAGTAACTTTTTCAAGAAGAATAAAACGCTAGAAATTGGCTTTTATTATTATGAGCCCAAAAAAAATAAGACTGAATTTATATTTAAGAGCGCTATGCAGTTTAAGTTTCCTGAAAAAGACTGGCTTATTATTAAAAATGATTGGGAATTAATACACAAGTATATAAAAGAAGGAAGAGCGCATGAACTTTCAGGAGGTTTAACGAACATACTTGAGGCATGTACAAAAGCTAAAAATGCAAGAGACAGAGTACCTCAACATCCTTCCTTGGATGCAGAAGAGGCTAAACCTCGTGCATATGCTCTCAAAAAATCGTATATGAGTAATTTAGTTAGAGATTACATTTATGGAGATAAGGTAGACTCAAATATCCAGGTGGGGTATGAAGGGAATAGATTTAAAAGTAATCGAGAATCTATTGTTGAGAATCTAAAAGATATAGAAGAGATATCATTAGAAGAATTTGTTATTTCAAAAATTAATGAATTTAAAGGGAAGACAACTACTGAACTATCTAGATTATTTTCAATAGATACTGAAACAAAACCGAAGCAGCTCCAATGGTTGATAGTTAAAAAAATTTTAGGACTTAAGTGTAATCCAGATAAAGCAGAAGAGTTTGAAAAATCTGGCATAAAAGTAAAAACTATCAGGTTAAAAGATAATAATATGCCTAAAGAGAGTATGAGTTTACCTTATTTTGAGTTTGAAGAACTGATTAAAAGTAAATGGGAGGAGTCGAGTCTTTTTAATTATTTGGAACAAACCAAATTTTTATTTGTGGTATTTAAAAATGTGGAGGATGAATATATATTGAAGGGGGCTAAATTTTGGAATATGCCGTTGGATATAATTGAAGGTGAAGCCAAAACTATTTGGAAGGAGACTAGAAAAATCATAAATAAAGGTGTAGAATTAAAGGCTATTAAGTGGGGAAAAGGTTATAGAATTATCAATGATTTGCCTAAAGCGAACGGAAAAGGTGGTATTATGCATGTGCGCCCGCATACTAGAAAACGAAGTTATGTAGATGATGAAAATTCTAGTCGTTTACCTAAAAATGCTAAATGGACTAACAAACCTGATGGATATTTTAATAACTTCATGACAAAACAAAGTTTTTGGTTTAATAAAGAATATATAAGTCGGTTACTTGAAGAATTTTATGATTAGGATATTTTTATTGAAAATAAGTAATTATAATTCCAATTTAGTGTGAATTATTAATAGATTATAAATTACTGATTAAAGTTTAAAAGTAACTATCAGACAACAATTTAGCAAAAAAATTCCATTTTATGACTTGTGAATGAAGTTATAGAAATAATATTTTAGTTTTTTTAATGTATATGGAACAAGTTGAGAATTTTTCGGAGCATTCATTAAGAAATAATAAAATTCTTAGAGAGAAAAAAGAAATAAGAGAAGTAGCAGAAGATAAACAAAAATATAGTGAAGATATTGGAGATTAATTAGGTTTATATTTACAATATTCTAGATCTTTATTACTAAGTATAAAAGTTCATCGGATTAGTGATGGACTTTTATCTTTTTTTACTGCAAACAACTTCCCCCTCGTGCTATAATAGAATAGTTAGAAAAAATTATATAAGGTGAAAACATGAATAAACTTAGAAAACTTTTAAATGAAAAAAAATATTTAATTATGGGGATACTGAACTTTACTCCGGATTCTTTTTCTGATGGTGGAGATTTTTATGATGTAGAAGCGGCAATCGAAGGTGTTCGTAAAATGCTTGAAGAAGGTGCTGATATTATTGATATAGGTGCGGAGTCAACACGCCCAGGCTCAACTGTTGTTAGTGAGGAAGATGAACTGGCAAGACTACAAAGTGTATTTCCAACACTGAGAAAAGAATTTCCTGATGTATGTTTTAGTATTGATACATATAAACCGACAGTTGCTGAGTATATGATTAAAGAAGGTATTGATGCTTTAAATGATGTTAATGGAGTTAAAGGAAGTAATATGGCTGAAGTTGCGGCTAAATATAATATTCCAATCTTTGTAATGCATAATGGCGGTGTTGAAGAAGGGCATGAAATTGAACAGGTAGTTCGTGAACTTAGCGAAAGTGTAGATATTTGTTTAAAAGCAGGAGTGAAAAAAGAAAATATAATTTTAGATCCAGGTATGGGATTTGGAAAAACTGCAGAAGCTAATTTGGAAATAACTAGAAAGCTAGAATTGCTTAGTTCACTAGGTTGTGAAATTTTATATGCGGTAAGTAGAAAAAGAACTACCGATTATGTCTTAGGAGGAAATACTAATCCAAAAGATAGGGATATAGTAAGTGCAGCATTATCTATAGAAGCGGTAAAACGTGGAGCGAGAATGGTTAGGGTACATAATGTTAAAGTTATGAAAGAAGCTTTAATAACTTATGAAATAATTAATGGCTAATAATTCTAAAGGAGGGTGACAATGAAAAATACATTTATTTATAATAATTATTTAGAAGCCCAAAAGGTCCTGAGTACTTTAGAAAAAGAATTAGAACAATGTGATGAGTTTATCTTTAGTGTAGCTTTTATTTCTGAGAGTGGTCTAACTAGCTTGCTTCAAACTTTAGAAGATTTGGAAAAAAGAAATATTCTGGGTAAAATTTTAACGACAAACTATTTGTATTTTAATACGCCTAAAGCGTTAGATAAATTAAATAAATTTAAAAATATTGAATTAAAGATTTATGATAGTGAAAAAAATAAGCATGGCTTCCATACAAAGGGATATCTTTTTAGACAAGGTCATAAATGGAATATTTTAATGGGGAGTTCAAATCTAACGAGCGCTGCATTAACAATTAATAAGGAATGGAATACTTTAGTTGAAGAAGATTTAGAACATAGCTCTAAGGTGTTGGGCGAGTTTAATTCACTATGGAATCAGTCTGTAAAGTATAGTGATATTAGAGAAAAGTATATTAAAAACTTTAGCGTTAATAATACTCGAAGTAAGAAAGAAGAAAAGATTATTTCCGAGGAAATCAATCCTAATAAGATGCAACAAAGTTTTATAAAAAATCTAGAGAAGCTAAGAGAACAAGATAATAGAGGATTGTTAATTTCTGCGACTGGTACTGGAAAAACATTTGCGGCAGCCTTTGGGATGAAGAGTATAGATGCTAAAAAAATCTTGTTTATAGTGCATCGTGAACAAATAGCAAGACAAGCTCTGGAAACTTTTAAACTAATTTTTGGGAATAATCGTTCATATGGATTATTAACTGGACAGAATAAAAATACTGGAGCAGATTTTATTTTTGCGACGATTCAGACTATATCTAAGCAAGAAGTGTATCAAAGTTTTTCTAAAAACTATTTTGATGAAATTATTATTGATGAAGTTCATAGGGCAGGTGCCGAGAGTTACTTGAGGGTAATGGATTATTTTATACCTACTTTTTATCTTGGTATGACAGCTAGTCCTGATAGAACAGACAGTTTTAATATTTATGAATTATTTAATAACAATATAGTTTACGAAGTTCGCCTAAAAGAAGCTATGGAAAATGACTTATTATGTCCGTTTCACTACTTTGGTATTAGTGATTTAGAAATCGATGGTCAATCGATAGATGAACTTAGTGATTTTTCTAAGTTATATTCAGATAAACGTGTCAACCATATTATCGATAGAATAAGCTATTACGGCTATTCAGGTAATAGAGTAAAAGGGTTAGTCTTTTGTTCTTCTAAACAAGAGGCAAAAGCACTGAGTGATGAATTCAACAAAAGAGGTTTTAAAACTACTAGTCTAACAGGTGAAGATAGTCAAGAAAGACGAGAAAGAGAAGTCGAAAGATTAGTTGCTGATACTGGTGATGTTCTTGATTATATTTTTACCGTTGATATTTTTAATGAAGGTGTAGATATACCAGAAGTTAATCAAGTAGTAATGTTACGTCCAACACAAAGTGCTATAGTATTTATTCAACAACTTGGTCGTGGTCTTAGAAAAAGTAAAGATAAAGACTTCGTTGTTATTATAGATTTTATCGCAAACTATAAAAATAACTTTCTAATTCCAGTAGCCTTATCTGGAGATAATAGTTATGATAAAGATACAGTTAGAAAATTTTTATCGCAAGGAACAAGGTATCTACCGGGAACGTCTACTATTCATTTTGATGAAATTTCGAAACAAAGAATATACAGTGCTATAGACAATGTTAAGCTAAACACATGGATTTTTATCGCTGCAGAGTATAGTAAATTAAAAAATAAACTAGGAAGAATCCCAACATACTATGATTTTGAAAATTATGATGCATTAGATATTAAGAAAATCTTTGAAGTAGCAGGAAGCTATTATACGTTTCTTACCAAGAAGGAGTGTCAGTTTAAATATAAAGGTCAATTATCAAAGACTGCAGAAAATATGCTAAACTTTGTATCTACTAATCTAATACTTAGTAAAAAAATAGAAGAGTTACAAATTCTAAGTTTACTTCTTAAAGGTGATGCGAAAAATATTGAAGGGCAGTTCAAAGATATTATGTTGGCTGAATATAATAAGTTTATAGCTGATTATGAACTAGAAGTTAGTAAAAAAATACTGACGAATAACTTTGTAACTAGTAGTGTCACGAAAAAGAAATTTAGTGATTGTATATTTTTAGATGAGAATAGTAATACACTAAAAATATCAAAAGAATTTGATAAGGAACTGCAGTCTGAAGCTTTTAGAGAATTGCTAACTGAATTAGTTGAATATGGAATCTATAGATACAATAAGTATTATAAAGACCGTCTATATAGGGATACTAATTTTGTTTTATATGAAAAGTATAGCTTTGAAGATATTTGTAAATTGTTTTCTTGGGGAATCAACTATGTTCCGCTAGCGATAGGTGGTTATAAATATGATAAGAGAACGAAAACTCTGCCCGTATTTATAAATTATGATATTGATGAAAACTCATTTAATAGAGATTATACGCATGGATTTTTACCGGATAATGGTTTTACATCAATGTCTAAACCTCGACGTAATTTAGAATCTAAAGAGTGCGAATACTTTTATAATGATGATACGAAAATCTATTTATTTATGAGAAAGAATAAAGAAGATAAAGATGGAGCAAGGATTTTCTACTTTTTAGGTGAGATGAAAACCGTAGGTGAACCAAAGCTGGTCCATAGAGAAAGAAGCCGAGATACTGTAATCCAATTTTATTATAAAATACAAACACCTCTTAGAGAAGATATGTACGAGTATTTTACAAGAGATAGAATATAAACGATAACCCCCATCCTAACTCAAGGATGGGGGTTAAGAAGTAAACAGCAAATACTAATGATAAATCTTCAAATATTATTTATTTTCTTCATATTTTTTCTTGTCAAATCCATGCCATGCAGCTTCCATGATTCCTTCTAAGTCTTTAAGAAGAGCTAGACGAGGGTTAGCTGGTGTACATTGATCTTCGTATGCATCTAATGAAAGAGTTCTTAGTGCATCTTTGAATTTATCGTAATCTACACCGTGATCTTTGAAGCTCATTGGAGTTCCTACACGTTTACCAAGTTCGAATACTGCTTGTGCGTAAGAATCTACTGCTTCTTCAGGAGTATCAGCTTTAAGTCCTAACATACGAGCGATATCTTGGAATTTTTCTGCTCCTTTGTAGTGTTCGTATTTAGGCCAGATTGATAATTTACCTGGTTGTGTACCGTTGTATTTGATTACGTATGGAAGTAATGTAGCGTTTGTTTCACCGTGAATAGTGTGGAATTTACCACCAATTTTGTGTGCCATTGAGTGACAGATACCTAAGAATGCGTTAGAGAATGCCATACCAGCTAAGCAAGATGCGTTATGCATTTTTTCACGAGCATCTCTGTCGAATTCTTTAACAGATTTTTCTAAGTTTTCAAATACAATCTTAATTGCTTGAAGTGCGATACCATCTGTGTAGTCATTTGCTAAGATAGAAGTGTATGCTTCAGTAGCGTGAGTTAACACGTCCATACCAGTAGCAGCAGTTGGTCTAGCTGGCACTGTCATTACTAAGTTAGGGTCAACGATAGCAACGTTTGGTGTTAAAGCATAGTCAGCTAGTGGATATTTTTTATCATGTTCTTTATCAGAGATAACTGCGAATGGTGTAACCTCACTACCTGTACCAGAAGTTGTAGCAACAGCAATAAATTTAGCTTTGTTTCCTAAGTGAGGGTATTTTACAGTACGTTTTCTGATATCTGAGAATTTTTGAATTAATTCTTTGAAGTCTGCGTCTGGTCTTTCGTAGAATAACCACATGATTTTACCAGCGTCGATTGCTGACCCACCACCTAGAGATACGATAGCATTTGGTTTGAATGAATTCATAATTTCTAATCCGCGTTTTACTGTTGAAATGTCTGGGTTAGGTTCTACTCCAGCGAATACTTCGTAAGCTACTTTATTTTTACGACGGTTTAATTGATCAATGATACGTTGAGCGAATCCAAGTTTAACCATAGATTCATCAGTTACGATCATCACTCTCTCTAAACCCTCCATTTCGCTTAAGTATCTGATTGCGTTTGGCTCAAAGTATACTTTTGGGGGAATTTTGTACCATTGTAAGTTGTTGTTTCTACGCCCAATAATTTTATAGTTAAGTAGGTTTACAGCTCCGATGTTTCCAGATACTGAGTTTCCTCCATAGCTACCACATCCAAGAGTTAGTGATGGGATAAGTGAGTTATATACATCTCCGATACCACCGAATGTAGCTGGAGTGTTCCATAAGATACGGCAAGCAGGAACTACTTTACCGAATTGCTCAGCAACTTCTTCGTCTTGAGTATGTACAGCAGCACTGTGTCCTAAACCATTTAATTCAACCATTTGACGAGATTTTTCAATACCATCTTCAGTGCTTAGAGATTTAATTACTGCGATAACTGGAGATAGTTTTTCACGAGTAAGAGGTTCATTTTCTCCTACTTCTTTAACTTCAGCAGCTAAGATAATTGTTCCTTTAGGAACTTTAAATCCAGCAAGTTCTGCAATGTGCTCAGCTGATTTACCAACTACGTCAGCATTTAATTTAGCGCCAGAACAGTTTTTAGAGTTAGCTTTTGCTCCAAATACTAATTCTTCAAGTTTAGCTTTTTCTTCTTTGTTAACGAAGTATACATGGTGTTTTTTCATTAATTCGATGAACTCTTTGTAGTGTTCAGTATCAACGATAGCTGCTTGTTCACTCGCACAAATCATACCGTTATCGAAAGCTTTACTTAATACGATGTCGTTAACTGCTTGTTTAAGTTTTGCATCTTTATGTACGTAAGCAGGTACGTTACCAGGTCCAACACCTAAAGCAGGTTTACCGCAAGAGTATGCTGCTTTAACCATTGCTCCACCACCAGTAGCAAGGATTGTAGCTACTCCTTCATGTTTCATTAATGCATTTGTTGCATCTAATGATGGATGTTCAATGAATTGAATACATCCTTCAGGAGCTCCAGCTTTGATTGCGGCATCACGAACTATACGAGCGGCTTGTTTAGAGCATTCGTTTGCAGCTGGGTGGAAGCTGAAGATAATTGGGTTACGAGTTTTTAAGCAGATTAATGATTTGAATACTGTAGTAGATGTAGGGTTAGTTGTTGGTACAATACCACAAACAACACCAACTGGTTCTGCAATTGTAGTTAAACCATCTGATTCATCTTTATCAACAATACCTACTGTTTTTAGATCGCGTAAGTTGTTAGTAATGTATTCACAAGCGAATAAGTTTTTAATCGCTTTATCTTCTATTAAACCACGTCCTGTTTCTTCAACAGCAGCGATTGCAAGAGGTCCATGTTGATCTAATGCTGCAACTGCAGCTGCATGAACGATTTTATCGATTTTTTCTTGACACTCAATTTCTTTAAATTTATCTAAAGCCACTAATGCTTTACTAACAAGATTGTTTACTTCTTCAACTGGATCAACAGTTGTAACTTTTTCTTTCGCCATAATAAATGCCTCCCGAAATTTTCTTTATAATTTTATTATGTTTGTTATTTGTATAAATTATCTATACTAGTTTAGATAATTTAGTGTAAAGTTTCTAAAGTTATTAAATGATATAACTTTAGATTTTAAATTGGTGTCGACTACCATTTACAGATAGTGTAGCATAGTGAAAATAAATAATAAAGCGATTTCAGAAACATAGAAAATTAGTGAAAATATATAAAATCATAAACAAAAAAAACAACTGTATTATTATCTGAATATTCTTTTGAATTTTAATAAATACAGTTCAAATTTAGAGAAAGTTAATGTTAAAATGAATAGTAATATTTTATCGACTGTTATAATACAAGTAATCATATAACAGAAAAATAGTTTAAATATCTTAATTATATTTGTACAAATAATAAAATCAAATTATAATTAAATTTTTTTGTAAATAATAATGCTTATTAATTTTCAATATTAAAAACTAATGTTACACAAAATTAATAAATGTTTGATAATTGCTTATGTAGAAGTGATAACATAATCTTTTGAAATTAGGTAAAGGGTTACCAATTTACAGAATTTAGTTATAAAAAAGTCTATAATTCATAAAAAAACAAATAAACAATGAAATATTGTAAATGAAATATTATAATAGAAGTGATTATTAAGTTTGTGCTAGAAGTTTAATATATGTTTGTTTATATAAGATATAAGAAAAGTATTTTGAAAAATAATCATAAAATCAGGGATATCTATTGATTTTTATTTCTATACTTGGTATAATATTCGCTAGAGTAATTTTATTACTCCTTACTCTCTTGAAAAATAGAGAGTCGCAAAGACCAAAAGGAGGTAACACACACATGAGAAAATATGAAGTAATGTTTGCTGTTCAACCACGTATTGAAGAAGAAGCTAAAAAAGCTGTGGTTGAGAGATTCGTAAATATTCTTTCAGAAGGTGCAGAAGCAGTAGAAGTTAAAGATTTAGGTAAAAAACGCCTAGCTTATGAAATCGAAGACTTCAGTGATGCTTACTACTATGTAGTAGAATTAACTTCAGAAACAGATGCGTCTACAAAAGAATTCGATCGTTTAGCAAAAATTAGCGATGATATCATCCGTCACATGGTAGTTAGATTAGAAAAATAAGGGGTGGCTTACTATGATTAATAACGTAGTATTAGTAGGAAGATTAACAAAAGATCCAGAACTAAGATATTCTAGTTCGAATATACCGATGGTTTATTTTACAATTGCTGTAAATAGAACATTTGCTGACCAAAGTGGTCAAAGACAAGCTGATTTTATCAGCTGCGTTGCTTTTAGAAAACAAGCAGAAAATATGGCTCGTTTTTTAGGGCGTGGTAGTTTAATCGGTGTTGAAGGTAGAATTCAAACTAGAAATTATCAAGGTAAAGATGGAAACACTGTTTATGTTACTGAAGTAGTAGCTGACAGAATCCAATTCCTTGAATCTAAATCTAGTTCAAATAGACAAAACAACGGTTTTGACTCTATGAGTTTTAATCAACCTCAATCACAACCTTCGTTTAATAATAATCAAAATTATTATAACAATACTAATCAAAACCAAGGGCAAGCTAATTCAGCTATGCAAGATTTTATTAATGACAGTTCATCATTCTCTGATTTTGGGGAAAACTTCCCAAGTAACTTAGATGATGACTTCATGCAGGATGTAGTAAATCCGTTTAAAGAAGACTAAAATTACATAGGAGGACATGCACAATGGCAGTAAATAACAATCGTCGTAACAACATGCGTCGTCGTAAAAAAGTATGTTATTTCACTAAAAATAACATTGAATCAATCGATTACAAAGACGTAGAATTACTTAAAAAATTCATTTCTGAGCGTGGGAAAATCTTACCACGTCGTGTAACTGGTACTTCAGCTAAGTATCAAAGAATGTTAACTACAGCAATTAAAAGAGCTAGACACATGGCGCTTTTACCATACGTTGTAGACGAAAAATAAGATTAATAACGAAAAAGATGAGCTTAGGCTTGTCTTTTTTTTTGCCTCTGTTATAATAAAAGGGAAAGAGTAAACATTTAACATATTTTATATAGAGGAAAAAAGATGGAATTTAGAAAATTAGATGAAACAAAAGTTATAAAAGATCCCGTTCATAGCTATATCCATATAAATTATGAAGTAGTATGGCAATGTATAGATAGTAAAGAATTTCAAAGATTAAGACGTATCCGTCAATTAGGTGGAGATTTTCAGGTATATCCAACAGCAGAGCACTCACGCTTTTCGCATTCTTTAGGTGTGTACGAAATAGTAAGGAGAATGGTTACAGAAATTAAGTCGTTAGACAATGAATTAAGTGAATATGATAAAGTATCTGTAATGCTTGCTGGATTGTTACATGATGTAGGACATGGACCATTTTCTCATGCGTTTGAACATGTAACGAATCATAGTCATGAAGATTATACAGTAAAGATAATTTTAGGAAATACGGAGCTTAATGAGGTATTAAGTAAAGTTTCTAAAAATTTACCACATGATATAGTAGCGATTATTCAACACACTCATAAAAATGATATATTAAATCAAATTGTTTCAGGACAACTAGATGCTGATAGAATGGATTATTTACTACGTGATTCATATTTTACAGCAACAAGTTATGGTCAATTTGACCTTGAGAGAATTTTAAGAACAATGCGCGTTAGAAAAATAGATGATGATAAGAAACATTTAGTTGTTAAGTATACTGGTATTCATAGTGTAGAAGATTATATTATGGCTCGTTATCAAATGTACTGGCAAGTGTACTATCATCCTGTAGCAAGAAGTTATGAAACGGTGTTTATTCAATTATTTAAAAGATTAAATGATATTTTTAGAATGAATAAAGATTATTTTTCTGATGTGAAAGTTTTAGTTCCGTTTTTAGAAAAAAAAGAAGTTACCGTTGAAGAGTATTTTAGATTAGATGAAAATTCATTGCTTTACTGTTGTACTCTAATTCAGGAAAAAGATGATAAAATAGCTGCTGATTTGGCGGATAGATTGCTTAATAGAAAGTTATTTGAGTACGTTGATTATAATGAAGATAACCTAGAACAAATAAAAAATATGTTAAACGAAAATAACTTTGATTTGAATTATTATTTAAGAATAGAGAGTATTGAAGCAAGTTTATATAGTCCGTATAAAGGAAGAAAGATTTTGATTGAAAAGTTAGATGGAAAAATAGTTGCTTTAGAAAAAGCTAGTACTATAGTAGAATCAATCACAAAAGGTGAAACTAAAAGAGAAGGTACTATATTCTATCCAAGATAAAATAAATAAAATAATTGCTAGTATTACGATATTGGTATGTATAACTAGCAATTATTTTTTATAACTTTAAATTGTCAGAAAATAAATTTATTTTAACTAACTATTGATTTTAATTGTCGGAAATGTTATAATCGTATTTAGTTAAAAAATTTTCAACAATAAAGGAGAGATGTTAAATGTTTGAATTAGCAAATGTATCAAGACCAGGGGTTAGTGAATATATTTCAGGAAGTGGAGCGTTATCGGCGCTTGATAGCAGATTAGAAGGTTTTAAAACTCCTTTAATTGTTACTGGAGAAAAATCATATGCTGCATTTAAAAAGTTTTATAAAGGTAATAGAGAATTTAGAGTAGCAAAGTATGATGGAACATCATCATATGAGGATATGCAACGTATCGCTGAAGAATATGGACAAGATGTTGATGTAGTACTTGGAGTAGGTGGAGGTCGTGTTATCGATACTGCTAAAGGTGTAGCTAGTGTATTAAATAAAGAATATATTACTGTACCGACTGTAATAGCAACATGTGCGCCATATGCACCGGTAGCTGCTGTTTATCATCCAGATAAAACTTTCAGAGAAGTAGCTTACTTTAAACGTACAGCATATGCGTGTGTAGTAGATTTAGATTTATTATTAGAATCTCCAAAAGAATATTTTGTAGCAGGTATTGGTGATACACTTGCTAAATGGTATGAAGCAGTAGTATTAGTAGAAAGAAATAATAAATATAATGATCCATTAGTAAGAATGGGGCTAGAAGCAGCAAAAATTACTCGTGACGTTTTATTACGAGATGCTAATGGTGCTTTAGAAGCTTTAGATAAAAAAGAAGTGACAGAAAGCTTTAAAAATTCTGTAGATACTGTATTTGCGATTTCAGGATGTGTAGGATGTTTCGCAGTTCATTACGGACGTATGGCAGGGGCACATGCTGTGCATAATGGTATGACATTAGTTGAAGAAACTCATAGTGTATTACACGGAACAAAAGTTTCTTATGGTATTTTAGTGCAATTATTAGCGGAAGGTAAAAAAGAAGAAGTAGAAAAATTAGTTCCGTTTTATAAAGAAAATGACCTTGCTTATAATTTGGCATGTGTAAATGTAGTAGAAGATGTTGAAGCTAAAATGCAAAAAATTGCAGAATTTGCTGCAAGTGGAAAAGAATCGTTTAAATTAGCTGTTGATGTATGTACTCCAGAAGTAGTTGTAGCAGCAATGAAAGAATTAGAAGAGATGACTAAATAATAAAAAAAACCACTAAGTAAAATTTTACTTAGTGGTTTTTTAGAGAATGGGCTATGATTAAATTTTATTAAAGATTATTTTTTAAAACTGGCACTAACATAGCTTTTTTAATATCATCCGCAGTGTTGTCCTGTAATAAGTAATTTACTATTTCATAACCAAATAAAATAGCTACAGCAGGACCTTGTGCAGTAATTACATTTTTGTCTACTACAACAGCTTTTTCAGAGTTGTAAGTTTTACAATTAATTTCTTTATCAAATCCAGGATAAGAAGTTACTTCCTTATCATCAATTATACCGGCAGCACTCAGTACTATAGGGGCTGCACAGATAGCGGCAACTAATTTTCCGGAATTATACATTGTTTGATAAAATTCAATAATTTTTTTATTATCACGAAGTAAAGTACTTCCAGGCATACCTCCAGGAATTACTATTGCATCATAGTCTAGTATATTGTTTATTTCTTCAATTTTCTTATCTGCCATTATCTTAACATTATGTGCGCTTGTGATAAAATCTTCATTGTTTGCTGAGATAACATCAACTTCAAGATTTGCGCGACGCATTACGTCTAGTGGGGCGATAAGTTCTAATTCTTCACTACCATTTTCAATAAATAAAGCAATTTTTTTAGTCATAATAACCTCCATAATAAATCAATTATATCTACTTATATTTTATAATATTTCCTAGAAAATATAAAGTCATAGAAAAAAAGCAACCACAATCGGAATGTGGTTGCAAAGTTCAAGCTTTTTTAATTTATCTAGAAATTTCTAGAACTCCGTATCCTGTGTCACGGCGTTTGTAAACGATAGAAACTTCTCCAGTTTTATCATCTAAAAATGCGAAGAAATCGTGACCTAAAAGTTCCATTTGGAAAACAGCTTCTTCTCTAGTCATAACATCAACTTTAAGTTGTTTAACTTTTCCAAGATTTACTGATGGTTCTTCTACATCTTCTAATTCGCTAGTAAGAAGATTTTCTTCAACAAATCCTTTTTCGCGACCTTTTCTATTGATTTTTGTTTTGTGTTTTCTCATTTGGCGTTCTAGTTTGTCAACAGCTAAATCTACTGCAGCATACAAGTCTTCATTTGTTTCTTCTGCGCGAAGAGTAACACCTTTTAAAGGTACTGTAATTTCAATTTTTTTCTTATTATTTTTGTATACTTTAGCATTAGCGTAAACGTTTGCTTCTAAACTGTCAGCAAAGTATTTTTCTAATTTAGAAACTTTATTTTCAACATATTCTCTAATTGGTTGAGTAATTTCTAAATTTTCTCCTCGTACTTGATATCTTAACATTTTAAAGCACTCCTTTCATAAAGTAGACTGTCTACTTTATAGGGATATCCCCTTATTTTATACATTTATTATAACATTATTTGAGAGCGTTAGCAACAGTAAAAAACTAAAAAGTAATTTTATGAAAAATATATATATATTTGCTTTGTAAATATCTTTTTGTTAAAATGAAATTAAAGGTAATAGTATTAGGGATTAGTTATTTTTTGGGATATTAAAAATAGGAATTATAGGAGATAATATTATATATTTATTATCAACTATACTGGAATATTATTGTTTTAGATGTTTATTAATATTGATATATTGGAATTAGTGTTGGAAATTTTATTTTTTGAACATTATAAGAGTAAAAAAATAAAGGAAAAATGAGGAAATTAAACTATAGTTTCTAGGGAGTAAGTTATGTTTTTTTGAGGAGAATTATAAAGTTTAGATCGATAACAAAAGGTTTCAAATAATGGCGAAAATTAATTGTTTTAGTTTTAATTGGTACCTTACTATATTTTTAAAATGGAATTGATTATTTTGAAAAAATATTGGAGAATAAATTGAAGTGGAGGAGAATAGGAACATGAATACGATAAAACGTTTGAGCATAGGAGTAATTGTCATGTTAAGTGTAATACTCTTGAGTTCTGAAAATTGGGAGTATCGTTTGTCACAAGATTTTAAATCACTTGGTCTTAAAGGTGATTTAAAAGTGGTTGAAACAACAAAAGAATTCGAAGCATTCTATGGAACTCAAGTTAAGTTCAATTATACAGAAAGATTTTCTGATGGGTATGTTTTAAAAGTGGATGATTATGCAGATATTCATGGTACTACTGGAAAACATTTAGAGGGTTTATATTATGATCTAGAAATTGAGCGTCTACTTAATGATGAAGAAAAAGAGTTGTTTAATGCTGTTAAACTACGCGAGTTTGACTTCTTATTTAATGTTTATAAAAAGAGACCAGGCTTTAAACTAGAGGAAGAAAAAATAAAAAAGGATATAGCGAATAAAATTAATAAATTATTTAATGGAGAATTAATGTCTGAATATTCTTGTAAGTTTGAAGCACGTATTGGAGAAGAAGTCAGTGCTGCAGTTATTTCACAGGCAGTTAAGAATCGTAATAGTGGGGATTTTGAAGCAGCGGGCTTTTATAATATTACCCCTGAAAATTTGATGAAGAGAAAAGCAGTGGATGTTATTCTTTTCTTTGATTTTAATAGATTAAAGACAGATGCTAGCTTTCCTTATTTATCAGAACAAATAGATAATGTTAAAGCTAAACTATTGAGTTTACCAAAAGGTTCTTTTCTTGATGGAGTCTATTTAATAAAAGGAAATTATTATGACGTTCGGAAAAGAACAAAATTTGAATTCATTTGTACATTTGTTGTTGAAGATGGTATTGGCCATTTTGAAGAAGATAAAATTATCTCTGAAAAAAAAGATTAACTGAACGAAATTAAGTGAGTGTAGGTTTTCCCTTATTTTATATATTTGTTATAATATTGTTTGAAAAAGCTAGTAACTGTAAAAACATAAAAAGTTAATATTTAAAAATATATATTTCTAGGCTTTGTAAATATTTTTTAAGTGGAAATCAAAGGTAAGGGTATTAGTATTATAATGTTCATTTGTGATTTTAAGTAAGAGGGAATGATAAATTAAACTGAAAGTTCTAGGGTGTAAATTATGTTTTTTGAGGAGAATTGTGAATTTATTGAGGCATTGTATTGTGTGTATTATTGTGATATTGATGATGATAAAAAATTAGAATATTACAAAAATATATATAATGATTATTTAAAATTTGGAAAAAGAAATAAAGATTTTGTTGAAATATATAATGATATAGTTACGGGAGCAGTCTATACTTTAGATGATTCTAATTTAGAATTTTTGAAAAAGTATAATGGACTGCTTCTTTCTATTTCAGATTTGCTAAGGCTCAAAATTAAAATACATTATTTAGATTATAATCCATATATTAATAAATTATTGGGTGTTTTAAACAAAAAGAAAAATTATTATTGTATAAGATGTGGAAATACTGATAATAAATTGTTTTATAGTTATAAAAATAATGATAAAAAAATAGTTTATTGTATGAGATGTATAGAATTTGGAAGAATAGATAATTATTTACCTAGATTCCAGATTAATATTCCAACTTCAAATACTAAAAGAATAGAAAAGCCAAGGACTAAACTTAGCATTATTCAAAAAAAAGCAAGTGAAGTTGTATTAGATAATAGTAAGAAAAACAAAAATACTCTAGTCTGGGCCGTTTGTGGAGCTGGGAAAACAGAGATTGTCTATGAACTAGTTTATGACGCTATTACGTCTAATAAACGGATATGTATTGCTATTCCAAGAAAAGACGTTGTAAAAGAATTAAAAAGTAGATTTGCTAAGGATTTTGAGGGAATAGACATTAATGTATTGCATGGGTATGAAAAAAGTTATGTAGATTCTAATTTCTATATTATGACAACACATCAGCTAATAAAATATTATAATTACTTTGATATTGTAATTATTGATGAAGTAGATGCTTTTCCTTATGCAGGGGATGAATGTTTAGAAGAAGGTGCGCTATCCAGTTTGGTAGAAAACGGAGTGCTAGTATATTTATCTGCGACACCATCAAAAAAAATTAAGAACTATGTAGATGAGATAATAAAAATTCCTATTAGATATCATGGGTATTTATTACCAGTACCGAAGATCAAAAAAGAGAGTAATAAGGTATTTCTATTTGAGAAAAATTCAGAAATATTAAAGAGATATATTTTAACAGTAATAAAAAAACAACGTAGATTATTAATTTTTGTTCCAGTAATAGCCATGTGTCAAAATTTAAAAATGTATTTAGACGAAAATATAGAAGAAGATATTCAGATAGATTATGTTTATAGTGAAGATAGCGATAGAGAAGGAAAAATACAGAAATTTTATAATTATCAAACTGATATATTAATAACTACAACTATATTAGAAAGAGGTGTGACCTTTGATTATTTAGATGTATTGGTATTTGATGCAGGGCATAAAAATTTTACTAAAGAATCATTAATTCAAATTTCAGGAAGAGTAGGTAGAAAAGCTCATGACAATAATGGAGATATATTATTTTTAACTGATGAAGTAACAAAGAATATAAAACAAGCGATTAAAGAAATAGAATATATGAATGAGTTAGCTAAATATAGGAAGCTAAATAAGGAGTAAATATGAAATGTGTTTTTTGTCAAAAAGAGGAAATTAAAAGAATTAATTTTGATAATTTGTTTTCTAAAAAAGAAGATATTTATTTTTGTGATGAATGTAAGAAACAAATAAATATAAATACTATGAATATAGGGGAATATACTTTATATTATTTTGGAGATTATGAGTTTTTTAAAGAAATAATTTATAAAATAAAATATTATGAAGCGATACATGAAGCGGAAAAATTTAGTGGAATCTTTAGATTGTTTTTTAAAAATTTCCGATTTGACCTTGTTACAATAGTCCCTATAAATAATACGAGAAAATACTCCAGAGGCTTTGATCATATAGCGCAGTTATGCAAAGCTTGTAATATAAAATACACCGATATTTTAAAATGTGACTATAGAGAGAAACAATCCAAACTACATAAAAAGAGAGAAAAGCATAAATTTAGTATTATTGATAATTTGAATTTGGAAAAATATCCAAAGAAAATATTGTTAATAGATGATGTAATAACGAGTGGTAATACATTGGAAAGTTGTGCTAAAGTGTTAAATGATAGATTTCCAGATGCCGAGATTAGTTTTTTAACAATAGCTAAATCTTAGGATAAAATATATTTAGAAAATAATGTGTTTACTATATGATTTTTTTAATTTTGTGGTATAATTTATAAGTTAAAAAATTAGTTAGGAGATGGTTAAAACAAAAATTTTATTTTCACTAATAATGATAGTACTTATTTTAATATTAGTTTATTACTTAACGAAAAAATTTGAATTGAAGAAGGACCAAATAATTATATTTTGGATATTAGTATTATTTTGGTCAGCAATTAGTATTATTAGGGCATATAGAAAGTTGTATGCTATTACTCCTATAGAAAACGGTGGATTATCATTAACTCCTCTTTTAGCAGCTCAAATAGCTGCAGGGTATGGGTTAATGAGTTTGGTAGTTAGATTACCTATGTTTATAGCTAGTGACATACTGAGAAGACGAAAAATATTTGTTCAAATATCACTGTTTTTACTAATTGTAACTTCATTTTTAGTTGCATTTAATGGTAGTTATACTACATTATATTTATCATCATTATCTTTAGGGATAAGTGCGACAATGTTAGCATTATTTAATGTTATGTTCTCAGAAACTTTTTCTAAAGAAAAGGCTGCTTTATCGGTATCGATATTATCAGTAGCACCGCTTCTTGCTGAATTTATTGCAGCACCAATACAATATATCTTTACTCTAAATGAGTATAAACACTTTAATTATATGTGGATAGTATCAGGTGTATTAGCGGTTATAACGTTTATATTAACATTTATGATGAAAGATTATCGTCCTGTGGACAGTGGCTTTTCATTTAATAAAGTTAAAGTAGTATTAAAACATGGAAGTTTTATTTATGTTTGTATAATGGCATTATTACTTTCGTTTGTGAAGTTTGCGACAAGCGGAGCTAATATGATAGCATACGGAAAAACTTCATTAGGGATGAGCCCGCTTATGCTTGCTTATCTAGATGCAGTGTTTGCCATACCACAGTTAATCGCAGGTGTTTTAGTGGGTGTATATTTCACAAGAAAATGGGGGCTTCAAAAAACATTACTATTTATGTTTGGATGTGCACTAACTTTCTATGTTATAGCTCTTTATGTGAATAATCCGTATGTAATCTATTTTAGTTATATATTAAATGGATTAGGTTATGGTGGAGCATATAATGTGCTTATCTCTCTTGCTATGCAATATTTTGATAAAGAGTATCGAAATGTAAGTATGGGAATATATCAGGCCTTCTTTGCATTAGGAATATTCTATGGTGACTACGTATATGTTTGGATAGCTAAACATGTAGCAAATGGTTTATTTGGATTTGACCAAAGTAAAGCAATATTCTTAATAGTTATATGTATTACATTAATAAGTATGCTTATGGTTAAGCTTAGAGTAAAAGATAAATAAAAAAAGGATCTGACTTTTTAGTCAGGTCCTTTTTTGTTTTTAGTGTCCAATAAGATCGGCTCTCATCCAACCTTGTTTTCCATTATATGTTACAAATGCCCAAGTTTCCCCTCTAGAGTTTCTTTCAGTGAAATCAACATATACTGTATCACCTTTTTTAGCTGTTGATAAAACAGAACTTGAATCGTTTGAAGAACTTCTTAGGTTAACTCCAGCGTCAACATATATTCTAGCAGCTCTATTGCTGAAGTATGTACGATTAGAATCAGATGAAGATGATGAGCTAGAAGAGTTATCTTTAACTATAATAGTTTCTTTTTCTTTCTCTTTTTCTTTTTCACTTAAACCATTTACAGTAAACGTACGTTTAAACTCACCTTTTGGCTCTAATTTAAGTCTATCTGCTGTGTTATGATTTAGTGTGATAGTAACTTCGACTTTATCACCATTTTTTAAATTCTCTTTCTTATCATAAGAAATATCAGGTTTTGATAAGAAGTTAGAAATTTCAGTTGAAGTGTTAGCTACTTCAGGAATTTTCTTAATATCAACTTCAGGTTTACCTTCACCGTTGTTACCATAAGTAACGAAATTAATTTCATAAGCTGATACGTCTACAACATTTTCTTTTTTCATAAACTTATTATATCCAAAGTACAGACCTACAACTAGAACTAAGAAAGTTACTACAGCTGTAATTATTACAGGGATAGGGCTTTTTTTCTTTTCGTTATTTGGCTCTTCCTCATAATTATTGTAGTTAGGATTTACTGGTGGTATATTGTATTGTTGATTATTTTGTTGGTTATAATACTGTTGATTGTTAACAGTGTTATTGTATTGAGTATTTTGGTTATCATATTGTTGACCAGTGTAGCCAGGATTATTATATTGACCGTTATAGTCAGGGTTATTGTATTGCTCGTTATATTGATTATATTGGTCATTTGGATAGTTGTTATATTGATCGTTATTGTAATTAGGATTATTATTGTTTTGAGAATTATAATTCCTATTGTTATTTGGGTTTTGATTATTCATAAATTTCTCCTTTTATTATTCTGCGTAGTCTCCACCTGGAGCATTTAGGTACTCTTCAAGTGGAATATTTTTTTCATAAAGTATTTTTGCGACATCTTGACCAACATATCTAATATGCCAGCTTTCTTCCATGTAACCAGTTTTTTCTACGAATTCTGGTTTATATCTAACGATAAATCCATATTTGTGTGCGTTATCAGCAAGCCATTGAGCAGCCTTTTTACTACGTTCACTTGTCCCTTCAGAACCTAGCAGTTGACCATCACTATCGATAAGGTCGAATACTAAACCTGTTTGGTGTTCACTGTATCCAGGGCGAGCTGAAAATCTATCAGCTTCTGCTTTTCCGTGTGCAGATACATAGTTGTTATATAAGCCAACTTGTGTTTCATAAGATCTGAAACCTGATACTTGATTTGTAATATCAAGTCCAGCGTTTTGAGCATCTTTAATCAGTTTATTAACATTCTTTCTTGCTGTCGGATCTTCACCAGGGTTATAATTTTTAGGTAAAGGGTGTTTTTTGTTAGCTAGTACTACACCGTTTATAACAGTTGGTTCACTAACAGTCTCTGGTGTTTTACCCTTTGTAGATTCTGTATTCTCTTTATTATTAGAACTATTAGAGTCTTTAGAATCATTTTGTCCTTTAGAACTATTATCGTCATTTTTAGTTGTTGTTGTATTATTAGAAGACGTAGTTGTGTTAGAAGTACTTTCATCATCTTTACTAAAATAATATAGGCCTCCAAGAGCGAGCGTAAGAACAACTATACTAACGGTAATGATAGTAATAATATGTCTTTTCATAAAATTTCTCCTTCCTTTATAAAAACATACTTTTCAGATTACAGTAATTATATACGTATTTCTCCTATGTTATATGATAAGTTGAAGTTCAATTTTTGTCAATATAATTTATCAATATAAAATAAAAAAATATAGCATTTTAATAAAAATATATATACCTTTTTTTATACTTAATAAAATAAGTTAAATAGTATGGCGATTAATTGAAATAACATCTTATATAATTTGATATAATATGTAGTAATAATAAGTTTAATTTTTCTTTAAAAAAGCGTTAAAATTTGGTATAATTAATAGGATATAGAACTAAGGTTCTTTATAAAAAATGAAAAAGGAGTGTTAAATTGAATAATAACATTTCAGAAGGTCTAAGAAAAGAATTAGAGAAATTGTTAGAGAATAAATTTTTCTTTAAAAAACCTAGTAATACTAAAATAATTGTTTATTCATTGACTTTTATTTCATTAATTATTTTAAGTGCTATGCTTAAAGTTGTTGAGATAGGAGCTTTTCTAGCGGTATTTCCTTTAACATATGTGTTAGGAGCTAGAGGATTAAAATTTTATTTACCACTTGTGTCTGTAGGTATTGCTATATTAATGTTCTTTTCGAGTCCATATATGCTATTTTGGTTTACAATGCATATGGTACTCGCATATATAATTTATCAATCTATAGTAACAAGAAATTCTAAGATATTTATAGTTACAGCAGTTTCTGCATTTTTATTTTTAGGAATTGCTATTTATGTAGCACTACTAGTAAAAAATGGAATCGTAAATATTACAAGTGAACAAATTAATCAGTTTGTAAATGAAATCCAACAACAAAGTTTACTAAGTAATCAAGCTTTAGATAAAGATGCATTAATGATAACGATAGAGTCATTAAAAAGAACATTTCCTGTAACGTTGTTTATTGTATTGTTCTTATATAGTTTACTATTAGTTCAATATACTTTATCAATGTTAGGAAGAGAGTATATTATAATACCAACATTTCCTAAGTTTAGTAGAATTATGTTAAGTAATCGAATCGCAAATATTTATATAGTTCTAATAATAATAGAATTAATAGTGAGTTTACAGGTTGGAGATAACTCAAATAATTTCTGGCACATACTGCTACAAAATACGAGTACAATAATGGGACTTGTTTTTGCGCTTAATGGTTTGTTTACGGCATTCTTCTTTGCGGAATTAAAACAAAGTGAAACAGTTATAAAAGTATTATTAGTCATAATACTAATACTATTTAGTCCAATTTTAGAGTTGCTTGGATTTATAGATAGTGTATTTAAATTAAGAGAAAGTTATATTATTATGAAGAAAGGAAGATAGCGATGAATGCGAAAAGAAAATATGAATTAGTAATTTTAGCGATTGTTGCTTTAGGAGCTATAGTAATAGGACTACTAAGTATAAAAAGCTTAGCTATATATTTAGCAGTATGGCTTCTTGCATTAATTCCTATCTACTATAATTCAAAAAAAGTTTCAGAACAAACAGAGAAATATATTAGTAAATTAACGAATCGTATAAAAGATTCTTCAGAAAAAGGAATAAATAAATTCCCTATAGGTATTATTGTAATTGATGAAAATAAGAATATCGAGTGGGCAAATAATTTTATTTATAAACATATAAAAGTTGAAGAAATAAAAGGTGTTAATATATTAGAACTTATGCCAGAAATTGAGGAAATTTTCGATGTAGAAACACCAGTTGATAATCAATTTGAAATTTTTGGAAAACACTATAAAGTTAATTATCAAAAAGATAGTGGTTATATATACTTCTTTGATATTACGGAAAGTAAAGTTGTAATGCAGAGATTCCGAGACACAAGACCGATTATCTTAAATTTAAGTCTTGATAACTATGAAGATGTATATGATTCATTAGACGATGAAATAGCAAGTAGTTTTGATGCAACTGTAGTAAAAATACTAACAGAATGGGCTAAGAAAAACAGTATTTATTTAAAGAGATTAGATGAAGACCGTTTTATAGGGCTTTTAAATGTTAAAGATCTTAAGAAAATAGAAAAAGATAAATTCCAAATTTTAGATTCAATTAGAAATCTGAAAGAAGAATTTGATGCTCCGATTACCCTTAGTATTGGAGTTGGTATGGGAACAGATTTCTTACCAGAATTAGGAGAGCTAGCTAAAAGCTCACTAGACCTTGCTTTAGGTCGTGGGGGAGATCAGGTTGCTATGAAAGATGTTGATGGTACTATTAAGTTCTACGGAGGTAAAACTAATCCGCAGGAAAAACGTACTAGAATTAAAGCACGTGTTATCTCTAATGCGTTAGCTGATATTATTACTGATAGTGATAAAGTTATAGTTATGGGACATAAGCGTCCTGACTTTGATGCTATTGGTGGATGTGTAGGTATTTATACTTTCTCAAAAATTGTAGGGAAAGATTGTTATATAATTTTAAATGACAGTGATAAAGATGAAACTATTCAAAAAGTTATGTTAGAGATAGATAGTGCTGATGAAGGATTATCACGAGTTTTCATAAATAGTGATGAAGCGTGGGAGTTAATGACACCGCAAACAACATTAATTATTGTAGATACGTCAGATGCATCACGTGTTATAGATGCTGCAATATTATCAAAAGCAAATAAGAAAGTTATTATAGACCACCACAGACGTGGAGAAGATATAATAACTAACCCACTATTAACGTATATTGAACCTTATGCGTCATCATCATCAGAATTAATAGCTGAGTTAATAGAATATCAAACAAAAATTGAAAAAATTACACCTATAGCAGCGACAATAATGCTAGGTGGTATAGTAGTAGATACTCAAAACTTCTCTATAAGAACTGGGTCAAGAACATTTGATGCAGCGGCTTATTTAAGAAGTAACGGAGCAGACCCTACGAAAGTAAAAACTATTTTAAAAGAACCTATTGAGAACTTTATGAGTAGAGTAGAAATCATTAATAATTCTATTCAAAAAACACCAGAAATAGTAATAGCTAAAGCACCAAATGAAAAAACATATACAAATGTTATGCTAGCGCAAAGTGCCGACTTATTACTTACTTTAAAAGGTATAGAGTGTAGCTTTGCGGTAGGTTACTTAGATAAAAACAGAGTAGGAATTTCGGCTAGATCATTAGGTAATCTAAATGTTCAATTAGTAATGGAAGAGCTTGGTGGAGGAGGGCACCTTGCCAATGCAGCTACTCAAATAGAAAATGTTGATATTGATACTGCGGTATCAAGACTAAACGAAGCTATAGATCATGTATTGTTACAATAGTTTTTAAAAGTTTGAAATGAATTTTATATAAAGGAGATAGGGTAATGAAAGTTATATTTATAGAAGATGTAAAAGGAAAAGGAAAAAAAGGAGATGTTAAGGAAATTGCAGATGGATATGCAAAATTCTTAATCACTAATAAAAAAGCAGTTCAAGCGACTAATGCTAATATGGCTACTTTAAAAGGACAACAAAAACGTGTTGAAAAAGATAAGCAAGAAGAATTAGTTCAAGCTAAATTATTAGCGAAACAATTAGAAGACTTAGAAGTTAAAGTTTCTGTTAAAGCTGGAGAAGGTGGAAGATTATTTGGATCAGTATCTTCAAAACAAATTGTTGATGAATTGAAAAAACAACACAATCTTAAAGTAGATAAGAAAAAAATTGACTTACCACATGGTATTCAATCTTTAGGATATACAAATGTAAAAATTAAATTACACAGTCAAGTTGAAGGAACTATTAAAGTTCATGTAGTGGAACAATAAAAAATATGTAGGTGAAAGTATGAAATATCATATAGATTCTGTTATTATGGCAGAGCAATCTTTGCTTGGTGCTCTTATGCAAGAGCCGGAAAAATTAGTAGAAGTAAAAGCTGTAGTTGATGTAGATGACTTCTATGACGAAAAACATAAAGATATTTACAATGCTATTTTACGTTTAGATGAAGCGGAAATCATACCAGATACCACTACGATATTTGAAGAAATAAATAATAGTGGGGCATTCAAAACAGTGGATGCCTCATTATATATAGTGGAACTTTATGATATTACGCCGAGTTCACGTAATATAATGCATTTTGCAAACTCAGTAAAACGATATTCTATTTATCGTGAAATTCGTTCAGTTTTATTACGTAGTACTGAAGAGATAAATCAAGGGACTGCGGATATAGATTCTTTAACAGCTAATCTATTTGATCAAGTAGAAAGAGCTATGGAACGTGCTAAAACTTCACAGTTTAAAGAGATGCCCGAAGTAGCTGCTGAAGTATTTAAAGAGATAGTAGCACGTATGTCTGGAGAAGGTCAAAATATGGCTATTCCAACAGGATTTAGTGCTTTAGATCAATTAATAGGATTAGGAAAAGGGGATTTAGTAATTTTAGCAGCACGTCCATCTATGGGGAAAACAGCCTTTGCTTTAAACATTGCTTTAAATGTAGCAGGGAAAAACCATAAAGATGAGGATGAGAAAAAAACAGTAGCTTTATTCTCTCTAGAGATGGGGGCAGACCAACTAGTATCTAGGATGATTTGTAGTGAAGGAATGCTAGATTCTGAAAAAATTAAAAAAGGTACATTAGATAATGATGATATGATGAAATTAGAAACTGCAGTGCATTTCTTGAATCAGAAAAATATTTTTATCGAAGATAGTGCGTTTATTAAAGTTAATGAAGTTAAGGCGAAGTGTAAACTTCTAAAAAATGAAAAAGGTTTAGACCTAGTTGTTATTGACTACCTACAACTTTTACAAGGAAGTAAAAAAACCGATAATAGGCAACAAGAAGTTTCGGAGATTTCTCGTAGTTTAAAACAAATGGCAAGGGAATTAGAATGTCCAGTAATAGCATTGTCACAGTTATCGCGTAGTGTAGAATCTAGACATGATAAACGTCCAATGATGAGTGACCTTAGGGAATCTGGAAGTATTGAGCAAGATGCCGATATCGTATCGTTCCTATATCGTTCAGACTATTATAGAAGTGAAGATGCAGATGAGGATGAAGTTCGAGAACCTAGTGATGTATCTACTGTTGAAGTAATAGTAGCTAAAAACAGGAATGGTCAAACAGGTACTGCTGAACTAGCGTTTATGAAACGATATAATCGATTTGTTTCTAAAAGCTATGGTGAATAAAGTTTAGCTTAATTATATCTTAAATGAAATATTAGGAGAAAATGAATATGAAATTTAAAAATAAGAGATTAATTTCGGCAGCTATTGTAGTGGTTTTAGTTATTGTTTCATTGATAGGTGGAACAATGCAATCAAAGGATCAGAAAAAAAATGAAGCAAATAGCGAAGGTTACTTAGCTAACTTCTTATTAAATCAATCTGTTCATAAGTTAACATTGAAAGAAGGAAGTGGAAGCGAAGTTATTCAAAAAATTTCTGTTGAAGGTGAAATTGGTTCAGATATGACGAATGCTTATTCTAGGGGTTCAATTATTAATCAGATTAAAGTTGCTGCAGCAGATCCAAATGTAAAAGCAATCTTATTATCTGTAAATACTCCAGGTGGAGGAGTCTATGAAACAGCAGAAATTTATAACGCTTTAAAAAATAGTGGTAAAGATGTTTACGTTGTGATGAAAAAACAAGCAACATCAGGTGGTTACTACATTTCAATGGCTGGTAAAAAAATATTTGCTAATGCAGAGACAACTACTGGTTCAATTGGAGTAGTTATGAGCTATATTTCTGCTCAGAAGTTCTTAAATGAAAAAGGTATTAAGCAAGAAACTATTCGCTCAGGTGATCAAAAAGCGGTTGGTGGAATTGCAGAAGATTTACCAGAATCAACTAGAAAAATATACCAAGAACAAAATAAAGAAGCATATAATAGATTTGTCAAAGCTATTGCTGAAGGCCGTAATATGAGTGAAGATGAGGTTAAAAAACTAGCTGATGGACGTACTTATAGTGGAAAACAAGCGGTAGACAATAAATTAGTTGATAAGATAGGAACAGAAGATGAACTTATTAATTTAATAAAAGAAGAGAAGAATTTAAGTAACCCTAGTGTAATAGAGTTAAGAAAAGATAGTTCTTCAGAGAGTATTTTATCAAGATTAGTAAAAGCTACAACTAGATCTATTATTTCAGAGTTTAATAGTGAAGCATCATCAACTAGTGTAGAAAGAAGTTACATAGGATAAGGGGGCTGTTATAATGACTAATAATTATAATGAAAATACGAACCCTGATTATCTAAATAACGAAGCAACAACCAATCAGAATAATGTTAATTTGCAAACTGAATATCCAAGTAGTGAATTGTCAGTTAATCAAAGTACTGGTTATCAAAACAATGAATCGATAACTAATCAGAATGCTGAAACACTACATTCTGGTTATCAAAGTAATGAACCAGTAGCTAATCTAAACAATGAGCAAACTATTGAAACTAAAAATGTAGAGGAACAAATTAATGTTCCAAATAACCATATTAATAATTTTAATAACTATAACCGTAATGTAGATTTTTCGTTGCCAACAACATTTGAAGATTATGTAAAACTATCCGAAAACTTCTATGCAGGTTTTTGGCAAAGATTTATGGCATATATAATAGATTTAATAGTAGTTGCAGCAATTACAGGATTATTTAATACTATAACAATGAATTATATGAATGTAAGTATTAAGCTATCATTAATTGGGGAATATACTATCAGTTTTCTTATAGTATCATTTGCTTACTTTATACTTATGACTTATTACTTCTCGCAAACACTAGGTAAGATAATTATGAAGATAAAAGTAGAGACTAATAAAGGTGAAAAGTTATCTTGGTATGATGTAATTTATCGAGAGTTAGTAGGAAGAATATTGACTACTGTATTATTCTATATACCTTATGTTTTCGTAGGAATATTACCTAAGAAAAAAGGACTGCATGATTATATTGCAGATACTGTAGTAGTTAAAGAGGACTTTTCTAAATTAAGAAAACAAATGAATGAAAAAATAAGAGCTTTATAGCGAAAAAAAGATGCAATTTTTTATTGCATCTTTTTTGTTATTAATGGCTTAAGCCAGTTGAGGAGGTGAAGTCTCCGAAACAAAAAACCACCCGCTATGCGGGTGCGAGATAAAAGTTAAAC
>CAUSKO010000001.1:0-92638 GCA_963532255.1 uncultured Gemella sp. | reverse complement strand
ATATTCCAACAAACGTAATTTCTATTACAGATGGACAAATCTTCTTACAATCAGACTTATTCTTCTCTGGTATTAGACCGGCGATTAATGCTGGACTTTCAGTATCTAGGGTAGGTGGATCTGCACAAATTAAAGCTATGAAAAAAGTATCAGGTACATTACGTCTTGACTTAGCTTCGTATCGTGAATTAGAGAGCTTTGCTCAATTTGGTTCGGATTTAGATCCAGCAACTCGTGAAAAACTTGAGCGTGGTAAGCGTACAGTTGAGGTATTAAAACAAGACTTACATAAACCACTTCCAGTTGAAAAACAAGTTATGATTCTTTATGCTTTAACTCATGGATATCTTGATGATATAGAAGTTAAAGACATTCATAGATTCGAACAAGAATTATATGCGTATTTAGATGCCCATGAAACTGAGGCAGTTAAACACATAGTAGAAACTAAAGACTTACCAGATAAAAAAGTAATGAATGAAGTAATTGAAGCATTCAAAAAAACTTTTTCATAGAATCCAAAAGTAGAGAAAAGGTGGTGAACTAATTGGCGTCACTTAGAGATATTAAAAACAAAATCAATTCTACAAAAAAAACTAGTCATATAACTAAGGCTATGGAGATGGTATCAACATCAAAATTACTTAAAGCACAAACTAACACTCAAAGATTTAATCCTTACATGAAGAAAATGCAAGAAGTAATGGGGACAATTTTTGGTAAAAATGGGAATATAAAACATCCTATGTTAGAAAAAAGAGAAGCAAAGAAAACTCTTTATGTAGTAATTACTAGTGATAGTGGTTTATGTGGAGGATTTAATTCAAATATAATTAGAAATTTTGTCAACACAGTAAATGAACGACACACAGATGGTGAATATGGTATTGTAGCAATAGGTAATTATGGAGCTGAGTTTTTCAGAAAAAATGGCTATAATGTAATTGATAGTTTTAGAGATATACCAGATGAGCCAAGTTTCACACAGGTTAAAGAGATTACTAATAAAGTAGTAGGATATTTTATAGATAAAGAATACGATAAGATATATCTACACTATAATCATTTTGTTAGTATGATTCAACAAGTTGTTACAGAAAGCCAAGTTCTTCCTATAGAAGACACTAATCAATTTACGGATTCTAACAATGAAGCAACAGGTGCTTATGAATTTGAACCTGGTGAGACAGCGGTATTAGATGTCTTGCTACCACAATATGCTGAAAGTATGATTTATGGAAGTATATTGGATAGTAAAGCTAGTGAACATTCTGCAAGAAAAACAGCGATGAAAAATTCAACTGATAATGCAGGAAATATTATTGATACACTTACGATTAAGTACAATCGTGCAAGACAAGCTGCTATTACTCAAGAAATTACAGAAATTGTAAGTGGAGCAGCAGCTGCAAAATAGTAAATAAGAAAGGAGAAGCTATTAAGTTAGCAAACAACATATGAATAAAGGTTATATTCTCCAAGTTATGGGACCTGTAGTAGACGTAAAATTCGAATCAGGGCATATGCCTAATCTATTAAATGCTCTTGAAGTGTTTATAGAAAAAGGCGATGGAAAAAAAGAAAAATTAGTACTTGAAGTTTCTTTAGAAATTGGTGATAACGTTGTAAGAACAATTGCGATGTCATCTACTGATGGATTAAATAGAGGAGCTGAAGTAGTAGATACAGGAGCACCAATTTCTGTTCCTGTTGGAAATTACACATTAGGACGTGTGTTTAACGTATTAGGAGAGGCAGTTGACCACGGTGAAGAAGCTGGGGCAGATGTTCAAAAAGAATCAATCCACAAAGAAGCTCCTACATTTGAAGAATTATCTACTCATGTTGAAGTTTTAGAAACAGGGATTAAAGTTATCGACTTACTTGCACCATATATTAAAGGTGGTAAAATCGGTCTTTTCGGAGGAGCTGGAGTTGGTAAAACGGTTCTTATTCAAGAGCTTATTAATAACGTTGCTCAACAACATGGTGGACTTTCAGTATTCACTGGAGTAGGTGAGCGTACTCGTGAAGGTAATGATTTATACTATGAAATGAAAGACTCAGGAGTAATTAATAAAACTGCCATGGTATTCGGACAAATGAATGAACCACCTGGTGCACGTATGCGTGTAGCATTAACAGGGCTGACAATGGCTGAGTACTTCCGTGATGAAGAAGGACAAGACGTACTTCTTTTCATTGATAATATCTTCCGTTTCACACAAGCAGGGTCTGAGGTTTCAGCGTTATTAGGACGTATGCCTTCAGCCGTTGGTTACCAACCAACACTTGCAACAGAGATGGGACGTCTACAAGAACGTATTACGTCAACTAAAAAAGGTTCAGTAACATCTATTCAAGCAATTTATGTACCAGCCGATGACTATACAGACCCAGCACCGGCTACAACATTTGCTCACTTAGATGCAACAACAAACCTTGAGCGTGCGTTAACAGAAATGGGGATTTATCCTGCCGTTGACCCACTAGCTTCTACATCAAGAGCATTAGCTCCTGAAATTGTAGGAGAAGAACACTACCAAGTTGCGACAAGAATTCAAAGAACACTTCAAAAATATCGTGAGTTACAAGATATTATAGCTATCCTAGGTATGGACGAGCTTAGTGATGAAGATAAGAAAACTGTAGATAGAGCACGTCGTGTTCAATTCTTCTTATCACAAAACTTCCACGTTGCTGAACAGTTTACAGGACAACCTGGATCTTATGTTCCAGTTTCTGAGTCAGTTCAGGCATTTAAAGGTATTTTAGATGGTAAATATGATCATATTCCTGAAGATTGTTTCCGTCTTGTAGGTGGAATTGAAGATGTATTAGAAAAAGCTCGCAAACTAGGAGTAGAAGTATAATACATAGGAGGTAAATAGATGAATACTTTAAATGTAAGTATTGTTACTCCTAATGGAGAAGCTTATAAAGCTGAGGAAGCTTCAATGGTTGTCTTAGGGACCCCAAGTGGCCAGTTAGGGATAATGGCCAACCACGTGCCTATGGTTGCATCATTGAAAATAGGTCCATTGAAAGTAGTGTTCCCAGATGGCAAAGAAGATTTATTAGCTGTAAGCGAAGGTTTCGTAGAAACACATAAAGATAAAATAACTGTAATTGTCCAAACTGCCGAGTTAGAAAAAGATATAGATGTAGAGCGTGCTAAACGAGCAAAAGAAAGAGCGGAAAAACGATTAGAAGGAAATAAAGAAGGTTTAGATGTTCGCAGAGCTCAATTAGCTCTTGCTAAAGCGCTTACTCGCTTAAAAGTTACAGGAAATTAGGAAAATTCAAAAGATATACGTTGGATAATAATATTCAATGTATATCTTTTTATTACTTCATAATATTTGAAAAACTACTAAAAATATAGTAAAATTATTTAATTAATATATATAAGAAAGAGGTTAAATTAAACCATATGGATCTCAGTATCTTAATTAAAATTATAGTTATAATATTACTACTAGCTGCTTCAGCAATCTTTGTAATGTTTGAATTTGCGCTAGTGAAATTGCGTCCTACTCGGATAAAAGAAATAGCCGAAGACGGAAATAAAACAGCTAAAATATTATTAAAAATGGTTGAGCAGTTAGATCATTATTTATCAGCAACACAATTAGGGATTACTATTGTGTCGTTAGGTTTAGGATGGTTAGGAGAATCAACGTTTCACGCATTGTTTAATCCATTATTTGAAGTATTTAAACTAAATGAAACATTAACACATACAATTTCGCTTGTGGTTTCTTTTGGATTTATGACATTACTACATGTTGTATTAGGTGAATTAGTTCCGAAAACAATTGCAATTCAATCTGCAGAGAAAACTTGTTTTAAAGTAGCATGGCCAATGTATTGGTTTGATAAGATAATGCGACCTTTAGTTTGGTTGCTAAACTCACTCGCTAATGTGATAGCAAAATTATTTGGATTTGAACCAGCATCAGAGCATGATGATATACATAGTGAACAAGAACTTAGAACAATAATGAAATTATCTCGAGCTCATGGACAAATCAATGATATAGAGTATCGTTATGTAGAAAGAGTGTTCGAATTTGATAATAAAATAGCAAAAGAAATAATGACGCCTAGAACAGAGGTTGAAGCTATTGATTTAAGTGACTCATTAGGAATAATAATGAGACAAATGAAACAAGAGGAATACACTCGTTATCCTGTTATTGAAAATGGAGATAAAGACCAGATAATTGGGATATTGAATGTGAAAAAACTATTGTTTACAGATAAAAAAATTGAAACTACAGAAGACTTAGAAGAGTATATTACTCCAGCTATTAAAGTTTTTGAGCATACACCAATTTCACAAGTATTAACGACAATAAAACAAAACCGTGAACATATGATAGTTATCACTGATGAGTACGGTGGAACTAGTGGGGTTGTTACACTTGAAGATATTGTTGAAGAATTAACGGGTGAAATTCGCGATGAATTTGATGAAGATGAGCTAAGTTTAGTAAAAAAATTAAAAAATGGTCACTACTTAATCGATGGATGGGTACCTATTCAAGATGTAAATGCACTATTTAAAGTTCAATTACCACATGAAGAGGTAGATACGATAGGTGCTTATGTTTATATGCAAAAGTATGAAGCAAAAGTAGGTGCGATTTATTCGATAGATAAACTAACATTTATTGTTAGAAAAGTAGAAGAGAATCAAATCAGAACGTTAGAGGTTTGGAAAGAAAAATAAAAAGGAAACGATTGGAAAAATTCAATCGTTTCTTTTTTTGATTATTTAGCTTACTCATTAAGTATAAAATATACGGTATTATTATAATTAGATTAAAGAATCTAGTAATATATATGTTTTAAATAATATATAATTACATTATAATATAATAAGAATCAGTATAATAAAATAATTATTCTTTACTAATCCGAACAATAATGTTATTATATAGTTATAATATACGAATTGAGGAGTATGATTTATAATATGAAATTAAAAAGAAGTGAAAGAATAGTGGTAATGACGGAGTATTTATTAAATAATCCAAATAAACTAATACCTTTAACTTACTTTGTAACAAAATTTAATCAAGCCAAATCATCAATAAGTGAAGATATCCATATTATTAAAACAGGATTTAAAGAAGAAAATATTGGAGAAGTAAAGACACTTGCTGGGGTTAGTGGTGGTGTAATTTTCACGCCTACTTTAGTAGAAGAAGATGCAAAAAAAATTCTTGATGAGTTTATTGAAAAAATATCAGAGGGAGATAGATTATTAGCCGGAGGTTATATATTTATGTCTGATATAGTTGGAAATCCAAGTTTAATGAACAAATTAGGAAGAGTTATAGCCACTGTTTACAAAAATAAAGAAATTGATGCAGTGGTCACAGTAGCTACTAAAGGTATTCCGGTAGCATATGCTATAGCATCTATTTTAAACAAACCTGTTATTACGATAAGACGAGATAATAAAGTAACAGAAGGCACTACTGTTGCGATAAACTATGTTTCTGGATCAACTAAAAAAATTGAAACAATGATTTTATCAAAAAGAAGTTTAAACAATCACTCTAAAGTACTATTAGTGGATGATTTTATGCGTGGTGGTGGCGTATTAACTGGTATGGAAAGTTTAATGAATGAATTTGATGTGGAAGTTATAGGGAAAGTTATACTTACACAATGTTATGATTCACCTAGAGAGCATGAAGATGACTATTTATATTTATCAAAAATAGATAATATCGATGAATACAATGGTACATTTGATGTTAAAATAGGTAATGTTATGCAAAAATTAAAAGAAGTAGAGAAAGAGGACTTAACTAATGAGTAACAAAAGATATGCGGTAATATTGGCAGCAGGAAAAGGAACAAGAATGCAGTCTAAGTTGTACAAGGTATTACATAAAGTATGCGATAGAACTATGGTTGAGCTTGTTCTAGACAGTTTAAATGATTTAGAAATGGAAGATGTTATCACAGTTGTTGGACATGGAGCTGAGCGAGTAAAAGAAGTTTTAGGCGATAGAACAAAATTTGTATTACAAGAGGAACAATTAGGTACAGCTCATGCAGTAAAAATGGCTAAAGAAGAGTTACAAGATAAAGAAGGTACTACTATTGTAATGTATGGTGACACGCCACTTATTCGTCCTGAGACTATTAACAATATGTTAGATCATCATGAAAGAACTAATGCAAAAGCTACGGTTCTTACTGCAATAGCAGATGATCCATTCGCTTATGGTAGAATTATCCGTGATGTTAATGGGAAACTTGTGAAAATTGTAGAAGAAAAAGATGCTACTGATAAAGAAAAACAAATAAAAGAGATTAACTCAGGTATCTATTGTTTTGACAATAAACTTTTATTTGAGATGCTAGAAAAAGTTAAGAACGATAATAAACAAGGAGAGTATTATCTACCAGACGTATTATCATTAGTTCGTGAGCAAAAAGAAATAATTGAAACATACTTATGTAATGATTTTGATGAAACATTTGGAGTTAATGATAGAGTAGCATTAGCATATGCTGAAAATGTGATGAGAAATAGAATTAATACAAAACATATGCTTGCTGGAGTAACGTTAGTTGATCCAAATAACACATACATTGCACCTAATGCTGTTATCGGACGTGATACTACAATATATCCAAATGTTACTATAAAATCAAATACTGTGATTGGAGAAGATTGTCAAATTAAACCAAATTCATTTCTAGAAAATGCAGTAATAGGAAATGGTGTAAAAGTATTGTCTTCAACAATTCGTGATTCTAAAGTTGGTGATAATTCAACAGTAGGGCCATATTCACATATTAGAAATAATTGTGAACTTGGAGAAGATGTAAGAATTGGTAATTTTGTTGAGTTGAAAAATACGACTTACGGTAATGGTTCAAAAACAGCACATTTAAGTTATTTAGGTGATGCAACAGTTGGAAATAATACAAATATTGGTTGTGGAACAATTACTGTTAACTATGATGGGAAAAATAAATATAAAACTAAAGTAGGTAGTGATACTTTTGTGGGTTGTAATTCTAATTTAATAGCTCCTCTTGAAATTGGGGATGGAGTAGTGGTTGCCGCTGGAACAACTGTAACTGAAAATGTTCCAGATGATGCATTAGTAATTGCAAGAATTAAACAGGAAAATAAAGTAGGATATGCTAAGAAGTTGCCTGCGGGTAGAAAATAACAATATATTTTACTATGATGAATCAATAGTTGTTATAGAAAAAAATTAATTATTCAGCTGTAGTAGTAAAAGAAAATAATTTATTTCAATATATATTTATTGAAATAAACTAGAAAATATAAAATAAAAAAAGAGTGGAATATAGTTAAAATAACTGTAATTTCACTCTTTTTTAACTTGAAATTAAAACATTAAAAGTATATAATTACTATAAAGAGAATGTGTACTAGAAGAAAGTATTGTATTATAATAATAAATGAGGAGGAAGAGACGTGAAATCGAAGCATCAAAAAATATTAGAATATATTAAAAGCTTACCAATTGGAAGTAAAATTTCTGTACGTCAAGTTGCAAAAGAATTAAAAGTTAGTGAGGGGACAGCATATAGAGCGATAAAAGAATCAGAAAATCGTGGTTTTGTCTCATCAATTGAACGTGTAGGGACAGTTAGAATTCAGAAAAAAGAAAGAGATAATGTTGAAAAATTATCATATTCAGAAATAGTTAATATAGTAAGTGGTCAGTTAGTAGCTGGACGTGGAGGAATCCATGAAATCGTTCAAGATTTTGCTATTGGTGCTATGGATTATGAACAAGTTGGACAGCATATAAGACAAGGTACATTATTAATAATTGGAAATCGTCCAAAAATAATTGAAATGTCATTAGAAAAAGGGTGTGCTATTTTAGTTACTGGAGGATATATGCCTAGTGAACATATTAAGGCAATAGCAGATAGAAAGAATTTACCTCTTATTGTTACACCACATGATACTTTTTCAGTAACTCATTTAATAAATCGTGTTACAAATGACCAAATAATTAAGAGGGACATTATAGCAGTTGATAGTATATATATAAAAGCTGAAAGACTATATACTATAAATTTAAATAGTACAGTGAAAGACTGGTATGATTTACAGTTAGAAGTTGGACATACTAGATATCCAGTTGTAAATGAATATGGAAAATTAGTTGGTATTGTAACAGCACGTGATGTATTTTTACAAGAAAAAGATACATTAATAAAAGAAGTAATGGAAAGAAAAGTAGCAACGACAACATTAGATACACCTATATCTTCAGTAGCGAATACTATGTTATCGGAAGGGTATGAACTTATGCCAGTAATTGATAATAAAAATACTTTACTAGGTGTTGTAACTAGAAAAATAGTTATAAATTCATTACTTACTAATAATAGATATCAAGAAGGTCATAATAATGATACTTTTGACGAGATTATGCGTAAAGGGATAGTTCCAAGAGCAGATGGACTACAAGTAAAAGTAATACCTCAAATGTTAGATCAGTTTGGTACTTTTTCAAGTTCTGCCCTGCTGAGTATAATAGATGAATCTATACATATTACAAGTTATAATTATAATAGAAGTGAAGTGCTAATGCAAAATAGCTCATTATATTTATTAAAATCAGTACCATTAGATAGAACTGTTACTACTAAAGTTACAATATTAGATATTGGTAGAAAAACAGCGAAATTTGATGTAGAAGTATTTGATAAAACAGAATTAGTAGCAAAAGCAATGGTAACTTGTCAAGTATTCCAAAGAAATTAATAGAAAGAAGAAATTAAATGACTACAAATTATGAGAACTTATATGAAGAAATCTATCTTAAAATAAAAGAAAATGATAAGATTATAATTCATAGACATGAAAGACCAGACCCTGATGCATATGGATCACAAGGAGCTATGTATCAATTAATAAAAGAAAATTTCCCAGAAAAAGAAATTATTACAGTAGGGAAGGATTCGCCGTCGTTAAACTTTTTATTTACAAATACTGAAGTAAATGAAGAAGACTATAACAATGCACTAGTAATAGTTACTGATACGGCTAACTTTCCTAGAATTGATGGGAAGTTATTTACTAAAAATAATTTTTTAATAAAGATTGATCATCATCCACCATTAGACGACTATGGTAATATAAATTTAGTTGATACTGAAGTATCATCTTGTAGTGAATTAATTTATAACTTTTATTCATATTTAAATAAAAAATATGAAATAAAACTAAATGATGAAGCAGCGAAATTATTGTATTTAGGCATAGTAGGGGATACTGGAAGATTTTTATTCCCTAATACTTCAAATAATACACTTCAGGTTGCATCAGAGCTTATAAAATATAATTTTAATATGAGTGAATTATTAGATAAAATGGAAATTATTAGTGAAAATCTTATGCGCTTTAGAGCATTTATTTTTGAAAAATATGATGTTTTCCAAGATGGAGTAGCTTATTTAAAAATAACTAAAGAAGATATGGATAAATACGGAGTAGATCCTGGCGAAGTGTCAACAGGCGTTAATTTATTGAGAAGCTTAGAAGGATTATATGCTTGGTGTTTTGCTATAGATGAGGGGAATAAAGTTCGTGTAAGGATAAGATCAAAAGGACCAGTTATTAATACTTTAGCAGAAAAATATGCAGGTGGAGGGCATCCACTAGCTAGTGGTGCTACTGTGAAAAATTGGGAAGAATTTGATGATCTTCTTGATGACATGGCTAGAGTTGTAAAAGATTATATTAGAGATAATGAGAAATAAATTAATAACTATATTTTCAGAATTTTCAACTTTATATTCTAAAAAAACGTCTTGACAGTAAAAAAATATAGTGCTATACTTAGAAAGTATAAATAACAACCAATACTCTTATAAGTACTAAATGGCGTAATCAAAGAGAGTGCAGTAAGCTGAGAATGCATATTATATAATTTAGGAAAATGGTTCGAGTGGTTAATGAGGTAAACAATAATTGTAAACTTTATTCGGGTGTCCACGTTATAGGATAAGCTATGTTAGTAGTATGAGTAAAAAGTAAGGTGGTACCGCGTAAAACGCCCTTATTCTGTTTAACAGAGTAAGGGCGTTTTTTAAAATTTAAATAAGAAAGGAAATACTATGATTGAATTAAAAAATGTAAATAAAATATATAATAACAATGTTCATGCATTAAAAGATATTAATCTTAAGGTAGAAGAAGGGGATATTTATGGAATAATTGGATATTCTGGAGCAGGTAAAAGTACATTAGTAAGATTATTAAATGGTTTAGAAATTGCAACAGATGGAGAAGTAATTATTGAAGGAGATGACTTCAATAAGATTACTGAATCAGAACGCCGTCTTAAACGACAAAGAATAGGAATGATATTTCAGCATTTTAATCTATTATGGAGTAGAACGGTTGCTGAAAATATAGCATTCCCATTAGAAATTTTAGGTAAATCAAAAAGCGAAATAAAAGAAAGAGTAGAAGAATTAGCTAGATTAGTTGGCTTAGAGGATAGATTAAATGCTTATCCATCACAACTTTCTGGTGGACAAAAACAAAGAGTAGGTATTGCCCGTGCATTAGCAGGAAAACCATCAATCTTACTTTGTGATGAAGCTACAAGTGCATTAGACCCAGAAACGACAGCTGAAGTATTAAACTTAATAAAAGAAATTCATAGAAAAACAAATATAACTGTAGTACTTATAACTCACGAAATGAACGTAATAAAAACAATCTGTACTAAAGTTGCAGTTATAGATGGTGGTACAATTGCAGAAAATGGATTAGTTTCAGAAGTATTCTATCACCCAACACAAGAAGTAACTAAAAAATTCTTAAGTCAAACTTCATTCGCTTCAGAAATTGAAGAACGTGAAAATATTGAAGAGTGGAAAAAAGTATTTACAGAAGGTATTATTATTAAATTTACTTTTGATAATAATACATCTAAAAAACCTATTTTAAGTATGCTATTAAAAGAAATTGAGTTTGATTTCACAATTATTAATGGTCATATTGATAAAACAGCTGATGCTAATATTGGAACTTTATTTGTTCAATTATTAGGTACAGATGAGAATATAAAGAAAGTAATATCTAGATTAAATGAATTAGGTATTTTAACGGAGGTGTTATAATGTTTGATTTTTCTCGTGTTAGTTGGGTAAAAGTACAAAGTAAAACGATAGAGACATTAGTAATGACTTTTGAATCATTAGCAGCAGTAGTTGTTATTGGTGTATGTTTAGGATTACTATTATATCTTAGTTCTAATAGTAATGGAACATTTGGACGTGTTTTTTATGCGGTTGTTTCAGCAATAGTTAATATTTTTAGAGCAATCCCATTCATTATTTTAATAGTTTTATTATTACCATTTACTAAAACTTTAGTTGGTTCTATTAGTGGTCCTCAAGCAGCAATGCCAGCGCTAATCCTTTCAGCGGCTCCATTCTATGCTCGTCTTGTAGAGATTGGATTACGTGAAGTAGATAAAGGTGTTATTGAAGCAGCAAGAGCAATGGGAGCTAAAAAAATAACAATTGTTACGAAAGTATTAATTCCAGAAAGTTTACCAGCAATTGTTTCAGGTTTAACAGTAACTGCAATAGCTCTTGTAGGTTCAACTGCTATGGCTGGTGTAATTGGAGCTGGAGGTTTAGGGAATTTAGCCTATTTAGATGGATTCCAAAGAAACAATAATACATTAACGTTCGTTGCTACAGTTCTAATATTAGTAATAGTATTTGCTATTCAAATACTTGGAGACTTTGTAGTTAAAAGAATAGATAAGAGATAGTATATTTTAAAAGAATACAAGATAGTTTTTGATAAAGATATAAAACTATCTTGTATTTTTTTATTAATTTTGCCAAAATACTTAAAAATATGATAAAATAATAAAGATGTTTAAAATAGTATATGACAATAATAAATTAATAAAAATATAAGGAGATTATCTATGGTTATTCAATGGTTTCCAGGCCATATGGCTAAAGCAACAAGAGAAGTTAAAGAAAAACTAAAACTAGTAGATATAGTTTTTGAATTAGTAGATGCACGTTGTCCACTTTCTTCTCATAATATGTATTTAGATGAAGTAGTAAAAGACAAGAAAAAAATCATAATATTTAATAAAATAGACTTGTGTGATAGACAAGAGACAGCAAAATGGAAAAACTATTTTGAAAAAAAAGGATATGTTGTAGTTTATACGGATGCTAAAAATAGCAACAACCTTAATAAGGTTATAGATAAAGCAAAAGAAGAGCTAGCTGAAAAAATAGCAAGACAAGTTGCTAAAGGAATAAAACCTAGAGCAATTAGATCTATGGTAATAGGTGTACCGAATGTGGGGAAATCAACATTTATTAACAAACTTATAAAGAAAAATGTGGCTAATACAGCTAACAAACCAGGGGTTACTAAAAAACAACAATGGCTAAAATTAAATAAAGATATAGAACTTTTAGATACACCTGGTATATTAATGCCAAAATTTGATAATCAGGAAATTGGGAAAAAGCTTAGTTTAATTGGTTCTATAAAGGATGACATTACACCTTTAGATGATGTTAGCTTATACTTAATTGAATTATTAAAGAATAATTATATTGAAAGTTTAAATAACTTATATAAAATAAACGTTAATGTTCAGGATGAAAATGTTGCAATAATGGAAAAAATAGCAGAAAAAAGATTTAAAAAAATTGGTGGAGATTATGATTATGATTCAACTATTAAGCTGCTTATCCAAGATTTTAGAACACAAAAATTTGGTTTAATTACACTTGATAATTATAATGAAATAGTTAATAATGAGGAAAACAATGAAGATTAATGAGATAAAAGAGTTGTTGCAAAAAGATGAGATAGATGAAGAGATTCTAATTAAGCTACGTGCTGATGAACGAAGTGGTGTGAAAAAATTGTTATTATCTTATGATAAAATGCAAGAAAAAAAACTTTTTTATAAAAAAGAGTACGAAAAAAAATCATTTTATGAAAATAAATGTTATAATAGAGGATGTAAATACATCTGTGGTATAGATGAGGTAGGTCGCGGCCCACTAGCTGGTCCAGTAGTAGCTGCAGCAGTAATTTTAAAGAAAGATAGTTATTTTGAAGGTTTAAACGATTCTAAGAAATTATCAGAAAAAAAACGTGAAGAACTTTATAAAAGAATTACCAATGAAGCTGTTGCTTATGCTATTTGCGAAGTAAATAATCAAGAAATTGAAAAATATAATATATATAACGCGGCAAGAATAGCAATGCAAAGAGCAGTAGAAAAACTAAATGTTAGACCAGACTTTTTGCTAATTGATGCTATGCCTTTTGAAAATTATCCGATACCTAACTTTAGTATGGTTAAGGGTGATGAAAAGAGTGTTTCGATTGCTGCAGCTTCAGTAATAGCTAAAGTATATCGTGATAATTTAATGAAAGAATATGCTAAAAAGTATCCTCATTATGATTTTGAAAATAATGCAGGATATGGTACTAAAAAACATTTAGAAGGTTTAAGAAAACATGGAGTAACTCCAATACATAGACGTGATTTTGAGCCTATTAAAACTATTATTAAAAAAGGAGGCAATGATGAGTAACAATAACAATAATATTAGTATTGCTAAAAATTTACAATCTAATAAAAGAAAAAATGTTTCAGCTAAAAAACAAAATGATAAGAATACAGAAAAAAATAAAAGTATTAAAGTTGTTGCAAAGAAAAGAGCTAGCAATCAAATAGTAGCTAAACAATCAAAAAATAAATCAAATCAAAATTTAAATTCATCAATTAATGCTAAAGAAAATAGAAGTAAGAAAAATCTTGCTAAAATTCGTATCACTCCATTAGGAGGAGTTGAAGAAGTCGCTAAAAACATGTATATGATAGAAATAAGCGATGAAATTTTTGTATTAGATGCAGGACTGATGTTCCCAGAGAATGAAATGATAGGTATTGATGCAGTAATTCCAGATATAAACTATCTTGTCAGAAATAAACAAAAAGTAAGAGGTATTTTCTTATCAAATGGCCATGTAAGTTCAATGGGAGCAATTCCTTATATAATAGATAAACTTAAATGCCCTGTTTATGGATCGAAGTTAACTATAGATTTATTAAAAAATCATTTGAAACATTTAGGTATAAAACGAAGAATTAAATTTTATTATGTAAAAGAGAATAATAAATATGAATTTAATACTGCTGATGTTACATTTTTCAAAACGACTTATTCAATGCCAGATTCATTAGGTATATGTTTAGAAACTAGCCAAGGAAATATAGTTTATACTGGTGAATTTAAATTTGATCAATCAGTTAGTAAAGAATATAAATCAGATATAGTTAAAATTAGTACACTAGGACAAAAGGGTGTATTAGCTCTACTTAGTGATTCTAGTAATGCTAATGTTAAAGGATATAATGTTCCAGAAAATGAAGCAGCAGAACAAATAGATAATGCTTTTTATCAAGCTAATAAGCGTATAGTAGTAACTTGTTATGCATCAAATTTTCTAACAATTTCTCATATTGTAAAAGCTGCATTATCTCAAAATAGAAAAATTCTATTATTAGGGGAAGCTATTCAAGACTCTATTAATACAGCTAGAAATATGAAATATTTAAATATAGAAGATGATAACTTAATCAGTATTGAAAATCTAAAAGATTATCCTCAAAATGAGATCTGTATTTTATCTTCAGGTGATCAAGGAGAACCGATTGAAGCAATGAAAAATATTGCAGAGAAAAGAATAAATGGTATTCAAATTGATGCAGGGGATACAATTATGATAGCAGCAACTCCGTCACCAAATATGGAAGTTATGTTATTCCAAACATTAAATTTATTGGTTAAATTAGGAGCTAATGTTGTTACAGCATCTAAGAGACTTCATGCAGCAAGTCATGCAACTCGAGAAGAATTGAAAATGATGTTAAATATGCTTATGCCTAAACATTTTATTCCAGTTCAAGGTGAATATAGAAATCTTAGAAAACATGCTGAAATTGCAGAACAAACAGGTGTATCTAAAGAGAATATTCATATTTTACAAAAAGGAACAACTTTGGAAATTAGTGGGAATAAAACTAAAACAATTGCAAATAATATACCAATCGGTAACGTACTAGTAGATGGTCGTGGAATTGGTGATGTTGAAGATAGTGTTCTTAAAGATAGGAAAGTACTTTCTAATGATGGAATATTTGTTACTTCTTATGCTATTAGTAGAAAGGAAAAAGCATTAGTAGGAAGACCATGTATTCAAACAAAAGGTTTTGTATATGTTAAGAAAAGTGCAGAGCTTATAAAAGAAGCCGAAGAAAAAGTTGTCGATTATTTAGAAAACAATCCTATTAAAAATATAAGGGAATGTGCGGCTATAAAAGCTGAAATTAGAAATATGTTGGCAAGTTTATTATATGATAATACGAAGAGAAAACCTATTATTATTGTTAACTTTTCTCTAGTTTAGAAAGTAGTTTTATACAGTGATGATATAAAATAGGTCACTGTTTTACAAAAAGATTTTTAAAACAGATATACATTACGGGAGTAATTCAATAAAATTGATTTTTTTAAAATCATAATTTTGAATTACTCCCACTCTTAATATTAAATTAGTGGAGGTGAGATATTATGTCTAGGGTTATAGCTCATATAGATATGAATTGTTTTTATGCTAGTGTAGAAGAAAAATATAATCCTGAATTACGAGGGAAACCATTAGCTATAGCTGGAACAGTAAAAACTAGACATGGTATAATAGTGACCTCTAATTATGAAGCAAGAAAACTTGGAATTAAAACTACAATGAGAGTAGGAGATGCAAGAAAGCTTTGTCCTAGTATAAAATTTCTTCAACCTGATATGGAAAAATATCAAAGAGAATCTAAGTTGATTTTTGATTTAATACGAGAATATACTACAAAGGTTGAGGTAGTTTCAGTAGATGAGGCATATATTGATCTTAGTGATTTTGAGGAACCAGTAAAAGTAATTGCTATAATCCAAAGAAGAATTTATAAGCAATTAGGTATGCCATCAAGTGTAGGTGTATCCTTTAATAAGTTTTTTGCAAAAATGGCTTCTGATTTAAAAAAACCGTTAGGTTTTACTATTATTAACAAAAAAAATTATAAAACTATATTGTGGAATATGGATATTGGAGAAATGCATGGTTGTGGTAAATCTGCTACAAAAAAATTAAAAAAACTAGGAATAAACACGATAGGGGATTTAGCAAATACTAATGAAGTAGTATTGCACAGTATTTTAGGTATTCAAGGTTTAAGATTAAAGAAATGTGCTAATGGGGAGGATAATAGAGATTTAAAATATACAGTTGAAAGAAAATCAATTGGTAATTCTAAAACTTTTTCAGAAGATTTATTAGAAGAAGTAGAAATAAAAAATCAAATAAAAAAATTAAGTGAAAAAGTTAGTAATAGAGCAAAATCAAGAAATTATGTAGGAAATAACATATCTATAGTTATTAGATCATCTGACTTCAGAAATATTACCCGATCAAAAAAAATATCAGAGTATATTGATAGTACAGATGATATTTATAATAATGCATTAGAGCTAATTTTAGATAATTATGATTTTACTTATCCTATAAGATTACTGGGAGTATCTTTAAATGATATAAAGAAAAAAGATAATTTAAAAGTGCAGTTAGATATTTTTGATAAGAAGAATTATAAGAAAGAAGAACATTTTAGAAAGTTGTCTAAAAAATTAAAAATGGAATTTGGAGATAATATAATCACAGATTTTAATGAAGTTGATAGTAATAAAGACAAAACTATTATTACTACAAGTTTTAGTAAAGATTTTTTAGAATAGATATAATATATTGTTATAAAAGGAGAAAAGATGTTAGCAATTAATAAGAGACTACAATTAGTAGCAAGTTATGTAAAAAACAAGAGGTTAGCTGATATAGGTAGCGATCATGCCTACTTACCGATTTTTTTAGCAAAAGAAGGTAAGATTGAATTTGCTGTTGCTGGCGAAATAGTAGAAGGGCCACATAAAGTTTCTATAAAAAATGTAAAAGAAGAAGGTTTATCTAATTTAATTGAATGTCGAAAAGCTGCAGGGCTAGATGCAATCACTTTAGAAGATAATATAGATGTAATTACAATTTGTGGTATGGGTGGAAAACTGATTTCTGATATACTAGAAGATGGAAAAGAAAAACTACTTAACAAACCTAATTTAATTTTGCAACCTAACGTAGGTGAAGGTTTTGTTAGAGAAAAATTACAAGAGTTAGGATATGCTATAGTTGCTGAAAATATTATTGAAGAAGATGGACATATATATGAAATAATAGTAGCAGAACCTGGAGAAATGAACCTTACTAATGATGAAATTGTTTTTGGTAAATTTTTACTAAAAGAAAAGAGTGAGTTATTTATAAAAAAACAAAAATTAGAATTAGATAAAATAAATTATATTTTAGAACAGCTACAGAAGGCAAAAGAAGTACAAAAAGAAAAAATTGAAGAATTAGAAAAAAAATATAAACAAATAAATGAAATAATTTCTGTATAAAACGATAGAATTAGGAGGAAAGTATGGCACAAAGTTTACATAGTGAACAAGATGCAAAAAAACTATTATATCTTAGTGTGAAAATGGCAAAAAATATGCTTGCTTATGGAGCAGAGGTATATAGAGTTGAAGATACAATCAATAGAATATATAAATCATTTGATAACATTAAAGCGGCTAATAGTCTTGTTACATATAACTTTATTATAGTATCATTTATTTATGATGATACTACCTATACGACCATGAGAAGAGTAGTACAAGGGGAAAGAAATTTAGAAAAGATATCTTTAATAAATGACTTATCTAGAAAAATGGTTATAGGTGGTTGTTCACTTGATTCAGCCTTTAAAAAATTAAAAGACATAAAAAATAAAGATAGATATTCTAATTTGTCTGTAGTTTTATCTATGACTTTATCAGCACCATTTTTTGCTATAATGTTTGGGGGTACTTTTAAAGATAGTATAGTTGCATTTGTAATAATGGCAATAGAAGCATTATTTTTATTATTTGCCGGAAGGTATAAGATAACATATTTTTTAAGCAATTTTTTAGGCGCTTTTATAGCAACGGTTTTAGTAATGACTCTTGCTAAAATTTTTGTTGTCCATAATCCTTTTAGTATAATTATAGTTAGTTTAATGCCACTTGTACCAGGTGTGCAAATAACCAACTCTGTTCGTGATTTTATGGCAGGAGATTATTTATCTGGAATGATAGGGGCTCAGGCTGCTGTATTTGTTTCAACAGCTATTGCACTAGGTGTTGTATTAGGATTAAAAATAGTTTAAGGAGGCAAAATGGAATATAATATTATTATTCAATTTATAGCGGGCTTTGTAGTTTCATTTGCCTTTGCAATATTTTTTAATGCACCTAAAAAATCACTTATATCATGTGGTTTAGTTGGGGCGGTAGGATGGCTGGCGTATGTATTAACTAAGTTAATTTCTGATGTTGTAGTAGGAAGTTTTGTAGGGGCATTATGTGTAGGTCTTATTTCAACTAATGAATCTAGAAGATTACGTATGCCAGCGACAATATTCATATATACTGGGATGATTCCTCTAGTACCAGGGTATGGTATGTATAATATGATGCAAAATATAGTTACAAAAAACTATAGTATCGCGTTAAAAGTTGGGGTAGAAACACTTCTTCAAGCTGGAGCAATAGCAATGGGCATTTTGCTAGCATCGGTATTTTCAGATTCAATAAAAAGGGTGAAAATTCAAAGAAGAAGATAAATTGTTATAAAAAGATAGCTCTAAAAAACATATTAATAGAGCTATCTTTTTTTGTATGATAAAATGAATTTAAAATAATTTAAAGGAGAAAATTTTATGAAACCAGTCTTATATTATGCACAAACATGCCCAGATACAAAACCATTTATTGAAAAATTAAATGAGTTAGGAATTAACTATGAAGAGGTTGAAGTAATGACTTCATTAAAAAATCTAAAGCAGTTTTTATACATTAGAGATACATATAAGGAGTTTGATAAAATAAAGGGAAATATGCAAATTGGAATTCCTTGTTTAGTAGTGAGTGAATCTGAGTGTATTTTAGAAATTGAAAAATTAAAATAATAAAAAATAAGAAGTTGGTTTCGCAAAGCAACTTCTTTTATTATATATGATTAAAATATCTAGATATTACAAATATTTAATTTCTTGTTAGTTGTATTATATTTACTTATACTGTAAAATATCAACTAACCAATAAAATTATAAGGAATATAAAATAATGAAAAATAAATGTTTAAAATTAACAATTACTATGTTAATAAGTATTTTTATATTATTGATGATAGGATACGATGAAATTTTCCAATCATTTGATTTGAAAATAATAAATATAATTCAAGGACTAGAAAATAATGAATTAACATTATTTTATGAAGTAATAACTGATGTAGCAGATACATATCAGAGCATGTTTATAACTATAGTATTAGTAACACTTTTATATATTAAAAAATATAAAAGGGAAGCAATTTTCTTAGCTATTTCAATGTCGATTTGCGGCATAGTAGTTCCTTTACTAAAACGTTTTGTTAGTAGAAATCGACCTGAAATTCATAGGCTAATAGAAATAGAAGGGCTAAGTTTCCCAAGTGGTCATTCAACGTCAGCAACAATAATGTACTTAACATTAGCAATTATTTCTATATCAATAATTAAAGGGATTAATAAAAATTTAGTAATAACTCTAGCTAGTGTAGGTATAATAATAATCGCGAGTTCGAGAATTTATCTTGGTGTGCATTATCCTACAGATGTTTTAGCAGGAATGTGTTTAGGAGCAAGTATTGTAGGGTTAGTGTACTTATTGTATTATAAAACAATGGGAGGTAATAAGGTTTGAAAAAAGTTTTATTAATAACGGGTTCTTTTGGTAATGGTCATCTTCAGGTATCAAATAGTTTAAAATCAGAGTTTAATAAGAAGTATAGTGATGAAGTAGTTGTTGTAGAATCTGATTTATTCTTGGAAGCACACCCTAATTTAACACCAATATTAAAGGATTTGTATTTGTATAGTTTTTCATTTTTTAGGGATATTTATGGCTATATGTATTATGCGGGAAAAAGACAAAAAAACATGTCATTTTATAGGTACTTTAGTTATAGTTATTTAAGAAAACTTGTAGAAGATGAAAAACCAGATATAATTGTTTCGACATTTCCTACTCCAGCTTTATCATTGTTAGGGAATATGAATGTTCCAATTATTAACATTGTAACAGATTATTATTACCATAAGAGTTGGTTAACTAAGAACGCATATAGGTACTATGTTTCTACAGTCAAGTCTAAAGAAGCATTCGTAAGGGCAGGTGTTAACCCTGATAATATTAAAGTTTTTGGGATACCTATAAATAGTACTTTTGATGAGAAAGTAGATAAAGAAGATTGGTATAAGATAAACTCTTTATTGCTTAATAAAAGGACAATACTTATTTCCGCAGGTGCATTTGGTGTAACTAAAAATTTAGCTAGGTTGATAGAAAAAATTACTGAAAATAGAGATGTACAAGTAGTAATTATTTGTGGAAAGAATAAACAGTTAAAGTTTAACTTAGAAGGAGTATACAAAGAAAGAGATAATGTAAAAATTATAGGGTATACTCAAAATATGAGAGAATGGATGCAAACATCAGATATTTTAATTACTAAGGCTGGAGGAGTAACGATATCTGAAGCGTTAGCTAGTAAGATTCCTATGATACTTTTAAAACCAGTTCCCGGACAAGAAGGAGAAAATGCTCAATATTTTGAACAGAATGGGTTAGCGAAAATAGCATATAATACAACGGATATACTTAATCATATTGATAATTTATTAGAAGGAAATAATCTAGATTTAATTAAAATTAATATGAATAAAAATTATATACCTAATAGTACAGAAAATATATGTAGAGACATTGTTAAACTATTAAGCTAGTATAATTAAATAAATTAATGCATTAAGTTGTGAATGATTCTCATTTAATTAGGATATTACTTGAAAATTATATAAAAAATTGATATGATTGCTATAGAATAATTTAGTATTAACTAAAATATTGGTGATAGGATATAGTTTTGTATAGAAAATTGAATCTAATGGCTGTGAGGATTCTGTGATTTTAGCACAATTATTTCTATTGTCAGTATAAATATAGTATTTAAGTATAATAGGTCTACTAATAATGTAAGTTAGTGGTGGCCTTTTATTTTAGTTTTATATATTATAATAAATATTATTAACAAAATATGATGTGGTCTAATTTATTCATTTTTATTACTTTGTATATAATATTTTGAAGCAGGAATTATTTATACAAATACAAGTAAAGGGAAGAGAAGTTTATTAATTATTTTAATTAATATAGTAAAGAAGGTGTATATTACTTAATTTTAGTGGTATGCACTCTTTTTTATTAAGAATTATGATATAATTTATACTATGTAATATAATTAGGAGTAGAGAAATATGAAAAAAAGATCTTTATTAACTATACTAGGTAGTACTATTGCCTTAAGTGCCTGGTATTTGCAACATCCCGTTTTCGGCAGAATTCCAAGAAGTAAACGAAAGAAAAAGATATTAAAATCTAGAAATTATTATAATGGTCAATTTAATAATATTGAAAACACACCAATAATACCAGAAGATACGACTATTTTTAATCTTCTAGGAACAGCATTTTCTCCGGATAAAGCCCAAAAACCTAAATTAGATATTCCGTATATAAAGACAGATTTAAAAAAATTATCAAAAAATAGTGATAACTATTATGTATGGTTTGGACACTCGTCATATCTTATACAGAGTTTTGGAGTTAAATACTTAATAGATCCTGTATTTAGTGGATCGGTTTCTCCTTTTCCAGGGTCAGGTAATGCGTTTAAAGGTGCAGATTATTATGATGTTGATTTATTACCAGAAAATATTGATTATTTAATAATATCTCATGATCATTATGATCACTTAGATTATATTACTGTAAAAAAATTAAAAGATAGAGTAAAAAAAGTAGTTGTTCCACTTGGTGTAGGTGAACATTTTGAATATTGGGGCTATCCTAATAACAAAATAATAGAATTGGATTGGAATGATGAGGTTAATTTGGAAGAAGATGTTAATATAATTTCAGTGCCATCAAGACATGCTTCTGGAAGATTTCTTCAATTTAATAAAACATTATGGTCATCATATATTTTAAGAACAAATAATAAGAATATATATATTGGTGGAGATAGTTCATATGGAAATCATTTTAAAAAAATTAGAGAAAAATATGGATCTATTGATTTAGCAATACTTGAAAATGGTCAATATAATAAAAATTGGAAGTATAGTCATCTCTTTCCGGAAGAAACATTAAAAGTTTGTATGGAATTGGGTTCAAAATATTTAATTCCTGTTCACAATTCAAAATTTACATTAGCTCCTCACGCTTGGAATGAGCCATTAAAAGAATTAGTAGAAATAAATGATAAGAAGTATAAATTATCTGTCTTAACTCCAATGATAGGAGAGGTTATTGATTTGGATAATTTAGAGAAAGTAAATACAAAGCATTGGTTTAAAGAAGTAAAATAAGATAGGGGTTTATTATGAAAAAAATTAGTTTAAATCAATTTAAAGATAGCATACATCATGGAAATAAAAATTTTTCAAATATAATATTAGAAAATATTAATTTAGAATATTTTGATTTAAGCAATATGGATTTTTCATATTCAAATTTTATTAATGTAAATTTAAAGGGAGTAAATTTTACAAATAGTAATCTTGAGAATAGTTTGCTAGATGATTGTAATTTAGAAGAAGTGAAGTTTGTTAATGCAAATTTGCAAAATGCTTCAATGAGACGAGCTAATTTGCGAAGTTCAAACATAAGTGGAGCTAATTTATATGCTTCTATACTAGAAGATGCACAACTAGAAAATATAATCTACAATGAAAACACTAAATTTTTTCGATTATACTGTCCTGAAAAAGGTGCATTTTTTGCTTATAAGAAAGCTTTGAATAATCGCTTAATAAAGCTCTTGATACCAGGAGATGCTAAAAGAGTTTCAGCTACGAGAAATTGTTGCAGATGTGATAAGGCGAAAGTATTAGAAATTAGTGATTTTGAGAATAAAAAGTATTATGATGAGGCTTGGTCAACAGTTGCAGAAGATTTTTGTTATAAACTTGGAGAATGGGTTTATGCAGAGAATTTTAATGAAGACCGTTGGTATGATTCGACAGGTGGTATTCATTTTTGGATGACTAAGGAAGAAGCAAAAAAATATTAATGTTAAATAGGTGATAAGAATGAGAGTAGTCTTGATATGTAGGTATGATGGAAGTAAATACCATGGATTTCAAATACAACCAAACAATAATACAATACAAGAAGAAATAGAGAAAAGTTTACGAAAAATTCATAAAAAAGATATTAGAATCTATATGAGTGGTAGAACTGATAGTGGAGTTCATGCATATGGACAAGTGTTACACTTTGATACAGATTTAAATATACCTATAGAAGGTTGGATTAAAGCGATAAATGCTACAATACCGAAAGATATAAGGATTATATCAGCGAAAATAGTTAGCGATGATTTTCATGTAAGGTATAATAGTATTGAAAAAACATATAGTTATAAATTGTATATTGGGAGAGAAATGGACCCATTTTTGATACATTATGCAGGGCAACATAAATTTAATTTTAACTTTGAAAAAGCTAAAGATTCTTTACAATATTTTATAGGAGAACATGATTTTTCATCATTTTGCTCAAAAAACACTAGTGTAGAAGATAAAGTTAGAACTATTTATAGTTTTACAATGGAACGTGATAATCACAATAGTAATATAATTAATTTTGAAATTACTGGTAATGGATTTTTATATAATATGGTAAGAATTATAATTGGTACAATTCAAGAAGTAGGTTCAGGGAAATATGAACCAGAATATATACAAGAAATACTTAATAAAAGAGAAAGAAGTTATGCAGGTCCTAAAGCAGATGCTGCAGGATTATATTTAAAAGAAGTACTATATGATAATAATGAGATTAATGACTTTATTAAGCAAACACTAAAATTTTATTAAATGTAAATATATAAAATATATATTAAAAAAATTGATAAAAGTCTAAAAAAGATATTTTACTAGTTGACGAGAATAGTTAGATGTGGTAGAATTGAAATGTTGAGTAGCTCCTAAAATAGCTACTACAACCGCACGTATAAGGTATAAAAGTGAGGAATCCACCTTATATGGCGAGTCTTAGTAAAAATATTTAAGGAGGTGCAGATATGTACGCAGTAATTAAAACAGGTGGGAAACAACTACGTGTTGAAGAAGGACAAACAATCTTAGTTGAAAAATTAGCAGCTGAAGTTGATTCTACAGTTACTTTTGACGAAGTAGTATTAGTAGGTGGAGAAACAACAAAAGTTGGTGCTCCTTTAGTAGCTGGTGCGACAGTAACAGCTAAAGTAGTTGCTCAAGGTAAAGGTAAAAAAATCACAGTATTTAAATACAAACCTAAAAAGAACAATCACCGTAAATTAGGTCATCGTCAACCTTTCACTAAATTAGTAGTTGAAAAAATTAACGCTTAATCATGATTAAGGTGGAAATTATAAAAGAAGTTGATAATATTAAACAAGTCACAGTAGATGGTCACGCAGATTTTGCTGAACATGGTTCGGATATAGTATGTGCAGGGGTATCTGCAGTGGTGTTTGGATTAATTAATTCAGTAGATGTGTTAGATGACAATGTTCAGTTTGATATTTCAGCAAATGAAGATGAAACAGGACATTTAACATATAGATCACTTAAATCTACAGAAAAAGAACAACTTCTACTTAATGCAATGCTTATTGCATTACAAACAATTGAAGAAAATTATTCAGAATATATAACTATTGAAACAAGAGAGGTGAACTAGAGATGATGTTAAAATTAAATTTACAATTCTTCGCATCTAAAAAAGGGGTAGGTTCTACTAAAAACGGACGTGACTCTGAATCAAAACGTTTAGGTGCTAAAAGAGCTGATGGTCAGTACGTAACTGCAGGTTCTATACTTTACAGACAACGTGGAACTAAAATTTGGCCAGGAACTAACGTAGGAAAAGGTGGAGATGATACACTATTTTCACTAGTTGATGGTGTTGTACGTTTCGAAAGATACGGACGTAGCCGTAAAAAAGTTTCTGTATATCCACAAGCATAGTAAAATAAAAATATCCATAGTAAATTTTTACTATGGATATTTTTTAGGTAAAAATACAAATATATTTTCTTGTTTTGTAACAGTATTTTAATATTATATATAGTTGTAATTTTTATTTATATATGTTAAACTCAATTTGTGCATTTGACATTGCACATATACATTTTCAGGAGGAGAAAAATGTCAGCATTAGGACAAGAAATTTTATTTTCTTTTTTAGGTGGACTAGGTCTGTTCTTATTTAGTATTAAGTACATGGGTGACGGTCTACAATTAATAGCGGGGGATAAAATGCGTTATGTCTTAGATAAATATACTTCTAAACCTCTAATGGCATTACTCGCTGGGATTATAGTAACTATATTAATTCAATCTAGTACAGGTACTATTGTTATTACAGTAAGTTTGGTAGGTGCTGGTTTATTAAAAACTAAACAAGCTATTGCGATTGTTATGGGTTCTAATATTGGAACAACATTAACGTCATTTATTATAGGTTTTAACGTATCGCAATATTCATTACCACTTATATTTTTAGGAGCAGCGTTTTTATTCTTTACAAGAGCTAAATTAGTTAATAATATTGGACGTGTTATTTTTGGATTTGGTGGAATTTTCTACTCTTTAAAAATGATGTCTACAGCCATGGGGCCTTTAAAAACAATGGACTGGTTCCAAACGATTTTAACTCATATCGATGATAGTGCATGGGTAGGAGTTGGTGTAGGTACATTTTTAACAGTTTTAATTCAATCATCTGCGGCAACAATTGCGATTGTACAGAACTTATACGCAGAACAGGCACTTAATTTACATGGAGCTATTCCAGTAATCTTTGGGGATAATATTGGTACTGCTATTACAACAGCAGCACTAGCTATTGTAGGTACTAATATTGCTGCTAAACGTGTTGCTATATCTCACGTGATTTTTAATATTGTGGGTACAATAATATGTTTAATTTTATTACAACCATATATTTCATTTATAGAACTAGTAGAAGCTAAACTTGGTTTAGAGCCAAAAATGGTTATTGCGTTTGGTCATGGTACATTTAATATCTTTAATACAGTTTTACAGTTTCCATTTATTTGGCTGCTAGTTAAAATTATTACCAAGATTATTCCAGGTGAAGATGAGCAAATTAAATACACTACACAATATCTTGATCAATCACTAATCGCTAGTGCACCTGCGGTAGCATTAGGACAAGTAGAAAAAGAATTTGTTGAAATGTTAACACTATCTAAAAAAAGCTTGAAAAACTCAGTTGATTATTTTATGACTAGAGATGAACAGTATAATGAGAAAGCTGAAATATTAGAAGATGCAATCAACACATTTGATGAAGAGATGACTAATTATCTGACACTTCTATTTAGGGAGAAATTAAGTCCTAAAGAAGGTTTAACAGCATCGATATTATTAGATGGTACGCGTGATATAGAACGTATAGGTGACCATGCTCGTGATATTGTCGCTTCAGTTAATTATCAATTGAAAAAGAAAGTTAAATTCTCAGATGATGCAAAAGCTGAAGTACAAGAGATGTATGATTTATCAAATGGTATTATAGAAAAAACTATTCAATCATTGCAAGAAAACAATATTGCAATTGCTGGAGCAGCATTAGCATCTTGCGAAAATATTTACGAATTAGAGAAAAAAGCACGTAAAAAACATACACAGCGTATGAAAGATGGAGAATGTGAAATTTCTGCGGGTGTTGTTTATATGGATCTTATTCAACATTTTACACGTATATGTGAACACGCAAGAAATGTTTTGGAAAAAGAAATCCAAGGAAATCTATAAATATGACAAATAAACAAAAAATATATTTTATAATATTTATTATTTTATTACTTATATTTTTAGTAATATATAAATTATTTAAAATACAATTAGCTTAAATTTTAGAGATAAACATCAAATGTTAAAATTATGATGTTTATCTCTTTTTTTCTTTGTAAATAAAACTATTCATGATATAATAAAATAGTCGATTTATATAAAGAATTAGTAATAAAAAATTGAAAGGAAATTAAGATGTTTCAAGAAAAAAAAGTATACACAACAGAATGGGCAGGTAAAGAATTAACTGTTGAAATAGGAGAAATGGCGAGACAAGCAAATGCTGCAGTAGTAGTAAAATATGGAGATACAGTTGTCTTGACTACAGCAGTTGCTTCTAAAGAAGCTAAAGATGTAGATTTCTTTCCATTAACAGTTAACTATGAAGAAAAAATGTATGCTGTTGGAAAAATTCCTGGTGGATTTTTAAGAAGAGAAGGAAGACCAGGAACAGAAGCTACATTAGCAGCTCGTCTTATTGATAGACCTATTCGTCCATTATTTGAAGATGGATTTAGAAATGAAGTTCAAGTTATTTCTACAGTATTATCAGTAGAATACGATTGTGATCCTGTAATGGCAGCAATGTTAGGAAGTTCATTATCACTTTCTGTATCTAATATACCATTTAAAGGTCCAATTGCTGGAGTAACGGTAGGTTATATAGATGGAGAATACATAATAAATCCTAATATTGAACAATTAGAAAAATCTGAAATTGATCTTAAAGTTGCGGGAACAAGTGATGCTATTAACATGGTAGAAGCAGGAGCTAAGGAAGTATCAGAAGAGATTATGTTAAATGCAATTATGTTTGGGCATGAAGAAATCAAGCGTTTAATAGCATTTCAACAACAAATTGTTGACGAAATTGGTCAAGAAAAAATGGAAGTTGAACTTAAAGTTATAGATGAAAAAATCTATAATGAAGTTTTAGAATTAGCACTAACTGAAATGAAATTAGCTATTTCAATTAAGGATAAACAAGAAAGAGACGAAGCTATTTCAGCTGTTAAGGAAAAAGTAGTTGCTATATTTGAAGAAAGAGTAAGTGAAGAAGATGAATTAGATATCGTTAAAGAAGCAAAATTATCTTTAGACAAAATTGTTAAAGATGAAGTTCGTCGTGAAATTACTGAAGATAAAGTTAGACCAGATGGGCGTGCATTAACAGAGATAAGACCACTTGCTTCGAGAATAGATGTATTACCAAGAGCCCATGGTTCAGCATTATTTACTCGCGGTCAAACTCAATCTTTAGGTGTAGTAACACTAGGTAACTTATCAGATGAGCAAATTATTGATGATTTAACTCAAGAAGAGAATAAACGTTTCATGCTACACTACAACTTCCCAGCATTTTCTGTAGGAGAAGTAGGATTTAGTCGTGCTCCTGGACGTCGAGAAATTGGACACGGTGCATTAGGGGAAAGAGCACTAGCTCAAGTAATTCCTTCAAAAGAAGACTTCCCTTATACAATACGTATTGTATCTGAAATCTTAGAATCGAACGGATCTAGTTCTCAAGCAACTATTTGTTCAGGTTCTATGGCACTTATGGCTGCAGGTGTACCTATTAAAGCTCAAGTAGCAGGGATAGCTATGGGATTAGTGAAAAAAGATGAACACTACACTATTTTAACTGATATTCAAGGTATGGAAGATCACTTAGGTGATATGGACTTTAAAGTAGCTGGTACTTCAGAAGGTATTACAGCATTGCAAATGGATATAAAAATTGATGGATTAAGTGAGCAAATTTTAAAAGAATCTTTAGAACAAGCTCGTGTTGGTAGATTACAAATTTTAGATCATATGAATGAAGTAATAAATAATCCACGTGAAGAAGTTTCTACTTATGCACCTAAGATTAAAATTATTAAAATTAAACCAGAAAAAATTAAAGATGTTATCGGTTCTGGTGGGAAAGTTATTAATGAAATTATTGAAAAAACAGGTGTTAAAATTGATATTGAACAAACAGGAGAAGTATTTATTTCTTCACCTGAAATTGAAGGAATTAACAAAGCAATCGAAATTATTGAGAATATAACTCGAGAAGCTGAAGTGGGAGAAATTTATTTAGCAGAAGTTAAACGAATTGAAAAATTCGGAGCGTTTGTAGAATTATTCCCTGGTGTTGATGCTCTTGTTCATATTTCTAAATTAGCAGCTGAACGTGTAAATAAAGTTGAAGATGTTGTTAAAGTGGGAGATACTTTAAAAGTTAAAGTAATAAAAATCGATGAAAAAGGTCGAGTAGACGCAACAGCTCACTTCTAGGAGATTTGTATGGAGTTATTTGAAAAAGAACGACGTGGAATATATGTATATTTCAAAAGTTTTAAAGATTTAAATAAACTTGAGAAGTATGGGAATTTTATTTCGTATTCTAAAAAAGGAAGGTATGCATGTATCTATGTTGATGAAAATAGAATAGATAGTATAGTAGCGGACCTTAAAAAGAAGAAATTTGTTAAAAAGGTAGAAATTTCAGAGATGTCTAATTTACATCTTAGTTTTGAGAACTTTGATAAGAAATTGGATACTACTAGGTAGTTTATAATTTTAAGGGAGGAGAAATCCTCCTTTAATTGTATTTGAACTACTTTCTTGTGAGAGGATTAAATGAGAGTTATAGCTGGAAAGTATAAATCAATAAAATTAAATTCAGTTGATGGGATGAATACAAGACCTACAACTGATAAAATAAAAGAAAATTTATTTAATATGCTGACTTGTGAAGGTAGAGTATTAGATTTATTTGGTGGTACTGGCGGTTTAGGAATAGAAAGTTTAAGTAGGGGAGCCAGTCATGTTACTTTTATAGATGGTAGTAATAATGCGATAAAAGTGATTCGTTCAAATATTGATAAATGTAAAATACCAAAATCTGATTATGATGTATATCGTAATGATTTTAAACGAGCACTAAAAATATTAGGTAAAAAGGAAGAAAAGTATGATTTAATATTTTTAGATCCACCATATGATAAAGGATTAATTAATCAAGCTATTACATCTATATTAGAAAATAATGTATGTAATGATGGATGTTTAATTGTTTGTGAAAAAAGTGTGAATGAAGTTATTGAATCGAAGTTTAAAAACTTAGAACTGGTTAAAGAAAAAAAATATGGTATAACAAATATAATTATCTTTGAGTATATGGAGAATTAATTAGATGAGAAGAAAAATTGCGATAGTGCCTGGAAGTTTTGACCCAATAACATATGGTCATATTGATATTATTAAAAGGAGTGCACAACTGTTTGATGAAGTCATAGTTGCTATTTTAGTAAATCCTGATAAAAAATATTTATTTACATTAGAAGAACGTGAAGAAATGATTAATGAATCTATTAAAGACTTTAAAAATGTTAAGGTTGATTCTTTTTCAGGTTTATTAGTTAATTACGCGAAAAGAGTAAATTCTACAGTAATAGTTAGAGGACTAAGAGCAGTTTCTGACTTTGAATATGAGATGCAGCTTACTTTTATGAATAAAGCTTTAGATGAAAATATAGAAACATTTTACATGATGGCTAATAAACAGTATTCATTTATAAGTTCAAGTATAGTTAAAGGTGTTTCAGGTTTTGGTGCTGATTTATCGAAATTTGTTCCAAAACATGTTGAAGAAAAACTAGAGAAAAAGATGAAGGAGAGAGAACAATAGTGAATAAAATTCTTTTTACTGGCGGCGGCTCAGCAGGACATGTCTCGGTAAATGTGGCGCTTATTCCAGAGTTTAAAAAACATGGATACCAAATTTCATATATTGGTAGTAAAAAAGGAATAGAGAAGGAAATGATTGAAAATATAGATGATGTAAAATATCATGCTATAAGCTCAGGAAAGTTAAGAAGATACTTTTCTTGGGAAAACTTTATAGATCCATTTAAAGTATTAAAAGGTATTTTAGATTCAATTTTTATAATAAAAAAAGAAAAACCAAATTTTATATTTTCAAAAGGCGGTTTTGTTAGTGTTCCAGTATGTGTGGCAGCACGTTTACTAAAAGTTCCTGTTGTGCTACATGAATCTGATTTAACTCCAGGCTTAGCTAATAAAATAAATATAAAATTTAGTAATCATATCTTTACTACATTCGAAGATACATTGAATTATTTACCGAAAGGTAAAGCTAGTTTGATTGGTGCTATTGTACGTGATGCTATATATGGTGGTAGTAAGGATAGAGCTTACCAGTTTTGTGGGTTTAATGAAGAAAAACCTGTAATTTTAGTTATGGGGGGATCTCTTGGTTCGAAAATTCTTAACGACTATATTTGGGATAATATTGAAGAGCTTACTAAAAAGTATCAAATTATTCATTTAGTAGGAAAAGGCTTGTTGAATAAAGATATTAATGTAGAAGGTTACAATCAATATGAATTCCTATCTTCAGAGTTATTTGATATTTTTAAAATTGTTGACTTCACAATTTCTCGTGCAGGAGCAAACGCACTTTATGAATTTTTAGCTTTAAATATACCTGCTATTTTAGTACCATTAGGAACTAATCAAAGTAGAGGAGACCAAATTGAAAATGCTAAGTTTTTCGAAAAAAATAATTTTGCTCTAGTAGTACAAGAAAGTGAATTTACAAACTTTGAATTAGAAAAAGTTGATAACTTTTATAATCACTTGGATGACTATAAAAAAGCGATGATTAGTTATAAAGAGGAGAAAAAGGTTATTAACAATGTGGAAGATTTTTACAACAAAATATTAATGGAAGTAGGAGGTGAAAAATAATGAAAAAGATAAAGCTATATACTTACATAAAATTAGTAGTATTTCTTTTATTAATGTTTATCGCTGTAAAATTTCCTAGCAATATTTTTGATACAATTATCGCTGATTTGATTGAAATAAAAGTATTAGCGACAACTGCTAAGATTATATCTCTAGTGTTTAATGATAAATTATTATTATTAATAATGATTTTATTATCCGCATTTTTAGTGTGGATAAAAGAAGTGAAAAAAGCAGTGTTTATATTTTTTAGTGCTGGAATAGGTGGTTTCTTACTATTTACTATTAAATATACCGTTCAACGAGTAAGACCTTTACCTGAAGTACATGATGGATTTAGTTTCCCAAGTGGACATTCTACATTTGTAGCATTATTCTTCTTGGCGTTACTATTTGTTATCAATAAAAAAGAAATTTTATCTGCTATAGCAACATTTGCTATTATCGCAGTACCAATTTCAAGAATGGTTTTAGGTGCACACTTCTTAACTGACGTAGTTGCAGGAGTATTGCTTGGTAGTATAGTTGTAGATGTAATGAAAGTATATTATATTGATATATATGATTTTATTGTAAAGAAATTAGGGAAAAATAAATGGATAAATTAAAATTAAAAGAAGGACCAGTGGCTATATTTTTAGCTATAATTCATTTTTTATTGTGGTATTATTTTGCATACGTTAAATATGCAGGAGTAGATGTTAAAGATTATAAATATATACTAGGATTGCCAGAATGGTTTTTCTATAGCTCAGTTGTGGTCAGTATATTTATAATTTTCATGGTTATTCTCTTTACTAACATATTGTTTAATAAAGAGATTAAAGAGGAGGAAAATAATGAAGTATAATGTAGATTTCAAAATACTAATTTTGTTTACTCTTATATTTTTAGGAATAATCCTCTTACCATTAATATTAAATAAAACAGGTAAAAATCATAGTGGATTTTTTGAAAAATATTATTTAGCAGATAGAAAAGTAAGTGGAATAGTTTTAGCAATTACTTTAATGTCAACATATGGATCAGCTTCGACATTTTTAGGGGGACCTGGAGTTGCATATAAACTTGGATACGGTTGGGTATTACTTGCTGTTATTCAGGTAGTAACAGGATACTTTGTACTTTTGGTTTTAGCCAAAAAATTTAAAAAAGAAGCAAAACGTATAAATGCCATAACAATAAGTGACTATTTAAAGAATAGATATAAATCAAATATTGTTGCATATTTTTCAACATTTGCAATGATTATTTTCTTAATAGCTGCAATGTCAGCCCAATGGGTAGGTGGAGCTAAGTTATTAGTTGCTTTTACTGGTATTAGTTATAAAACAGGTGTTGTACTAATATCTATTATTATTGTATTTTGTGTAGTCTTCGGTGGATTAAAAAATATTTTAATTACCGATATGATTCAAGGTTTAATAATGATTTTTTCTACAATAATATTACTGTATTCGGTAATATCATTTGGTGGAGGAATTGAAAATATTACAAATAATTTAGTTGCAATAAATGAAAAGATAATAACACCTTTTGGAGCTGATGGTAGTTTAACTGCAAAATATGTATCGTCATTCTGGGTATTAGTTGGGGTCGGAGTAATCGGTATTCCTCAGATAGCAATTAATTCAATGTTATATAAAAATACACGAAGCCTTAAACAATCAATAATTATAGGCTCAATTGTTATTTTTATTGTTATGTTTGGAGTTCATTTAATTGGAGTTATGGCTAGAGGTGTATTTCCAGATATTAAAGATTTTGATTCTGTCATACCAATTATTACACTTAGGGTGTTACCATGGTATTTAGCGGCAGTAGTACTTGCAGCACCAATGGCAGCAATTATAACAACAGTTAATGCACAATTTTTACTAATATCATCTGCTTTAGTAAAAGATTTGTTATTCAATACAAAAGTAGTTAAAAAATCTATTACTGGTAAAAAAATTCCTATTTTTGTATATTCAATAAATATTATTGTGGTAATATTAATAATGTTTATTAGTATGAGACCACCTAGCTTAATAGTTAATGTTAATTTATTTGCTTTTGGTGGTTTAGAATCTACATTTTTATGGCCAATTCTTTTAGGGTTATACTGGAAACGCGCAGAGAAATTAGGAGCAATTACTTCTATAGTAGTAGGCTTAGTAAGTTATATTATATTTAAGAATATATATGTAATTAAAACAATAGAGCCAGTAGTAATTTCATTATCATTATCACTAATTGCATTTGTTATTATATCGAAGATTATAAATAAAAAAAATTGCAAAAATAGTAATATTATAATAAAATAAAATAGTACATAAAAGGAGGAGATACAATGTCTAAAAAAGTTATAGTTAAGCATACTGACGCAGAAAAATTTAAAGTAAGTGACATGTTAACAATTGGAAAAGTCTATGAAGTAGTAAACGAAACAGAAGAATATATATTTATAAGAGATAATAGCGGTAAAATTGGTGGTTATTATCATGGCTATTTTGAAGAAGTTTCGGAATAGTTGGTAGGATATTTTTATGAACAAAAAGAGTATTAAAAATGCCGTACTAGTTGTTATATTTGTTGTATTGGCACCACTTATTCTAGTTGGTTTTACTGCATTAGGTAATACTATTGGTATCAAAGGTAATCCTTCTTCAAATGCTACTCAAACAACTGAAAAAGCAAAAGTACCCGAAGAAACAAAAGCGACAACTAATAATAATTTACCAAAAGCAAATGATGAAAAAATTACTAATAATTCATCATCAAATAATAAAGATAAGAATCAAAACTCTGGAAAAGTTAGTTCAACACCAATAGCTGGACAAAGTTATGTGGTGAAAACAGGGGATACATTGTTTACAATTGCTTCAAGTGCATATGGTGAAGGAAATGCACAAAATGGTATTGATAAAATAAAGCAAGCAAATAATATGAACAATAATAATTTAACTGTTGGACAAAAGATTCAAATACCAAACTCATAATAAAAAAGAATCATCTTTAAAAATTTTTAAAGATGATTCTTTTTTATTATAATTATAAATCTTTATTAAGTTGATCTAGTTTTTCTAAAAGAGTATCAATTTGCTTATCTGAAAGACTGAGACTTAATCTAATATAATTTTCCCCTCCACTACCAAAAACATGTCCAGGCATAGTGACTATTCTATATTTTTTTAATAATAATTCAAAGAAACTTTGACTGTTAAATCCTTCTTTTACTTTTAGCCAGATAAATATTCCACCTTTTGGTTTAAAGTATGAATAACCTAATTCATCCAGCTTTCTTGTGATTTTATTAATTCTATTTTTAAAAGTTTCCTTAATATTTGAAGTAAGTACTTTGTGATTTTTCAATGCAGTTATTACTGTATCTTGTATAGCGCCATAAATATTTGCATGAAAAATAGAGTTGTACACTTTAAGACCTTTAATAATTTCTTTATTTCCAACTGCAAATCCAATTCTAAGTCCTGATATTGAAAAATTTTTAGAGAAAGAAAAGAATTCTATTCCAACATCTTTAGCTTCTGGTGTAGAAATAAAGCAGGGAGATGAGTCTTTTTCATAATAAAAATCTGAATAGGCATGATCTTGAACTACAATAATATTATTTAACTTTGCCCAATTAACAGTTTCTTTATAAAATTCTTTTGTAGCAACTGCTCCAATAGGATTTGAAGGATAATTTAGAAAAATTAACTTTCCTTTTTTTGATAGTTCAGTTGGAATAGATGAATAATCTACTAAATAATTATTCTCTTCTTTCAATTGAATTTCTTCATATTTAGCTTGAGCAAGAGCAATGCCTTGAATATAATCAGGATAACTAGGAACAGGTAGTAAAACAGTATCATCTTTATTTAATAATACTGAAGGGATACTTGATAACCCAGACTTAGTTCCAAATACTAAAGCTATTTCGTCTTTAGGATTTGCCTCTATTCCATAGGTTTCTTTTAGCCATAGTGAGATTTCATTTAGTAGTTCTGATTTCCCATCAAAAGAACCATAACGCATATTTTCTGGTTTTCTAATAGCTTGTTCTAAGGTCTCTAATAAAAGTTCTGGGGTATCAGAGTCAGGAACTCCGATACCCGCATTTAATAAAGGATTATTACTTGAACTTTCTTCAGAGATTAATTTAAAAATTGGATAAAAAACATTTTCAGGAATATTTTTTAGTGTATTTGATAATTCAATTTTCATAATTAATCACATCCTAATTTATTATTTTTCTGGTTTATCAAAACCTTTAAATTCTTTGTCGATTATTTCATCGAACTCTTTTGATTGAACAACTTCGATTAAATCTTTAGCAAGTTGTGTATCTTTATTTGCTGTAGTAACAACAACATTATTACGGTTGTTTTCATTCATCTTTTCTAGTTTTAATGCTTTTGTTAGATCAAATTTTGCAGCTAGAGCAAAGTTTCCAGGTACTGCTGATAATGTTGTACTATTTAAAGAACGAGCAAGTTGACCAGCTTCTAATTCTGTGAATTTAAGATTTTTTGGATTTTCGATTACATCATTTTTAGTAATTTTCAGTACGTCAGTATCTGGCTTGATTTTGATTAAGCCAGCAGAAGCTAATAATGCGTATGCACGTGCAGCGTTTGATGGATCATTAGGTAGTGTAACTTCAGCTCCATCAGGTAAGTCTTTAAGATCTTTTACTTTGTCAGAATATAGTCCCATTGGTGCAGTAGGTACAGGAGCAATAGCAGTTAAATCCATATTATTTTGTTCAGCAAATTTTTTCATGTAAATCTTATGTTGGAATAAGTTTGCATCTAATTCACCACTGTTTAATGCCTTATTGGGTTGAATATAATCAGAGAATTCAGTAACTTTAACAGTATAACCTTTTTTCTCTAAAAGTGGTTTTATAGCTTTATTAACCATGTCAGCATACGGTCCAGATGTAGCACCAATTTTTATTTCTTTTTTATCACTACTTGAGTTTGAATTTGATTTAGAAGCTCCACAAGCAGTAAGTGTTATAGCTAATAGTGCTGTAAAAGCAATTGTTAATATTTTTTTTAGTTTAGTCATAATTATTAGTCTCCTTAAATTAATTTTTTTTGAATTTTTTTGAAATATAATTTCCGATATATTGTGTAATTTGAACCAAGATAATTAATAAAATTACTGTAACCCACATAGTAAAATTATCAAAACGATAGTAGCCATATCTAATAGCAAGGTCTCCAATACCACCGCCTCCGACAACTCCAGCCATTGCAGAAAAAGCAATAAGATTAATTAAAGTTAGAGTAATTGATTGGATAATTCCAAACATTGCTTCAGGGATAAGTACTTCTTTAACAATTAATGGAAGTGAAGCACCTGAAGCAACAGCTGATTCTATAATACCGTAATCTATTTCGTTTAGAGAAGTGTCAACTAATCTAGTAAATAGTGGAATAGCAGCGACAGTTAGTGGTACTATTGCTCCTGTTGGACCAGTAGATTTCCCTAATAAGAATAGAGTAAAAGGTATTAAAAATACAAGTAATATAATAAATGGGATAGAACGAATAGTGTTCACTATAAAATCAACTGTTTTGTATATGAAAACATTTTTAAATAGTAATCTATTACTAGTTAAAAATAAAACAATACCTAAGAATAAACCTACAATAACAGTAATTATTATAGAAACACCTATCATGTATAGTGAATCACCAAAAGATTGAATAAGTTCTGGTTGAAGATTATTCCATTGTTCAGCCAAACTAAGATTATTCTCCATAAACTCTCACCTCCACATCACTAACATTATTAATTAAATGATTAACGAAATCAGTACAATTTTTAACTTCTCCAGTAACAGAAAAAGTTAAGCTTCCTAGCTGTTTGCTTTGAATATATTCAATTCTTCCTGCTAGTATATTTGTAGTAACTTTATATTTATTTGCTAGTGTTTGAATTACTGGTTCTTTTGCTGCATCTCCTTTAAAGATAACTTTAATTACAGTTTCATCTTTATATTGTTCTAAAAACTGTTCTTCAAAATCATCATCACTATGTAGATTTGAAATAAATTCTTTCATTAGTTTTGTTTTAGGATTAGAGAAAACATCATAAGCAGAGCTTAATTCAATAATTTCACCATTTTCCATAACAGCAACTTTATCACAAATTTGTTTTATAACTTCCATTTCATGAGTGACAAGAATAATAGTAAGTCCTAATTTTTTATTGATTTCTTTCAATAATGAAAGAATTTGTTTTGTTGTAACTGGATCAAGTGCACTTGTAGCCTCATCGCATAGTAATACTTTAGGATTATTTGCTAGTGCTTTGGCTATTCCAACACGTTGTTTTTGACCACCTGAAAGCTGACTAGGGTAAACATTTTTCTTGTCTACTAGCCCAACAAGTTCAAGTAATTCATCAATACGTTTTGGGATTTCATCAGCTTTAGCGTCTCCAGCTTTAAGGTTAAAGGCAATGTTTCCACCAACAGTTTTAGAATTTAATAAGTTAAATTGTTGGAAAATCATTCCTATTTTTTGTCGATAGATTCTTAAATCGTGTCTATTTAGTTTATTGACAACTTGCCCATCAACAACTACTTCACCACAAGTTGGAGTTTCTAGTAAATTAATGCATCTTAATAGTGTACTTTTACCTGCACCAGAGTAGCCGATTATACCGAAGATTTCTCCTTCTTTAACATGAAGGTTTGTTGGTTTTAAAGCTACAATTTCTTTTCCTTTCTGATGGAATGTTTTTCCAACACCATTCAGATTTATCATAAAATTCTCCTTTCTTTATATGAAAAAAAGACGTACCTTAGCATAAGCTAAAGGACGTCTTAACGTGATACCACCTTTATTTGTATAATAATCACTTATTATACCTCAATAAGTTACTTTCATAACTCCTGCTATAACGGGCATACCCGTAGTATAAATACTAAATGCTCGAAGTCCATTTCTCCTAAACCTAATTAATCTCTTTCAGCATACAAGATCTCTCTATAAAGTAGTGTATAGGATTCTACTTTTCATAGCATAATTAATCAATGACTATATTCTAGCATAAATTTTCTGACAATGCAATATAAAAGTTTAAAATTTTATAATAAATATAAGAAGTAATAGATATATATAATTGGTAAAAAAATAACTTGACTTTTATTAATTATCTTATATAATAATTAAGTTAATCATCTTAACATTTATATTGTCAATAAATTTGTTGCTTACAGCTATTTATGATATAATGAGGTGTATTGCATAGGAGGTATTATGTTTAAATTTTTTAAAAAAAGTAAATCTGAAGAAATAAACACAGAATTAAAAAAAACACCTACGCATGTTGCCATTATTATGGATGGTAATGGACGTTGGGCTAAAAAAAGAAATATGCCGCGTATAAAAGGGCACTATGAAGGAATGCAAACAGTAAAAAAAATAACTAAATTTGCATCGAAATTAGGAATTAAGTATTTAACATTATATGCTTTTTCAACTGAAAATTGGGCTAGACCTAAGGAAGAGGTAAATTATTTAATGGATTTACCGGAAAAAATGTTTAGTAGTTTTATGCCTGAATTAATGGAGAATAATGTTAAAGTTGAAGTAATAGGAGTAATTGAAAAATTACCAGAGAGCACAAAAAAAGCTGTTAATGATGCTATTGAACAAACAAAAAATAATACAGGATTAAAACTTATTTTTGCATTAAATTACGGTTCAAAGGATGAAATTATTAGTGCAGTTAAAACTATTGCAAGTGATGTAAAATCTGATAAATATGGCATAGAAGATATTACGGAAGAGACTTTAAGTAGAAATCTTTTCACTGCAAATACACCTGATCCAGATTTATTAATAAGAACATCAGGAGAACAAAGAATTTCAAACTTTTTACTTTGGCAGATAGCTTATAGTGAGTTTATTTTTACAAAAGTAGCATGGCCAGATTTTACTGAGGAGGAATTTTATAGTTCTTTATTAGAGTACCAAAATAGAGATAGAAGGTTTGGTGGTTTAAATGAAGACTAGAGTAATTACTGCAATCGCAGCTTTAATTGTATTTTTACCACTTCTATTTTTAGGTGGAGATTATTTTAAATATACTACATATGCTCTAGGTGTTATGGCAATGTATGAAATAGTAAGAATGACGTTTAAAGAAACTAATATAGTTATCTTAGGATTATCATCTATAGCAGGAGCAGTATTATATTTACATAATGAAATTTTAAGTTTATCACAGTATAGTATAGTATATATAATTATTATTGGTATGTTAGGATCTGTTGTTAGTACTGGACATAGAATAAAATTAGTAGAAATAGGATCAATTATATTTGTTACTGCATATATTTTTATTGGATTCTATTCGTTAAATTCACTGAGAAGTTTTAGTTTATTACATATAGGATATCTATTACTTACTATTTGGTTTACTGATAGTTTTGCATATATTGGAGGAATGAAGTTTGGTAAAAATAAACTTTCTCCACATATAAGCCCCAATAAATCAATAGAAGGATCAGTTATAGGAAGTTTATCATCAATAATAATTGCCGTTGTATTCTATTTTACAACTAATATTTTTTCTAACTTAGTGTTAGCAATTGGTATTACTCTAGTAATTAGTGTAATTGGTCAATTTGGTGATTTGATAGAGTCTGCGTATAAACGTGAATATGGAGTAAAGGATAGTAGTAATTTACTACCAGGTCATGGGGGAATTTTTGATAGATTTGATTCAATTATTCTTTCTGCTCCATGTTTAGTACTATTATTAAACTTAGTAGCGACGTTATAGAGAGGGGTATTAGATGCAGGGTATAATAGCATTTATATTAATATTTTTTGTAGTAGTGACTATACATGAATTTGGACATTTTATAGTAGCAAAAAGGTCGGGTATTCTTTGTCAAGAATTTGCTATAGGAATGGGGCCAAAGATATTTCATAAAAAAATAGGTGAAACAAATTTCACAATTAGATTACTTCCACTAGGTGGATATGTAAAAATGCCTGATAATGTATTTGATTTTAATAATGACGTTTCAATGTATGATTTAAAAAAAGGAATGAACATTAGATTAAAATTAGATAATGAAGATAAAGTAGAAAAAATTATTTTAGATGAATCAAATGATATGGAATTATTACCAATTCATTTAGAAGATTTTGATTTAACAGAGAAGCTGTTTATTAGAGGGTATGTTGGAGATGAATCTGAGTATTTCGAAGTAAGAAAAGATGCTTGTGTAGTTTTCGGAGGTATGGAAGAGCAAATAGCACCATTAGATAGAATGTTTTCAGCTCATTCATGGGGAAAAAAATTCTGGACACTTTTTGCAGGGCCACTTATGAATTTTATCTTAGCTGCTGTAATTTTTATAGGATTAGCATTTTATACAGGGGTACCAGTTAACAATAATGATGCCAAATTAGGAATTGTTGCTGACAACTCACCAGCACAGACTGCTGGGCTAAAAGTTGGAGATAAGATTACTGAGGTTAATGGTCAATCTGTTACAACATGGACAGGTTTTGTTGAAAAAATCAAGGAATCTAATGGTCAAGAATTGACGTTAAAAGTTGACAGAGATGGTTCCGTACAGGAAGTTAAAGTAACTCCGAAAGAAGAAATTTCGAAAAATAAAAAAGGTGAAGATGTTAAAGCTTATAAAGTAGGTATTGGAAAATATCAAGAGACTAAAAGAGGTTTTGTTGATTCGATAAAATATGGATTACAAGAAACTTTACATTATGGTACTTTAATTTTCACAGCTATTATTAATTTATTTGCTTCATTGTTTACTGGAGGATTCAGCCTTAATCAATTAGGTGGACCAGTAGCTATTTATGAAATGTCTAGTAGTGCAGCTAAAAGTGGTTTAGTAACAACACTTCAGTGGACTGGTATTCTAAGTGTTAACTTAGGATTAATGAATTTAATACCAATTCCAGTACTTGATGGGGGACGAATCATTTTCGTAATTTATGAAGCGATATTTAAGAAACCAATCAATAAAAAAGCTCAATATTATATGACGATAACGTTTGGTTTATTAATGGTAGCATTAATGTTAGCTGTTACTTGGAATGATATTCAAAGATTATTTGGAAAATAAGTAATACAATAAGGAATAAAACAAATGGGAGTACGCTTTGTTAAGCATACTCCCATATTGCATGTTTAGAAAGCTGACTATAATTAAGCTAGAAAACCATTTTTATGAAGCTAGACACTTTATATTTTTTACTGTAGTTAATAGTCAACTAATTTTTTCTTGAGACAAAATTATATCGATTAATAACAAATAGATAAATAAAAAGAGTGAGTTATTTAATTATATAGAATATTTAATATAATTAATTTATATAGCAGTATGTTAAATAAAAATAATAGAATATGTTATAATGATAAAGAAAATAATTAATTATTATTTAATACTTAATAAATTACAAAATATGTAAAAATAATATTAAGAGGATTATAGAATATGAAACATAAATTATTAAAAACAAAAAAATTAGCTGTGGTATTTGGAACTTTTGCTCCAATGCATATAGGTCATGTAGATTTTATAACTAGAGCAAAACGAGAGAATGATGCTGTTTTGGTAGTTGTTTCTGGAACAAATACTGAAGAAGATCGTGGAACACGTGTAGGTCTTCACCTTAAACGACGTTTTCGTTATGTGCGAGAAGTCTTTCATGATGATGAATTAGTAGTAGTGGACAAACTTGATGAAGAAGGAATGTTTATAAATCAAAATGGTTTAGAAAATTGGTTGGAAATTTTACATGAACTTATTAAAGAAAATACAGATTATCAATTTGAAAAGATTACGTTTTATATAGGAGAAGAAAAGTATCAAAAGCCGTTACTTAGCTATTTTGAAAATGTATTTAATGATGAATATCTTTTAGGAAAAAGTGATACTGAGTCTTCTGATTCAATTATAAAAAAAGAAGTAGGTATTAAAATAATCGATAAAAGTATAATTCCAGTATCAAGTGCTGAGATTCTTAAAAATCCTTTAGCATATTGGCGCTATATTACTAAGCCTTTTCGACGTCATTTCACAAAAAAAGTGTTAGTAGTAGGTTCAGCTTCAGGAGGGAAAACAACTCTTATAAAAGATTTAGGACGAATTTTTAATGCACCAATATCATTAGAATATGCTCGTTATTATCAGGAAGTACATAATGTTCGTGATGATGAATTAGATACTAATGATTATATTCGTCTTTTTGCTTATCAAAATCATCAGACTTCTAATATAATAGATAGTGGTAGTCATTCAGGTATTGTATTTGTTGATACGAATGCGACCGTGACTATGGCTTATGTAGACTACTATCTTAAGGATATTATTTCAGAGGAAGAATATCAAGCACTTAATCTATCTTATAAAGTTGCTGTTTCTAAAGAAAAATGGGATCTTATAGTTTTAATCCCACCAAAATCTGCATATGTTAATGATGGTTTTCGTGATATGAGTATGGCAAGTCAAGATATAAGAGATGATTTTACAAATCACCTTATTGATTTACTTAAAAGAGATGGTTTTGAAGATAAGCTTTTAATTCTTGATAGTGAACCTGAAACATTCTTCATAGAAAACTATGAAAAAACAATTGAAGCGATAAAAACACGTCTAAATATCGAGATTTAAGTAATATTAGGAAAAAATAATATAAAGCTAAAATTTGTGAAAAATGTTGGAATTTGATATAATGAAATGATGTTTTAAAGAAGTAGGTAAAGATAATGATAAAATTTGAGAATGTATTTTTTAAGTATTCTAATTCATCAAAAAACGTACTAGAAAATATAAATCTTAATATAAAAAAAGGTAGTTGGACTAGTATATTGGGGGAGAATGGAAGTGGAAAATCCACGTTAATGAAATTATTGTACGGACAACATAAGCCTACTGATGGGAAGATATTAATAAGTGGTAATGAATATACAAAAGAAGTATATGATGAAATTAGAAATAGTATAGCAGTTGTCTTTCAAAACCCAGATAACCAATTTGTAGGTGCTACTGTTGAAGAAGATATTGCTTTTGGTTTAGAAAATAGAAATATTTCCAGTGAAGTAATGGAAAAAATTATAGTAGAAGTATTAGAAATTGTTGATATGCTTGAATATAGAAAATATGAACCTTCTTCTTTGTCTGGAGGACAAAAACAGCGTGTTGCAATAGCTTCAGCATTAGCTCTAAAACCAAAGATATTAATTTTAGATGAATCAACTAGTATGCTTGACCCTAGGGCAAGATATTCTATTCTAGAATATATAAAAAGAATAAATGAGGAAAATGAAATAACTATTATTTCTATAACACATGATGCTGAAGAAAGTAAGTATTCTGATGATATAGTTATAATGAATAACGGCAGAATTGTGTTTACTGGAGATTATAACTTATTGTATGCAAAGCCGGATATTTTAAATATGTTTAACCTAGAGACACCATTTTTAGAACGTATAAAAAATGATTTAAATAAATATTTAGGTTCAGAAGTTTTCAAAATTACTGAAGATGAAAGGAGTGTAGTAGAAAAAATATGCAAATTAATTTAAATAATATTAACTACACTTATAATAAAGGAACAGTATTTGAAAAAAGAGTATTAAAGAATATTAGCTTGAAATTAAAAAAACAAGCATATAACGTTATCGTAGGAAAAACAGGAAGTGGAAAATCAACTTTAATAGAACATATTAATGGATTATTAGTTCCTAATAGTGGAGAGGTAATTGTAGGTGAAACAATTATTTCTTATCCAAAAAATAAACGAGAGAAAAAAGATTTAGCTAAGAGACTAAGAGAAATACGAAAAGATGTAGCAATACTTTTTCAATTTTCAGAACAGCAACTTTTTGAAACTACTGTTCTAAAAGATATTATGTTTGCCCCATTAAATTATGGAGTAAGTGAAGAAGAAGCTAAACAAAAAGCTATTGAACTTGTAAACATGGTAGGATTAGGAGAAGATTATCTAGAAAAATCTCCATTTGAACTTTCTGGCGGAGAAATGAGAAAGGTTGCATTATGTGGAGTATTAGCACTTAATCCTAAAGTTTTAATATTGGATGAACCAACGGTTGGTTTAGATTACAAAAGTAGAGAAGATATTATGAACTTAATAAAAGAATTACAGCAAAAAAAAGATATGACAATAGTGTTAGTTACACATAATATGGATTATGTGCTAAAGTATGCTGATAACATATTTGTTTTAAATAAAGGAGAACTGGATTTTTCAGGTACAGCAGAAGAGTTGTTTTCAAATAAACAGATTCTTGAAAATAATTCTTTAGATATGCCAGAGGTATTAAAATTCTATGAAAATTTAAAAAATAAAGGAATAGTTATTCCATTTCCACGTTATTACGGGGAAATGATGGAGAGTTTAAAACTTTTAATAGGAGATAGAAGTAAATGAATAATTCTATAGTAAGTAAATATATTCCATTAGATACTGTTATTCATAAACTTGATCCTAGAACTAAGCTGTTTTTTGTAATAGTATATTTAGTAGATATATTTATAGCTCATAGTGTAGTTGAATTTTTACTTTTGATTTCTATTTTAGCAGTTGCTGCATATCTTTCGAAAACTAGTTATAATATATTATTATCTAGTGTGAAGTCAATTGTATTTCTTATTGTCTTCACTTCATTGGTACATTTGTTTTTTAATAAATCGGGTAGCATGTTGCTAGAATTTTCTTTTATGAAAATTTATAGTGGAGCATTAATAGGAATTTTACTAATAACAGTACGATTTATTCTTGTTGTAATGATAATGGTTGTATTTATGGCTACAACCTCTCCTAGTGAAATTACTCATGCAATAGAGAAAAGTCTAGGTTTTTTAAAAGTAATAGGGTTACCTATATCTATATTTGCTTTAGTATTATCTATTGCTTTAAGATTTATTCCAACTATTATTGAGGAGACAAATAGAATAATTAATGCACAGGTTTCAAGAGGATCAGATTTTAATGAAGGAAGTTTAATGCAGAAGGTGAAAAAATTTATACCTATATTAATACCTCTATTTATTGCAACTTTAAAAAGAGCTGATGAACTTGCTACTGCAATGGAAGTAAGAGGATATAGTACAACGATTAAAAGAAGTAAGTATAAGAGACTAAAATATGAGAGCTTAGATTATCTAAGTTATCTATTAATAATAGCAGTTACTGTATTTATTGTTTTAACATAAAATAATGTATGTAGTTTATATAAAGGAGATTCTATGAATACGGAAATAATAAATATTTCTAATAGTAAAAATAAAAAAGAAATATATGATAAGTTACTCCAATATTATGAAAATAATAAACTAGTAGCTATTCCAACAGAAACTGTTTATGGATTAAGTGCTGATGCGAAAAGTGATGAAGCCATTTCTAAAATTTATTTAGCTAAAGGTAGACCTAGTGATAATCCTCTAATAGTTCATTTTTATGATATTAGTCAACTTGAAAATATAGTTGATTATAGTGATATTAGAGTGAACAAATTAATGGATAGTTTCTGGCCTGGACCGATGACACTTATATTAAATGCTATTGAAAATAATGGTATTTCTAAAAAAGTAAGTGCAGGCTTAAAAACTTTGGCTGTTAGAATGCCTTCTAACACTACTGCAAGAGAGATTTTAAAAGAAACAAAAGTCCTTTTAGCAGCACCTAGCGCAAATACTAGTGGGAAACCATCACCTACCAAATTTGAACATGTATATCATGATTTATATGGGAAAATTGATGTTATAATAGAAGATGAACAATCAGATATAGGATTAGAGAGTACAGTAATCGATTGTACTAGAACCCCACTTGTAATAGCTAGACCGGGAGAAATTACCAAAGAAGATATAGAGAAAGTCTTAGGAGAGGGTAGTGTAAAATATAACGATGAAATAATTAGTGATAATCAAGCACCAATTGCGCCTGGAATGAAATATAGACATTATTCACCAGAAGCGGAGTTGATTTTATATAAACAATCTTTTGAAGACTTAATTGATTTATTAAAAACTAAAGGTAAAGAAACTGGTTTTATAACATATAATTGTTACAAAAATAAACTAAAGGGATTAGATATATCCATAAAATATTTAGCAGAAACTGAGAAAAGTGTTGAACAATCTAGTAAAAATTTATATAATATTCTAAGAGAGTTTGATGAAGAAAATATAAAAGAAATATATATATTACCAATAAAAGAAAATAAAGAAAATATAGCTTTATTAAATAGATTAAATAAAGCTATAAGTAAAAAATAAAAATAGGAGATTAGCAATGAAAAAGTTATATGTAGTTATACCTTGTTATAATGAAGAAGAGGTATTAAATGAAACTGCAAAAAGATTAGAAGTAAAAATGAATTCTATGATAGAAGAAGATTTAATTTCTCCAGAGAGTAGAGTTGTTTTAGTAAATGATGGCTCAAAAGATAAAACTTGGGAAATTATAGAGGAACTTCATAAAAATAATCCTTTATTTAGTGGAGTGAATCTAAGTAGAAACCGTGGACACCAAAATGCTTTATTAGCTGGATTAATGACAGTTAAGGATCATTGTGATGTTAGTATATCTATGGATGCTGATTTACAGGATGATATTAACGCAATGGATGAAATGATGAAAAAATATCTGGCAGGGTGTGATATAGTTTATGGAGTAAGATCTGCTCGTACTACAGATACATTCTTTAAACGATTTACAGCTGAGGCATTTTATAGAGTAATGGAAAAATTAGGAGCTAATACAGTATTTAACCATGCTGACTACAGATTAATGAGTAGACGTGCATTAAATGGATTAGCTGAATTTAAAGAAGTTAATTTATTTTTACGTGGTATAGTACCTATGATAGGTTATCCAAATGATGTAGTTACATACGAAAGAGCAGAGCGATTTGCAGGAGAAAGTAAATATCCTTTATCAAAAATGTTAGCTTTTGCTTTTGAAGGTATTACTTCATTGTCAGTAAAACTAATTAGATTCATTACTGTTGGTGGTGCGCTTATGATATTTATAGCTACATTAGTATTCTTCTATACTTTATACAGCTATTTTGCAGGTTTTGCAAGACCAGGTTGGTCTAGTATGATGATATCTATGTGGTTTATCGGTGGAATGATTATGATTTCGCTTGGTATTGTTGGAGAATATGTAGGTAAAATTTATCTAGAGACAAAAGAACGTCCAAGATTTATTATTGAAAAATTTTTAAATAAAGAAAATAATGAAAAGGAATAATCTATGATTAAGGAAATAATGCAAAAATTACCTAACTTTTTTGTAAAAGTAGTTGCTGTAATTTTCTTTATATTAATGGGGTTAAATACTCTTTTAGTATTAACAAAAACAGCTATATTTCCTAAAGATTATCAAGAAACACTATTTTATGAAAACGATAATACTATACTAAATATTATTTTTCTAATAATATTTAGTATAGTTATCTTAATATTAGCGAGATATTTAAAGAAAATTATAAGTGTAAAAAGACTAGTTTTAATAGTTATGATTTATAGTTTTATAATAAGTATATTATTCGCCATTTTACGTCGTGATTATGTTCAATTTGATCCATTTAATGTAATTGATCAAGCTAATAATTTCATAAGAGAAAATTATAGTGGTCTTGAAAAGGGAAATAATTATTTATATATTTATTCGCACCAAATAACAACGGTTTTTGTTTTCCAAATTATATTATCTCTATTTGGTCGTGCAACTTTTATATTATATATAATGCAAAGTTTTTCGATAAGCTTTATTATTTATATGTTATACAAAATATCTAATATATTATTTGATGATGAAGATACAAATTACTTAGTGGTTATACTAAGTGCTTTATGTTATCCTTTAATTTTTTATGTAGCATTTGTATATGGAATATTGCCAGGAATGTTTTTAACCCTTGTGGCATATTATTGTTTTATTAAATATACAAAGGAAAAAAGTTGGTATTTATTAGTTATTAGTGCAATAAGTATTAACATAGCTATATTATTTATTGGAAATAATTTGATACATATGTTGGCAATTTTTGGAGCTGCAATAATATACTTTATTAGAAAAAAAGATAAGAAAATACTTGCTTTTATACTTAGTTGCCTTTTCTTAATGACTGCTTTTAAAAGTGTAATTTATAATTATTACGAAGCAACAAGTCAAAAAGAAATTGCACCCGGAGTTCCAAAAATAACATGGATTGCTATGGGGATGCAAGAAGGAGATAGAGAAGCTGGTTGGTGGAATAGATTTAATTATGATATAATGCCAGAAGAAGATTTTGATGAAGAACGTATAACTAATATAGCTAAAGATTCTATAAAACAAAGAATAACGGTATTTAAAAATAATCCAAGATATGCTTTTGATTTTTACAAGAGAAAATATGAAAATCAATTTATAGAACCTTCTTTTCAGAGTTTATTAGTAACGGCTCCACAAAGAAATTTTGATAATGAAACCAAATTAGAAAGAATTAAAGATTTCTTTGTAAAACAAATCTATTTTAATGAAACTCATCAAGTATTAATGTTCATAATGAAAGTATTTCAAGTTTTCGTTTACGTCTTCACTTTTATATTTGCAATAAATATATACAGAAAAAAAGAAGAAGTTTTAACTATAATACCTATTGCCTTTATTGGTGGAACATTATTTCATATGATATGGGAAGCAAAAAGTAGATACGTATTTCCATATTTTGTGTTTTTAATACCATTAGCTGCATATGGATTGATTATTTTAAGAAATAAAATAATAGAATATAGGAGATTAAAAAATGAAAAAAGTAATATGTAAAACTCTTGTAGCTATTGTTATTGGACTAACAGCAGCACCAACTGTAGCTGCAAATGATATTTATGTACCGTTTGGTGAAAAAAATTATTCGGAAATTGAAAATGGTGAAAAAGTACAATTTGATGACTTAAACTTGAAAGAGGCTTTACTAGAATATTATAAGTTTCATATTAATAAACAATATACGGGGAAAGATATTACAGTAGGAATGATGAAACAGTTTACTAGCTTATCATTACCTTGGAAAAATATTTTTTCTCTAAAAGGTTTAGAGTATGCAACTAATGTGAAAAATTTAAATTTATCTAATAATTTTATTGAAGATTTAACACCATTAGAAAAATTGACAGATATAGAAGATTTAGATTTAACTAATAATAAAATTAAAAATCCGCAGAGTATAGGTAAACTTAAAAAATTACGACAATTAGTTTTGAGAAAAAATTTAATGAATAATCTTGATTTTTTAAATGAGCTTAATATTGAGTCTTTGGACATTTCAATGAATAGTATTTTAAAAGATTATCTACCTAATAATCTAAAACTAGATAACATTAGAAGCTTGAATATTTCTGGAATTGGTCTAGATAATATAACATTTGTTCAGAATGCCAAAAAATTAGAAAGTTTAGTGGCTGAAGAAAATGCAATTAAGGATTTAAAACCATTAGAAAATATAAAAACTTTAAGAACGCTATATTTAGATAGAAATGATATAAGAGATATTGGGCCATTAAAAAATTTAGAAAATCTAGAAGAACTACTTTTATATAAAAATAATATAGAAGATATAGCACCTTTAGAAGGAAAAAGATATCTTTATCGCTTAATGCTTAATGACAATATAGCTTTAAAAGATATAAGTATCTTAAAAACAGTTCAACATCTTTCAAGTTTAGATATTTCTAATACTTCTGTAAATGATATAACTCCGTTAAACGATTTAAAATATATATACTATGTTGCAGTTAAAAATACAAAGATTAGTAATGATGATTTAAGTAAATTTGAAAAAACAAATATGGAAATTAAGAAAAATAATGGTATAGATAAAAAATTAGAAGTTATAACAACGGAAGCTTCTAAGTATTTTAGCTTTAAAAACTATATATTTATGTTATTAATTTTAATATTTACTGTAACTGGAATTAGAAGTTATTGGAGAAAAAATAAATAGAAAATATAAAGACGAATAAATTTAGCCTTGAAATTCATTCGTCTTTGTGCTAGAATTACATTAATGAAATAAAACAAAGTATACTTAGGATACGATATATATCTAACTTATCTAAGAGAGGATATGGTGCTGAAAATATCTATAAGCGTTATATATTACTACCTAACTAATAGTATAAACATAGTTAGTGAGCTTTATTCACAAAGAGGAAGTAATTTACTTCGAATTTGGGTGGTACCACGAAATTATTCGTCCCTTCTTTAGCTTTTGCTAGAGGAGGGATTTTTTATTTTTAATAAGTTAGACTAAGTATACATTAAAAAGAAGGAGACCTTAATATGGCTAAATTAGTTTTTCCAGATGGAAATGTAAGAGAATATGATAATAAAACACCGTTAGAAATTGCTGAAAGTATAAGTGTGAGTCTTAAGAAAAAAGTAATTTCTGCTAAATTAGATGAAGACTATATTGAAGTAAATAAACCTATCACAAAAGATGGTAATCTTAAGCTTATAGTAGCAGATGATGAAGATCAAGATAGTTTATATGTACTTCGTCACTCTTCAGCACACTTACTTGCACAAGCATTAAGAAGATTATATGGTAAAGATGTACACTTTGGTGTAGGGCCAGCTATAGATGGTGGATTCTACTATGACTTTGATTCAGAATATAAAGTTAGTGAAGAAGACTTTAAAAATATCGAAAAAGAAATGAAAAAAATTATTAGTGAAAATATTGCTATTGAAGGACGTGAAGTAAGTCGTTCAGAAGCGCTAGAAATTTTTGCTGATGATCCATATAAAGTTGAATTAATTAATGATTTACCAGAAGATGAAACAATTACTGTTTATACTCAAGGTGATTTTACTGACCTTTGTCGTGGAGGGCATGTAGCTTCAACTTCTAAAATTAAAGAATTCAAATTATTATCAGTAGCAGGAGCATACTGGAGAGGTAATAGTGATAATAAAATGTTACAACGTATTTATGGAACAGCATATTTCACAAAAGAACATTTACAACAACACTTAACTAGATTACAAGAAGCTCGTGAACGTGATCACAGAAAATTAGGTAAAGAATTAGGTATTTTTACAACAAGTCAAAAAGTAGGAGCAGGACTGCCTCTATGGTTACCTAATGGTGCAACAATTCGTCGTACTATTGAAAGATACATAGTTGATAAAGAAGTAGAACTAGGATATGACCACGTATATACTCCAATTATGGGTTCTAAAGATTTATATATTACTAGTGGACACTGGGAACACTATCAAGAAGACATGTTCCCACCAATGGAAATGGATCATGAAACAATGGTTCTTCGTCCAATGAACTGTCCGCACCACATGATGGTTTATAAAAATGAACGTCATTCATATCGTGAACTTCCAATTCGTATTGCTGAACTTGGAATGATGCACCGTTATGAAGCTAGTGGAGCAGTAAGTGGCTTACAGCGTGTTCGCGGAATGACTCTTAATGATGCTCATATCTTTGTAAGACCAGACCAACTTAAAGATGAATTTAAACTAACTGTAGGACTTATTGAAGAAGCATATAAAGACTTAGGTATTAAAAACTTTAGTTACCGTTTATCATACAGAGATCCAGAAAATACTGAAAAATATTTTGATGATGACAACATGTGGAATAATGCTCAACAAATGTTAAAAGAAACTGCAGATGAATTAGGTCTTGATTATGTAGAAGCAGAAGGAGAAGCAGCATTCTATGGACCTAAACTTGATGTTCAAGTAGAGACAGCAATAGGAAAACAAGAAACTCTTTCTACAATTCAATTAGACTTCTTGTTACCAGAAAGATTTGAATTAGAATACATTGGAGAAGATGGGAAAGCTCATCGTCCAGTAGTAATTCACCGTGGTATTGTATCTACTATGGAAAGAATGGTTGCCTTCTTACTAGAAGAATATAAAGGGGACTTGCCAACATGGTTAGCACCTAACCAAGTACGTATTATACCAGTAAACAATGATTACCATTACGATTATTCAAAAGAAATTATGCAAGAGCTTAAAAAAGCTGGTGTAAAAGTAGTTATTGATGATAGAGATGAAAAACTTGGATACAAAATACGTGAAGCAGCAAATAAAAAAATTCCATATACTTTAGTAATTGGAGATAAAGAGGTTGAGAACAAAGCGGTTAACGTTAGAACATTTGGTTCTCATGATCAAAAAGAAGAAAGCTTTACTGAATTCAAAGAAAATATCTTAAAAGAAATCAATGAAAGATTAATTGAGAAAAACGCATAAAATAATATATTGTTAAAAGGCATAGCCTTACTTTAAAATTAAAAGGAGAAAATATATGTTACCACAATTAACAAAAGAAATTCTTGATGGAGAAATCGAGTTAACGATAAAAACAAATCATGGAGATATGTCATTCAAATTATTTGAAAAAGCTATTCCAAAAACAGTAGAAAACTTCGTAACTCATGCTAAAAATGGATATTATAATGGAGTAATTTTTCACCGTATTATAAATAACTTTATGATTCAAGGTGGAGACCCAACTGGAACAGGTATGGGTGGAGAATCAATTTGGGGAGAAAACTTTGAAGATGAATTCTCTATGGATTATTATCATTTTTATGGTGCTTTAAGTATGGCTAACGCTGGGCCAGCAACAAATGGGAGTCAGTTCTTTATTGTTCAAAACAATCATTTAGATGCTAGAACACTTAATGCACTAGAAAATGGTGGATGGCCAGAAGAAGCAGTAAAAAAATATGCTGAAGTTGGAGGATCACCTCATCTAGATCAACGTCACACAGTATTTGGACAATTATTAGAAGGCTCAGAAGTTCTGAATAAAATTGCAGCAGTAGATACTGATGCTCAAGATAGACCTCTTGAGGATGTAGTAATAACTGAAATAGTAGTTAAATAATATTATAAAAACGCAAGGTTAAGATAGTAACCTTGTGTTTTTTTTATCATAAAGAGTTTAAAGAATTATTTTTGAAAAAATTTTTAAAAATTTTTCAAAATAACTTTTAATATAGTTTTCATTGTGGTATAATTATGAAAGTTTGAATAAAAAAAGGAGAAGAGTAATGTCACAACAAACAAGAATAAAACCTGTCTTAGATGTTCACGAAAGACCTAGTTTGGCACTTTGGATAACACTAAGTTTACAACACTTATTTGCTATGTTTGGAGCAACAGTATTAGTGCCAATCTTAACTGGTTTACCAGCTAGTACAGCATTAACAACATCAGGAATAGGAACTTTAACGTATTTATTTATAACAAGAGGTAAGATACCAGCTTATTTAGGATCTTCTTTTGCTTTTATTAATCCTATTATTGTATTATCTACTACTCATAGTGTTGAAACAGCTATGCTTGGTGCATTTTTAGCCAGCTTAGTATACGGGGTTGTAGCAATGTTTATTTATAAATTTGGAGTAAATTGGTTATTAAAACTTTTACCTCCAGTTGTAGTAGGACCAATTATTATAGTTATTGGACTTGGAATAGCACCAACAGCTATAGATATGGCTATGAACAAAAAAGTTGGAGATGCTAAGGTATATGATTTAACATACTTTACAGTAGCATTAATAACATTAGCAGCTACAATTTTCTGCTGTGTTGCATTAAAAGGATTTGCAAAACAAATACCGGTATTACTAGGAATAGTATTTGGGTATATAGTAGCAGTAATTGCAGGTTTAGTTGATTTTCAACCAGTTATTGATGCACCGTGGTTTAGTTTACCTAAGTTTACAGTTCCATTCGTAACTTATACACCTGAGTGGAATATTGCAGCACTTGCAATGGTACCTATAGCTATAGTTACAATAAATGAACATATCGGACATCAAATGGTTCTTTCAGAAGTAGTTGGACGTAACTTCTTAAAAGATCCTGGATTACATCGTTCAATTTTAGCTGATGGTACAGCAATGATGTTTGCATCATTATTAGGAGGACCACCAAGTACTACTTATGGTGAGAACATAGGAGTATTAGCAATCACACGAATATTCTCTGTATTTGTATTAGGAGGAGCTGCCGTATTTGCACTTATTTTAAGTTTTGTTGGTAAATTCTCTGCATTAATCTCTACAATACCATCACCGGTAATGGGTGGAGTTTCAATATTATTATTTGGTATTATAGCATCTAGTGGTTTAAGAATGTTAGTTGATGAAAAAGTAGATTTAAGTATAAATAGAAACTTAGTTATTTCATCAGTTATTATTGTACTAGGTGTTGGTGGAGCAATGTTAAAATTTGAAAGTATTAACTTTGAACTTCCAGCAATGGCACTTGCTGCTATAAGTGGTGTATTATTAAATGCATTCCTTCCAAAAGATAAAAATAGTAAAAATTAGTAATATTTCGAAGAGGTAGCAAAACTTTTATTGACTACCTCTTTTTAATTTGATATAATTTACTAGGTAATTAGAATTAGTTAAGGTAAATGATTTACCTTATTTTTAATTTTTAAAAAATAAATTATTAAGGAGTCCGAAATTGAAAAAATTATCTGCACTTATGCTAGGTTTTGCAGGTGTATTCTTCTTATCAGGGTGTTCAGCACAAGATAGAGATGGTACATTTTATGAAACATTTGTAAAACCTATGGATATGTTTTTAAGTAAAATACATGAATATGTTGGTAGTTGGGGATGGTCAATTGTAATTATTACACTAATAGTTCGTATTATAATTTTACCATTCATGTTAAACAACTATAAAACACAAAATAAAGCTCGTCGTGGACAAGTATTAGCTCGTCCTGAGTTAGAAGTTGTTCAAGAGAAACAAAAAGCTGCTCGTGAAAAAGAAGCTAGAGCAATCTCTAATGAAGAGAAAACACAAGCTCGTGCTGAACTTATGGAGCTTCAAAGAGAACAAATGGCAATTATGAAAAAATATGATGCTAACCCTATTAGCGTAGGAGGATGTCTACCACTACTTATTCAAATGCCATTCTTAACAGGTTTATTCTTCACATTAACAAATCCACTATATTCAGCAGGAATCATTGATTCAACATTCTTAGGAATATTTAGTTTAGGAACAAGATCATATGTATTACCTATAATAGCGTTTATAGTTTATGCGATTCAAACAAAATTAACAATGTCTATAAACCCACCTTTAGTACAACCTGGTCAAGAAGCGATGCAAGGACAAATGCAAATGATGCAATGGTTAAGTCCTGTAATGATCGCAGTATTCTCATTCTGGGTAGCTGGTGCCGTGGCCGTTTATTATATTGTTGGGGGATTATTCTTAATATTCCAAACTTACCTAGGATATAAAATTTATCCACCGTATAAACCTGAAAAAGAGAAAAAACAAGCGTTTGATCCAAATAAAGTAACACTTGTTTCAAATAAGAAAAAACGTAAATAAAATAAAGAGCCTTAAGTAATTTTACTTAAGGCTTTTTTAATATTTTTAAAATTCTATATAAGTGTCATAAAATAATAGCTATTATTTTGGATTATATCAAAATATTTGATATAATATACATAATAATAAGAAAAAAGAGGGTGAAGACATGAAGGTGTCAGTAATAGGTGCTGGAAGCTGGGGGACAGCTCTATCACAAGCAATAGTAGATAATAAACATGAATTGTTAATTTATGCTAGAAGTGAGTTAGTAAGGGATGAGATTAATAATAATCACACAAATAGTAGGTATTTAAAAAATATAGTACTTCCTAATGAGGTAAAAGCTACTAGTGATCTTGAAGAAGCGGTCAAATTTGCAGATGTTATCGTAATAGCAGTTCCTACGAAAGTAATGAGAGAGACCGCAAATAAAATTAATCAATATTTAGATAAACCGAAATATATTATTCATGTTTCTAAGGGATTAGAGATGGATACTAATAAACGAATGTCAGAAGTAATTCAAGACGAAATAGAGCCAAAAAAGCTTAAAGGTGTCGGAGTTCTTAGTGGGCCGTCTCATGCTGAAGAATTAGTATTAAGAAATCCTACGGTCGTAGCTATAGCATCAGAGAATAATGAATTAACTAAAGTTGCACAAGACATTTTCCATAATAAATATTTCAGAATATATGTAAATAAAGATATAGTTGGAGTAGAAGTAGGAGGAGCCCTAAAAAACATTATAGCTTTAGGTTGTGGAGTAATAGACGGCATGAAATATGGTGATAATGCTAAAGCTGCGTTACTTACTCGTGGTTTAATCGAAATTACACGTTTAGGTAAAAAATTAGGTGCAGATGAAATGACCTTCTTAGGTTTAGGTGGAATTGGGGATTTAGTTGTAACATGTACATCTAAACACTCTAGAAACTATAACTGTGGTTATTTAATAGGTCAAGGTTATTCATTAGAAGAAGCAATAGAAAAATTAGACATGGTAGCAGAAGGGGTAAGAACAACAAAAGTATGTTATTTCTTATCGAAAAAATATGATGTCTATATGCCAATAACTGAAAATATATATAAAGTTTTATATGAAGGGTTAGATATAAAAGAATGTGCTAATAATTTAATGGCAAAAATGGCAGCGGAAGAGCTAAATAAATTCGAGTAAGAGTATATACAGGGATAATATTTATATATAATTAAGAAGAAATATAAGTTTTTGATCAAAAAACTGAAAAAAAATGCTGATTTTTTAGTTTTTTCTTTAGTAAAAGCTTGATTATTCAGTGTTTATATGGTAATATTTAATAAGTGAAACGGGAAACCGTTACTCAATTATGGAGGTAAAGAATTAATGAATAAATCAGAATTAATTTCAAAAGTTGCTGAGAAATCAGGACTACAAAAAAAACAAGCAACTGCAGCTATCGAAGCATTCGTAGAAACAGTTGAAGAAACTTTAGCTAAAGGTGAAAAAATCCAAATTATCGGATTTGGTAACTTTGAAGTAAGAGAAAGAGCTGCTCGTAAAGGACGCAACCCTCAAACTAACGAAGTTATTGAAATCGCTGCAAGCAAAGTACCTGCATTCAAAGCTGGTAAAGCTCTTAAAGACGCAGTTAAATAATTAAATTTAATTCAGAAGAGGAGTTACTTATTAAGTAACTTCTTTTTTTTAAAGATGGAGGTTAATTTTGAAAAATAAAGAACAATCACAACAACTAATTAAAACTTTATTAGAAAATATTGGAGAAGATACTTCAAGAGCTGGATTGCTAGATACACCTAAAAGATGTGTAAATATGTATGAAGAGCTATTATCTAAAACTAATGTTGATCCAAAAGAAGAAATTAATACATTTTTTGAGTCAGATAACGACGAACCTATTTTAGTAAAGGATATTCAGTTTTATTCTTTATGTGAACATCATATGCTTCCGTTTTATGGAGTTTGTCACATTGCTTATGTTCCAAATAATAAAAAAATAACAGGGCTTAGTAAGCTTGCGCGCTTAGTTGAAAGTGCTAGCAGAAGGCTACAAATTCAAGAAGATATGACATTAATGTTAGTAAACGCCATTGAAGAGCAACTACAGCCTAAAGGTGTTTATGTAATAATAGAAGCAGAACATATGTGTATGGCTATGCGTGGAATTAAAAAAATTGGTTCAAAAACTGTTACTAGTAAGAAAACTGGTATTTTCTTAGAAGATTCAGAGTTGGTTAAAGATATTCAATATAAAATTAAATTATAATTTGAAAATAATGTGGAGGGAATTATGAAAGAGATTAGTTATATTATTATTAGGGCAGAGGTTGATAATGTAAAAGTTATTACAAAAAAAACTAATAATGAAGAAGTACTTGAAATATTAAATAAAGGTGAAGTCATTATTCTAAATATTTTTGATAATATTGTAAATTTTAAAGTTCAGGGCAGAGCAAGAATAGTATCTAATCTTGATCAAGTAATTTCAGAGTAAAAGATGTTCGCAGAAATTTTTCTGCGAACATCTTTTCATTTTTATTAGAATAGTAATTTATCTGCTCCACCAAGTTTATAGTCTAAAGCAGCCATAGCAAGTACGTTAATAAAGTGCCATGGACGGTCAAATTCTGGTTGGAAGAAGATATCGGCAAGTGCTAATTGTTCTAAAGTCCATTCAGATGAAATTGCTATTGATAAAGCAGCAATAGCATTAGAAACATCATGTTTAGACATAAACTGTGCACCTAGTATTCTGTGAGTATCTTCATCAAAGTAAATTTTCATATGAACAAGATTATTTTCTTTTCTCATAAAATCAGGGTAAATACGTTCTTCTACATATTTAGAAGCAACTTTACCATCATAAAGCCCAATACCATTTTGTGATAATCCAGTACTTACGAATTTGTAATCAAAGAATGATAATGCAGAAGTTCCATTTACTGCAGGCATTTTAGTTTTTTGTCCCATTGCATTTAAAGCAGCAACTACACCTTGACGACGTGCTAATGTTGCCAATGCAATTGGTAACTCTCCACGAGTAGGTGCATAAGGAAGAATTGTAGAATCTCCTCCAGCATAAACATCTTTAGCTGACGTTTCTAAGTATTCGTTAGTTACAACAAAACCACGCTCAGTCATCTCTAATTCTTCACTTAACCAAGAAGCGTCTGGGCGAACACCAACAGAAACAATAACAGTATCAGCTTCGTATTCACCTTTATCAGTTACGACTGAAGTTACTTTTCCATTTTCACCTTTGAATGAAAGAACTTTTTCTCCGCCACGAACTTTAAGGTTATGTTTAGCACCTTCTTCAGTTAAAATATCTGTAAGTTCTTGGTCTAAATAAGTGTTTAAAATTCTTGGAGCGAAGTCAACGATTGTTACATCGATTCCCTGTTTTGCATATGATTCAGCAACTTCAAGACCAATATAACCACCACCAACGACTACTGCTTTTTTACTGTTTTGCATACAATCGTAAACAGCTTGTGTATCTTCTGGTCCACGGAAAGTGTGAATATTTTCTAGTTCAATTCCTTCAAATGGAGGTTTTACAGCAACTCCTCCAGGACTTAATAATAATTTATCATATGTTTGTTTTTCTTCACCAGCAGGTGTTTTTACTACAACATATTTTTCTTCTGTATTTAATTTAATAACATCACTATTACAGTGGATGTTAATTCCTTGAGATCGGTAAGATTCTTCATTGGCAAAGTGTAGTTCAGATAATGCTTTAGATGTCCCATCTAAATATGATTGACTACCTCATCCCATAAATGAAGCCCCAGCACCTCTTTCATATAAATGAATTTCAGCATTAGGCTCATTTTTTAAAATAGTTTGAACTGCTTCATAACCGAAGTGAGAAGTTCCAACAACTACGTATTTCATACGATTTCCTCCTATTTATTTTGAATTAATTTCCGTATAATTACTTTTTATACAAATAAAATTTTAACATGATATAAATCGATATAAAAATAATTTGCTTGTGATTGTCGATTGAAACGCACTAATATTATGTTCTTTTAACAATAATATATACATTTAAATATAGGGATAACATTGTAATATTTTGATTTCAATCCACTGTAGACATTAATAAAATAATATTAAAATGTAAAGTTTGATTTTTTTTGACTTTTGCTTTAATATAATAAATAGACATGTAATAATTTGATGAGGTGAATATATGATTAAACCATTATTTGATAATATTTTATTAAAAAAAGTTGAAGAAGAAAAATCAACAGCTAGTGGTATTGTACTAGCATCAAAAGAAGAGACTTCTAATATTGGAATTGTTGTAGCTTTAGGAGAAAGTTGCTTATTATCAAAAGATAATGAAGGTGAATTATCAGAAGGAAGTAAAGTAGTATTTTCTGATGAATATAAAAAAGTTAATTTCAAAAATGAAGTATTTTATTTAGTAAATGAAGAAGATGTTCTTGCATTAATAGAAGAATAGGAGGAAGTATGGTAAAAGAATTAAAATTTTCAGAAGACGCTCGTCAATCGATGAAACGAGGTGTAGATAAACTTGCTAATGCAGTAAAAATTACTTTAGGGCCTAAAGGAAGAAATGTTGTATTAGATAGAAAATTTGGTTCTCCATTAATTACTAATGATGGAGTTTCTATTGCGAAAGAGATTGAACTAGAAGATCCTTATGAAAATATGGGAGCAAAATTAGTTGCTGAAGTTGCTAATAAAACAAATGAAATAGCAGGAGATGGAACTACGACTGCTACTATTTTAGCTCAAGCAATGATTACAGAAGGGTTAAAAAATGTTACGAGTGGTGCTAATCCTATAGGTATTAGAAAAGGTATGGAGAAAGCTGTAAAAGTTGCAGTTGATAAGTTGCATGAAATAAGTATTACAGTAGACTCTAAAGATAAGATTGCTCAAGTTGGAGCTATATCTGCAGCTGATGAAGAGGTAGGTAGATTTATTTCTGAAGCAATGGATAAAGTAGGTAATGACGGAGTAATAACTATTGAAGAGTCTCAAGGATTAGAAACAACTCTAGAAGTTGTTGAAGGAATGCAGTTTGATAGAGGGTATTTATCACCATATATGGTAAGTGATACTGAAAAAATGATAGCTGATTTAGATAATCCTTATGTTCTTGTAACAGATAAAAAAATTAATGCAGTACAAGAAATATTACCAGTATTGGAAGAAGTAGTAGCTGCAGCAAAACCTTTGCTTATTATAGCGGATGATGTTGAACAAGATGCGGTATCAACATTAGTTGTAAATAAACTACGAGGAACATTTAATGTTGTTGCTGTTAAAGCTCCTGGCTTTGGTGAAAGAAGAAAAGCAATTCTAGAGGATATAGCAATATTAACAGGTGCAACGCTAATTACAGAGGATTTAGGCTTAGATTTAAAAGATGCTAATATTACTATGCTTGGTAATGCAGCAAGAATAAATGTTACTAAAGATAATACTGTTATTGTTGGTGGAAAAGGTGATAGAGAAAAAATTGAAGCACGTACACAACAAATTAAGGCTCTTTTTGCTGATTCAAACTCAGAATTTGATAGAGAAAAACTTCAAGAAAGACTTGCGAAGCTTTCAGGAGGAGTTGCAGTAATAAAAATTGGAGCAGCTACAGAAACAGAGTTGAAAGAAAGAAAACTACGTATAGAGGATGCTTTAAATTCAACTAGAGCCGCAGTAGAAGAAGGTATTGTTCCTGGTGGAGGTACTGCACTAGTACAAGTAATCTCAGAAGTAGATAAACTAGAAGCTACAGGGGATGAGCAAACAGGAATAAATATCATTAAAAAAGCATTAGAGGCTCCTGTTCGCCAAATTGCTGAAAATGCAGGATTAGAAAGTAGTGTAATAGTTGCTAAATTAAAAGAAGTTGAAATAGGTTTTGGATTTAATGCTGCAACAGAAGAGTGGGTTGATATGATTAAAGAAGGAATAGTAGACCCTACTAAAGTAACTCGCTCAGCACTACAAAATGCAGCAAGTGTATCAAGTTTATTCTTATCTACAGAAGCTGTTGTTGCAGATATTACAAAAGAAGATAATAGTGCACCACAAATGCCTATGATGTAGTATTTAAGACAAAATATTTGAATAATTAGTTGTAATAGTTTAATATAGAAATTAATAAAATATAAGGAGATAGGAAACAATGAAAGAAATCACAGATAAAGAATTTTTTGAATTATCAAAAACTGATAGTGTAAAAGTATTTGACTTTTGGGCTCCTTGGTGTGGACCATGTAAAATGTTAGCACCAGTATTAGAAGAAGTTTCTAATGAGTTAACAAATATTGAATTTTATAAAATTAATGTAGATGAAAATCAAGAAGCTGCTGGTGAGTTTGGAGTAATGTCAATTCCAACATTATTAATTATGAAAAATGGGGAAGTACTTGAAGAGAAAACAGGTTACCAACCAAAAGAAGTGCTAGTAGAATTACTATCAAAATTTTAATTTAAGAAAAAAGATTACTATTAATTTAGTAATCTTTTTTTGTAATATATGAAAAAAGAGGGAACGTATCCCTCTTTTAATATATTAATAATTTTTTAAATAATGTTCAACTTCCCAATCTGTTACTTGGGTTCTAAATGAATCCCACTCAATTGATTTTGCTTCAATAAAATTATAGAAAATATGAGGTCCTAAAGCATCCTTCATAATAGGAGAAGTTGATAATTCTTTTAATGCTGTGTAAAGTGTTGATGGCAGTTCATCGATTCCATTAGCTAATCTTTCCTCACGAGTCATAATATAAATATTGCTGCTTACTTCATCTGGTGGAGTAAGTTTATTTTCAATACCATTTAAACCTGCAGCAAGGATAGTAGACATAGCTAAGTAAGGATTTGCAGCTGGATCTACAGATCTAATCTCGACACGTGTTGAGTTTCCTCGTGGAGCAGGTATACGAACAAGAGGTGAACGATTTGAAGTTGACCAAGCTACATAGCAAGGTGCTTCATATCCGGGAACTAAACGTTTATAAGAGTTTACTGTAGGATTACAAACAGCTGTAAAGCTACGAGCATGTTTTAAAATTCCAGCTACAAACTGAGATGCTACTTCTGATAAACCATTTTCAGTATTAGGGTCGTAGAAGCTATTTTCTCCTTTGCTGAATAAAGAAACATTACAGTGCATTCCTGAACCGTTGATACCAAACATAGGCTTAGGCATAAATGTTGCATGTAATCCGTGTTTTCTAGCAATTGTTTTAACAATCAATTTAAATGTTTGAATATTATCACAAGCTGTTATAACATCATCATATTTAAAGTCAATTTCGTGTTGTCCAGGAGCTACCTCATGGTGGCTTGCTTCAATATCAAAACCAAGACGCTCTAGTTCAAGAACAATGTCTCTACGAACGTTTTCACCTAAATCTACTGGGGCAAGATCAAAGTAGCCTCCATTATCGTTTAAGTCTAAACTTGGCTCTCCATTTTCTTTAAGTCTAAATAAGAAAAATTCTGGTTCTGGTCCAAGATTAAGTGTGTCGAATCCAAGGTTATTCATTTTTGCTAAAATTCTTTTTAAATTACCACGAGGATCACCTGCAAAAGGTTTACCTTCGACTGTGTATACATCACAAATAAATCTTGCTACTTTTCCATATTCACTATCCCATGAGAATACTAAAAAAGTATTTAAATCTGGGTATAAGTACATATCACTTTCTTCAATACGAACAAATCCTTCGATAGATGAACCATCGAACATCATTTTATTATCTAGTACTTTTTCTATTTGACTAACCGGTACTTCAACATTTTTTATTGTACCGGTTATATCGGTAAATTGTAATCTAATATATTTAACATTCTCTTCTTCAATTATTTTTAAAATTTCTTTTTTAGTAATTTTTTTAGCCATTATATCTCCTTAATTATGTATAAAAATTTCACATTAAAATTGTTTTTTCTTATTATTATAAAATCGTGATAAATCACCACGTCCAATAGAGCGTTCTCGAGGCAATCCATTAGGACCAGCAAAAATATCATTGTGAATTATTTGTCTAATTTGTGTTGTCTCTTCAGATACTGCTTTACCATTTATTATTTCATCTATAGCTTTTATGTTGAAGCCTTTAGTTAACAATTCTTTTATAGTTAACAAACTGTCAATATCATTTAGAGAAAAAAGCCTTGTATTACCTTCGGTACGTTTGGGAGTAAAGAGTTTTTTTTCTTCGTAATATCTAATCTGTCTAGCGCTAAGTTGTGTAATTTTTGTAACTACACCTATTGAAAAAACCGGAAGATTTTTTTGAAATTCCTTAAATCCCATATGACCACCTCTCTTTAGAAAAATTAGTGAATTTTATACTTATAAACTCACATTTACATGTATATATTAACATAAATAATATTCAAAATAAAGTGAATGTTAGATAATCTAACATAATTAAATGAAAGTATTATCAATTATTTAAATAAATGGGTTTGAAAAAATGTAAAATCGTGCTAAAATATATAGTATATAATATTGAAGAAAGGATATGTATAATGGCAATATTATTCTCTATTTTGGTTTTTATACTTTCTTTTGTTTTATTATTAGGCTCATATATAGTTCTCGTGGCTACTAATAAAATAAAGAAACGAAGAATGGATAAAGTTCTGAGATTAGTAGCGGCATATAGTTTAGTCGTTGCTTTAGTATTTTGTTATCAACTATTGTATTTATAGTTTAGATAATGACAATTAAATAAAATGTTTGGATGTGAAAAAATTGAAGAAAGATTCCTTGTTTAAAGGAACTGCACTACTGAGTATTAGCTTATTGCTAACTAAGATATTAGGTGCTGTTTACCTTATACCTTTTTATCAAATAATAGGTGGAGAGGAGCAGATGGCACTTTTTAATTACGGTTATAGTTATTATGCGACAATTTTAGAAATATCTGCTGCAGGGACACCACTAGCCATTGCAAAATTAGTTGCTAAGTATAATGCACTTGAGCAGTATGATGTTAGTAGAAGAATTGTTAAATTAGGTTCATGGTTACTTGTTATTATGGGGATACTAGGTTTTTGTGTTCTATTTTTTGGTTCTGATTTTATTTCAGAACAAATATTAATAAGTAAACAACAAAAATTCTTACCATCTGATGGTGCTCTAGTGTTAAAAAGTTTAAGTTTTGGGATACCTTTAGTACTAGTATCAGCTGGATTTAGAGGTTTATTCCAGGCGCATGAGATTATGCTTCCTTCTGCACTTAGTCAATTTATAGAACAAGTTATGAGGATTGCATTTATGTTAGGTGCAACTTATATAGTTATGAAAGTTCTTGGCTATGGAGTAGTTGAAGGGAACGTCACGGCAACTTTTGCTGCTGCTGTAGGTGCTGCTTTTTCTCTATTAACTTTATTATATTTTTATAAGAAATATAGTCATGGATTAGAGTATAGAAATCAAGATATTTCTAATACTTATAAGCCAACTAAAGAATTAGTAAAAGAATTCTTTTCTGTATCCATTCCATTTATATTTATAGTTGGATTATTCCCAATATTAAATATTATTGACCAACATAATTTTATTCATGGAATGACAGCAATTGGTAAAGCTAATATAGTTGATGGAAGATTCTCAGCACTACAATTAGTTAATAAAGTTGTAATGATTGCTGTAGCAATAGCACCGGCTTTTTCAAGTACATTTTTACCATCAATTACAAGATTATATGCTTTAGGAGATAAGAAGAGTGTTAGTAGTCAAATAAATAAAGTTATTCTTGCTTTGATGATGATAGTTTTACCTGCATTAGTAGGTATGTATGTGCTAGCTGATCCACTGTACTCAGCATTTTATAGTAGAAGCTTGTTGAATGCTGATTTATTAAGGTTTTATTTACCACTTGCGATTTTATATTCTTTTTATAGTTTAACAAGTATTATAATGCAAGCAATAAATAGACAAATGATAAATCTAATAACAATAGTAATAGGACTTATAGTTAAATTTGTAACTATAACACCTCTGGTTATGAACTTTGAAACTAACGGTGTTATACTCTCATCTATAGCAACTTATGTAACAATGATTTTAATAAACCTAGTTGTAATAAACTTTGAAATTAAACTGAGAATAGTAGAATTTATTCAAAAATTCTTTATTCTAGCATGTTCTTGCTTCATAATGTTTATTGCAGTTGCAGCTGTATATGAATCTATAATTGGAAATTTCGTAATTGAATCAAAAATTTCAAGTATGGTTATAATAATTATATGTGCTATTATTGGTGGTATATTATACTTCTTTGTTTTAAATAAATTAAAATTTGTTGAATATTTATTTAATAGAAAAATTAGTATTAGATCACTAATTAATCGTGGGAGAAGAGTATAGTGAGATTAGATAAATATATTAGTAGTATTACTATATTTAGTAGAGCAGAGACAAAGAAAATTATTAAAAAAGGTGTTTTAGTAAACAATGTTTTAGTAAAACAATCAGATTATCAAATTAATGAAGTAAGTGATGAGGTAATTATAAATGGGGAAAAACTTGTTTATCAAAAATATGTATATATAATGATGAACAAACCTGGTAACATTATTTCGGCAACTGAAGATAAAAAAGAAACAACTGTAGTTGATATATTAGACGAAAAAGATCGTTTATTTAATCCTTTTCCAGTCGGAAGATTAGATAAGGATACAGAAGGACTTATGTTATTAACGAATGATGGAGATCTAGCTCATAAGCTAATATCCCCCAAAAAAGATGTGATAAAGAAATATTACGTTGAAGTTGATGGGAAATTAAAAGATGAGCATATGGAGTCTATAAAGGATGGGATTGTTCTTGAAGATGGATACAAAACTAAATGTGCAACTTTAGAAATACTTGATGTAAGTGACTATAAAAGTAGTGCATATATAAGTATTACTGAAGGAAAGTTTCATCAAGTAAAAAGAATGATGAAAGCCTTAGGCGTTAATGTAACATATTTAAAGAGATTATCTATAGGAACCTTAGTTTTAGATGAAAAGTTAAAATTAGGGGAATATAGATATTTAACAGATACGGAACTAAAAAATTTAAAAAAATAATGGAGGGATATATTATGAATATCAATTTTAAAGAAGAAGTTCAAAATCATAAAGAGGACCTATTAAAAGACTTATTTGACTTACTAAGTGTAAATTCTGTCTTAGGGACTGATATAACAGAGGAAACGCCATTTGGTAGTGGACCTAGAAAAGCTTTGGATTTAATGCTATCATTTGGAGAGCGTGATGGTTATAAAACGAAAATAGTTGAAAACAAAGCAGGTCATATTGAAGTGGGAGAAGGAGAAGAATTATTTGGTATTCTTGGACATGTTGATGTAGTACCAGTTGTTGAAGCTGACTGGATTAGTCATCCATTTAAACCAGAAGTAAGAGATGGTAAAATATATGCACGAGGTTCATTAGATGATAAAGGACCAACAATGGCTGCATATTATGCTGTTAAACTTCTTGATAAATTAGGAGTTAAATGGAATAAACGTGTAAGGGTTATAATTGGTAGTGATGAAGAAACTGGATTTAGATGTGTTAAATCATATTTTGAACATGAAGAACAACCAGCATTAGGATTTACTCCAGATGCAATGTTCCCATTAGTTTATGCAGAAAAAGCACGTGTAACATTTGATCATAATCTTATTTTTAAAGAAGAAGAAGGAAGCTATGATTATAAATTAGTTGAGCTTAATGCTGGGCAAGTTATGAACATGGTAGTAGCTAGTGCTGAAGCAAAACTTAGTGGAGAAGTGAAAGATATTAAAGAGAAATTCGAAAAATTCCTTTCAGATGAAAAATTAGAAGGGGAAATTAATTGTAGTGAAGAAATTAAACTTGTAGTGAAAGGTAAAGCCGCACACGGATCAACACCTCAATTTGGTATAAATGCTGGTACTAAATTAGCAGAATTTTTAAATACTTTAAATTTAGATACAAATGGTAAAAATTATGTTGAATATATAGCTACTAGATTAGCAAATGATCCATTTGGTAAAATACTTGGTATTGAGTATTCAGATGAAGAAATGGGAGCTTCAACATATAATTATGGTATTCTAAAATATGACCCAGTAGAAAAAGTTGGGGTAGTTAAAACTGACTGTAGACATCCTAAAAATTTTGACTTAGTAACAAAATTAGAAACATTAAAAGAAAATAATGTGGATATTGTTGTAACAAGTACTAAAGAAGCACATTATGTACCTAAAGATGATGAGCTAGTTACTACATTAGTAGATGTTTATAGAAAACATACTGGGGATACTAAAAATGATCCATTTGTATTAGGTGGAGGAACATATGCACGTTGTCTTAAAAAAGGTGTTGCTTTTGGACTATTATTCCCTGGAAAACAAGATACAATGCACCAAGCTAATGAATTTTTAGAAATCGAAGATTTACTATTAGCTACAGCTATTTACGCTGAAGGTATCTATAAGCTTTGCTGTGAATAAAATTTTATAAAAATATTTATTTAATAGAATAAAGAAAATAAATATAGACAAGTGAAAAAAGATTCTCAAAGATATTTGTATTTAAAAAAAGACGAAATAATTAAAATATCTTTGAGAATTTTAATTATCAATAAAAAAATCATCTTGAAAAAAATTAATAAAAATTGTAAAATATATAGTGCATTATAGTTTAGTAAAAGAGTTTATGAAGAAAGGAGAAGTATTAATATGTCTAAGGAATATTATCAGATGGGTTGGACATTAGATGATAATTATGAAGAAGATTATTTTTGTTCTAGAGACAACCATCGATATTTTATAAAGAAGAATACTACTCCAATGATTGCAACACTTTCTGCTGAAGGTATTGTACCAACTCTTAGATGGACTAGAAGAATGAGTAACGGAGATGTTCTTATTGCTCAAGATTTCGAAAATGGTAGAACTTTAGATACAAAAGATATGATTGATCCTCGTATACCTCAGATTTTAAAGAAAGTTCATGGATCAACAAAACTAAAGAGAATAATGCAGGCCCAAGGTTATCAAGAAGAAACTGCACATAGGTCATTAGCAAATTTAAAATCACTTATAAATGATGAATTAAGAAAAAATAAAAATATAGTTCATGCTATAAATTATTTAGAAAATAATATACCGGATGATAATATTGAGTATACTCCATGTCATACTGACTTGCATAAAGATAATTGGTTATTATCAGATAAGGATAGATTATTTTTAGTAGATTGGGAACATGCTATTTTAGGTGATCCTGCTATCGACATTTCGTTTATACTTTACAGATATGTTCCGCAAAGTATGTGGGGAACATGGTTAGATATTTACGGACAAGAACCTACTCTAAAGTATAGAAATAGACTTAAGTGGTACATTACATTACAATCTGTAATTATGATTGTTTGGTTCCACGAGAAGAAATTATTCTCTGATATGAATAATTGGCTAGTATTTTTAGATAAAATTTTCAATGAATATATATAAGCATTATTGTGGGAATTCCTAAATAATGCTTTTATTTTTTTTGTAAAAGGTGTAAAATAGGGTAATAAAGACAATTCTTAAATGGAGAAAAATAATGAATATAAAGAAATATAAATTATACCTAATAGATTTAGATGGAACTATCTATAATGGCGAAATAGGTATAAAGTATGCTAAGGAATTTGTAGATTATCTGAATACAAATAAGATAGATTATTTATTCTTAACTAATAATTCTACTAAAGAGGCTAAAGATGTTGTGAAAAAATTAGATAGTTTAGGAATTAGAACATCAGAAGAACATGTTTACACATCAAGTGAAGCTACTAAAGCATATATAATAAAAAAAGAATATAATGATATATTTATAATAGGAGAAAAAGGTTTAAGAGAAACGTTAAGTTCTTTTAATCAACCTGAAGATATAGAAAGTGTAGAAGCAGTTATTATAGGGTTAGATAGAGAACTAACTTACAAAAAACTGACTAAAGCTACAAGAGCTGTACTAAATGGTGCAGAATTAATAGGAACAAATCCAGATACTTTACTTCCTACTTCAGAAGGTTTTATACCAAGTAATGGTGGTCAGATAAAATACTTAGAACATGCAACAAGTACTGTTGCAACAGTAATAGGAAAGCCAAATAGTATAATTATGGAAAGTGCTATGAGTTTGTTTAATTATAATAAAAATGATATAGTTATGGTTGGAGATAATTATGATACTGATATAATGTCAGGTATAAATAGTAATATAGATACAATTCATGTTCAAACAGGTGTTACTACGTTAGAACAGTTAAAAGAAAAAAATATTCAACCAACATATACAATAGAAGATTTATCAAAATTAATAGATTAAATTGAAATAGGAGAAGAAAATGATTATAAAAACCGAAGAACAATTAGAAAAAATGAAAGAAATAGGTTTCATTTGTGCAACTATTAGAGATGAAATGAAAAAGAAAGCTGTACCTGGGGTGTCAACAAAAGAGTTAGATAATATTGCCAAGGAACTATTTGAAAAGTATGGTGCCAAATCAGCTCCGATTACTGAATATGATTTTCCAGGATATACTTGTATATCATTAAACTATCAAGCGGCTCATGGAATTCCATCAAGTACAAAAATATTAAAAGATGGAGACTTAATTAATATTGATGTTTCAGGTTGCAAAGATGGCTATTATGCAGATACTGGAGTTTCGTTTGTAGTAGGTAAAGTAGATGATAGTATGAAAGAAAAAGTATGTGAAGTAGCTGAAGAAGCTTTTTATGAAGGAATTAAACATGCAGTAGCGGGTAGAAAAATAAATCAGATTGGTAAAAATATTCATAAGAAAATAAAAGAACATAAATTAGAAGTTATTGAAAATCTAACAGGTCATGGAATTGGAACTTCTTTACACCAAGAACCACAACATGTATTTAATTATTTTGATCCATGGGATAATTTAATATTAAAAGATGGTATGTGCTTAGCTGTTGAACCATTTGTATCAACTAAAGCTAAAATAGTTACAAATACAGATAGAGATGATTGGGAATTAGTAGCAAAGGATGGTTCTTATATTGCTCAATATGAACATACTATTGTTGTTCGAGAAAATCAAGAACCTTTAATTCTAACTAAAATAGATTAATAATTTCTTTAATAAGTTGACAAGTTAGAAAAAATGTTTTAAGATACTACTAATTAAAAAGATATAATGGAGAGATACAAATGGCAGAAAATTTAGTAATAGTCGAATCTCCTTCAAAGGCAAAAACAATTGAAAAATATTTAGGGAAAAAATATAAGGTAATATCTTCAAAAGGTCATGTAAGAGACCTTCCAAAAAGCAGAATGGGAGTAGAAGTACAAGATAGTGGTAGTATAGGAGTAGATTATATTTCTATTCGTGGTAAAGGGGATGTTATAAAAAATTTAAAAAAAGAAGCAAAAGGAAAGAAAGTTTTTCTTGCTTCCGACCCTGATAGAGAAGGAGAAGCAATAGCTTGGCATATTGCACATATTTTAGGTTTAAATAATGAAGAAGATAATCGCATAGTCTTCAATGAGATTACAAAAGACGCGGTAAAAGATGCAATTAAACATCCAAGAAAGATAAACACTGATTTAGTTCAATCTCAACAAGCAAGAAGAATATTGGACCGTTTAGTTGGATACAATATTTCACCTGTTTTGTGGAAAAAGGTAAAACCAAAATTATCAGCAGGTCGTGTTCAAAATGCAGCTTTAAAATTAATTGTTGATAGAGAAGAAGAGATACAAAACTTTGTACCTCAAGAATATTGGACTTTACCGATTGGCTTTATTAAAAATAGAAAAGTATTGACTGCAAACTTTTATTCATATAAAGGTGAAAAAATTAAACTAGAAAGTAAAAAAGATGTTGACAAGATAAAAAAAGCAATCAAAGGTGATACATTTAAAGTAATTGATGTAGTAAAGTCTAAGAAAAATAGAAATGCACCTAATGTCTATATAACATCAACTATGCAACAAGATGCTTCGAGAAAAATTAACTTTAAAACTCGTAAAACTATGAGTGTTGCTCAAGAATTATATGAAGGAATTAATTTGAAAAAGCTAGGGGGAGTTACAGGACTTATAACATATATGAGAACTGACTCAACTAGAGTATCGGATGAAGCGATGAATATGGCTAAAGAATATATTACCAAAAATTTTGGGAATGATTATTTAGCGACTTCAACTAAATCTAAAAAATCAAATAAAAATATTCAAGATGCACATGAAGGGATTCGCCCTACAAATGTTGAATTTACACCAGATAGTATAAAAGAGTATTTATCAAACGATCAATACAAGCTTTATAAACTTATTTGGGAGAGATTTGTAGCTAGTAGAATGAGTCCAGCTGTATATGAAACTATTTCAACTACTTTTGAAAATAATAAGGTTGTTTATAGGGGCTCAGAATCTAAACTTTTATTTAATGGTTTTTTAGCTATATTGAAAGAAAAAGAAAAGGTAAAATCTGTTCCAGAGTTTGAAGTAGGAGAAGATGCAAAAGTGAAAAGTATTGAAGAAGAGCAACACTTTACGCAACCGCCTGCTAGGTATTCTGAAGCAAAATTAATTGCTGAATTAGAAGAATTAGGAATAGGACGACCGTCAACTTATGCTACAATAGTTGATACGCTTCAGAAGAGATATTACGCTAAACTTCAAAATAAAGTTTTTACGCCTACAGAATTAGGCACATTAGTTAGTAAGATAACAGAAGAATATTTTCCTGATGTAATAAATACAAAATTCACAGCTAATCTAGAAAATCAACTTGATGATATAGCAGAAGGTAAGGCAGAGTGGGAAAAAACAATTTTTGATTTTTATTCAAACTTTAAAAAAGATGTCCAAAAAGCCGAGTCTGAAATGGAAAAAGTTGAAATTAAACAAGAGTTAACAGGAGACGATTGCCCTGAATGTGGATCTGCATTAGTTTACAAATTAGGAAAATTTGGTAAGTTTATTGCGTGTTCAAATTTCCCAGACTGTAGATACACTAATACTATACAGAAAAAAGTTGGAGTAACTTGTCCAAAATGCCATAATCATGATGTTTTAGAGAAAAAATCTAAAAAAGGTAAAGTATTTTATGGTTGTGAAGGATTTCCTAAATGTGATTTTGTTTCATGGGATAAACCAATAAACAGAAAATGTCCAAAATGCAATAGTATTCTTTTTGAAAATAAAAAAGGTGTTTATTGTAATAATTGTGATTATAAAGAAGAACTTAAAAAATAAAAATAAAATGAGTCAGAAAATATTAGTTTTTTCTGGCTTTTTTATTTTTATTTTGAATGAGAATTAGTCCATAAAGAAAGCGTTTTTAAAATTAGAGAGAATATTGGTGATATAACAGATAAAAGGTTTCCATTTAAAATAAATGAGATTGAATTATCAGAAAATTATACGAAATTTCTTGAAAAAATTCGTATTTTTTTTCGAAATTCTATTGACAAATCCTTCTAAATATATTATTGTAGATAAATATTAAAAGAATTATATTAAATTAGGAGGAGATGTAATGTTAAAATTCTTAAAGAAAAATTCTTATATTTCAATTGGACTTATGCTATTTGCTTTATTCTTTGGTGCTGGTAATTTAATTTTCCCTGCATTCTTAGGTCAAAATGCTGGTAGTAATTTATCAGTAGCAATGACTGGCTTTATTATTATGGGAGTTGGACTTCCGCTATTAGGTGTGTTGGTTATGGGTTATTCAGGAGCTGTAGACTTATTAGAATTATCTAGTAGAGCAGGAAAAGTTTTTGGTGTAACATTTACAACGTTACTTTATTTAACAATTGGACCTTTCTTTGCGATTCCTAGAACGGGTACTACTACATATGAATTAGGTTTATCTAGTTATTTCCCTGAAAGTAGTCAAACTATTGCGCAAGCTGTATTTTTAGCAATTTTTATGGGATTAACATTGTGGTTATCAATAAGTCCAAATAAATTAGTAGATAGAATTGGGACAGTAATAACACCAGTATTACTATTTTCAATGGTAGTATTAATTATTGCTTCTTTAGTAAACCCAATGGGAAGTGCGCAAGTACCAACTGAAACATACGCTACAAGTGCATTAGCATTTAATAGTGGTCTAATGGAAGGATATAATACTATGGATGCATTAGCATCGCTAGTATTTGGTATCATTGTAATAAATGCTGTTAAATTATATGGTGCAAAAACTAAAGGTGAGATTTTTAAAAATACTACAAAAGCTGCATTAATTGCTGCTGTATTATTAGCATTAGTATATGTATTTATTTCTAATATTGGAATGACATCAGTTGCTGTTTTAGGATTACAAAAAACAGGCGCTGGAGTATTAACAGGTGCAACTACATATTATTTTGGTAGTGTAGGTAAAATCTTACTATTTGTAATTGTGTTCTTAGCTTGTTTAACAACAAGTGTTGGGTTAGTAACTGCATGTGCTACTTTCTTTGAAAGATTATATAGTAAAATAAGTTATAAAACATATGCTGTAGCATTAACAGTATTCTCATTTGTTGTTGGTAACTATGGATTAGCTGCTATAATTAAAGGAGCAGTGCCGGTGTTAGTTCTTTTATACCCACTGACTATGGTATTAATACTATTAGGTTTCTTACATAACTTATTTGGTGGAAAAAAAGTTGTTTATGTAACTACAGTTACATTTACAGCAGTGTATAGTTTATATGCTACAATTACTTCAACATTAGGAGTATCAGTGGCAGCTATCGACAATGCTTTAGTAAAATTATTACCTATTCAAGGAGATTTTGCTTGGCTTAACTTTGCAGTAGTAGGAATAGTTATTGGTTTATTATTATCTTTAGTTCAAAAAGATAAAAAATAATTAAGAGTTATAATTAAAAGAGAGTACATAATCTTGTACTTTCTTTTTTTTATTTTATAAATATGATGAATGTATTTTGACATTAGCATGAAGCAATGGTATTATATATAAGACGTAGAATTTATATTATAAAGTTATAATCATTATAAAATGTTTAAATAGATATAGGAGTAGCAATGGTACTAGAATTTAAAGATTATAAGAAAAAAATAAAAAAGAATAATGCAGTATTAGAATTAGATTTCAAACTGGAAAGTGGAGAAATCTTATCTATAATTAGTAATGAAGTAGAAAGTTTAGAATTAATAAAAAGTTCGTTTCGTGAGAAAGTAAGTTTTAAAGGTGAAATCCTATTTAATGGTAAAAAAAGTTCTAAAGAAAAACTAATATTTATAGATGATTTTGGATTTTATAATCATCTATCGTTAATAAAAAATTTCACAAAATTATTATCGTTATTTAATGTTAAACTTTCAAAAGAAGAAATAGAAAAAGATCTGAAATTTATAGATTTAAAACCAACTGTTAAGTATAAGAAATTATCAAAGAATGAAAAGATTAAATTGCATACGTTATTTTCAATTTTGATAAATCAAAATTTAGTTGTTATTGACAATTCTGATGAAGCACTAACATCTAAAGATAAGCATCAAATAAGAGAGTTAGTGTTAACAAAATCAAATAATGAAAATATTGTTATTTTGGATACTATGCTTAATCAATTTAACGATATTGCAGACAGTATATTAGTACTAGCTGATAATGTTAAATCATACTATGGTTCAATTGATGATGTATTAATTATTAGATCACTTGTTGCAATAAGTATATCTAATCATTTTAATCTAGAGAATATCCTTAAAGATTATCAGTACACAATTGATGATGAAGGTGAAGTTGTAGTTAGAGAAGAAGTTTTAGAAGAAGTTCTTTTTGAATTACTAAAAAATAATATAGAAGTATATCAAATAAGAAATCTAGGAGAGAAAATAAAACTTTACCAAGGGAAAGGAGAAGAACTATAATGTTTTTAATAGAATTTGGAAAAATATTTAGAAGAAAATTCAACTATCTTTTTGGATTAATAATTTTACTTATTAGTGCTGGTTTTATTTATAAACTAAATTCAGTTTCTGCTTATTATGATATTTCTGAAGTTGATACAGTTTTTAATTTCATTTTGAAAATAATTTTAATCTTAGTTATTTTTATTATGGGTATTAACTTTATTTATTCATATAGAGAAGACTATATAACGAAAGTAAGTACACTTTTAATAATGAAGAAGAAAAAAAATAGTCGAGATATCTCTTCGGTTATAGCAAGTTTAATTTACTTTTTAATCTACTATTTAGTAATAGTAAGTGGAGTAGGAGCTTTAATATTTTCAAAAGATAAAGGTTTATTTTTTGATGTGAAAGATGCTTTTATGAATAATTTCGTTGTGTTAGCATATATAATAATGATAGTATTAATATTATTATTTGCTAATTTAGTATTTTTCTTAATGGTATCATTATTTAACAATACAAATATAGCAATAGCCTTATCTTTACTTTTCTTTGTAGGAGGAGATGTTATTGGTAAACTAATAGAGTCTCGTATTTCTTTCCTATCTGAGAAAATGAATAATAGTGTTTTAAATATATTTGGAACTGTTCTTAATAATTTAAATCAGTATATTAATTTAGGTATAACAACTTATTTACCGTTAGTATTAAATATTGTAGGTCTTATAGTTGTGATAATTGTAGTTAGATTAATAAAAAAAGTTATTTCGTAATTGAAGGAGAAAAAGAAGAAGAATGGATTCACAAATAATAATACAATATCTTATTGTTTTACTAAGTTTAGTAGTATTAGAGGGGCTACTTTCAGCAGATAATGCTATTGTTTTAGCAGTTATGGTTAGACATTTACCTCTTAAAGAGCAAAAACAAGCATTGCTGTATGGACTTGCAGGTGCTTTAATATTTAGAATTATTGCTATTTTCTTGATTACAATTTTAGCCCAATATTGGCAAATCCAAGTATTAGGTGGTTTATATCTGCTTTTCATGGCGGGAAGCCATATTAAAGAGTTCTTTGACAAAAGGAAAAGTAATGAAAAAGAAGAAATTCAAGCTCCTAAAAAACAAAGTGGGTTTTGGGCTACAGTAATAAAAGTAGAGTTAACAGATATAGCATTTGCTATTGATTCTATTTTAGCAGCAGTAGCAATAGCTATTACTTTACCTCATATTTCAGAAACTTCAATAGGTGGAATAAATCTTGGACAGTTTTCTGTAATGGTTATAGGAGGGTTTGCAGGAGTAATTATTATGAGATATGCAGCAAATATTTTTATAAAAGTTTTAGCTGAGAAACCAGGCTTAGAAGTAGCGGCCTTTTTAATAGTTGGGTGGGTAGGTATTAAACTTTTTGTTATAGCTGCTGCACATGAGAAATTAGCTCTAATTCCTGCTGAGTTTCCTCATTCTACTTTGTGGACTGTAATATTTTGGACGGTCTTACTTGGTTTATTAGTATGGGGTGTATTAGTGTCAAAAAGATTTGAAGAAAAATAAATAAAAAGAAACTAGAATATTAAAATTCTAGTTTCTTTTTATTATGTACAATGTATAATATATGTGTTATAATTTTTTACTATAAAAGAATTTTTAATAAAATGGAGGTGTAAAAGTTGGCGTTTGATGGTTTTTTTATAAGAAAACTAGTAGAAGAATTAGAAGAATCAATAAAGTATTCTCGAATAAATAAAATTAATAATATAGCAACGGATGAGTTTATTTTTTCTATTAGGAAAGGAAAAAATCTAAAATTGTATGTATCTGCAAATTCTAGTGCTTCAAGAATACAATTAACAAAGAATAGTTATGAGAATCCCCAGACACCTTCAAATTTCTGTTCAGTACTAAGAAAATACTTGTTAGGCGGAATAATTGAAGAAATTAAACAGATAAATAATGATAGAATTATTAAATTTAAAATTAAAAACTTTGATGAATTAGGATATGAAAAGTATTACTTTTTAATTACTGAATTAATGGGAAAACATTCTAACATAATTTTAACTAATAGTGATAATGTTATTATTGAATCATTAAAAAATAGCTATAGTATAGAGTATAGTCGTTCAACAATTTCTAATATGGAATATGTTCTCCCTCCAACGGTAAAAAAATATAATCCATTTAATTTTGATGACTACTCTAATTTAGAATTTGATAAGAATGATAAAAAGTTTCTTTTAAAGAATTTTTATGGGGTATCGTCTGTATTAAATAATTATTTTTTAAATATGGAGAACGAGAATTGTCTTGACTCATTTAGAGAATTTTGTATTAATTTGTCTTTATACAATGAACCAACTCTTTTAAAAAATGGTAATAAACATGACTTTTATTTTTTTGATATTAGTAAAAATAAGGATAATATAAAATTCAGTAGTCTTTCAGATTTATTAGATTTTTATTATATGGATATTCATAAAGAATCGATTAATAAAAATACAGACAAAGAATTATTTGATTTTATAAAAAATAAATTGAATAGATTAAATAAAAAAATTAAAATACTAAAAAAAGAATTAGCAGAAGCAGAAAGTAAAGATGATTATAAATTGAAAGGTCAATTACTTATTTCCAATATATACTTATTTAAAAATAATATACCAGAAGTAGTAACTTTACAAAATTTTTATAGCGAGAGTTTGGAAAATATTGAAATAAAATTAAATCCAACGATTAGTATTGAAAAAAATTCAGAAAAGTATTTTGATTTATATAAAAAGAATAAGCGTACTATTGAGAATCTTTATGAACAAATTGAAGTAACGAAGAATGATATTTCTTATTTTGAAACTTTGAAATATCAAATAGAAAATGCTGAAAAATCAGATTTAATAGAAATAAAAGAAGAGCTGATTAATTCAGGTATTTTAAAAGTGAAAACAAAAGTAAAGAATAATAAGAAAAAGAATAACTATTTGGTTATAAGACATAATGGAATAGATATTTATGTAGGTAAAAATAATATTCAAAATGATACAATAACGAATAAGTTGGCTAGACGTGATTTTCTATGGTTTCATGCAAAGGATATTCCAGGAAGTCATGTAGTGATTTTTAATAATAATCCAGATGAAGAAACAAAAAATATAGCATCAATGTTAGCAGGATATTTTTCTAAATTTAAAAATGAAGATTATGTATCAGTAGATTCAACTTTGATAAAGAATGTTAAGAAAATCTCAGGTGCTAAACCTGGGATGGTTACATATATTGATCAAAAAACAGTAAAACAAAAAATTGATAGAATTTTTATTAATGAATTGCTATCAAAGAGTAATTAAACTATTTTTATAATTGAAAGGTGTGTATTTAGTGAATGATAAGTTAGATAGAAAAACAGCTATTAAAGATACATTACCTACAGTATTTGGATATATTGGTATAGGATTGGTATTTGGAATTATAGCAAGTGCTGCTGGTTTAAATGCCTTTTTGGTAGGAGCAATGTCATTGTTTATTTATGCTGGTAGTGCACAGTTTATAACTATTAGTATGCTTTCTACCGGTGCTCCAATAATTTCTATAATTGTTGCCACTTTTCTAGTTAATTCGAGGATGATTTTAATGAGTATGTCGGTAGCACCATTTTTCAAAAAATACAGTTTATTTAAAAATATTTCTATTGGAACTTTTCTTACAGATGAAAGCTATGCATTAGGAATGAATAAACAAAATTACGCAGATGGAAAACTAACATATGAGTGGTTTAATACTGTAAATATTATTTCTTATTTGACATGGGGAATTTCATCTGTTATAGGAGCGTTACTAGGGAGTGTGGTTAAAAATCCTTTTGGACTAGGTTTAGACTTTGCATTAGTGGCAATGTTTATTGGTTTACTTTATTTGCAAGTTATTTCAGACTTTACTATAAAGAAAAAAGTTCAGGTAATTGTGATTATAATTATTTTATTTTTAGTGTATTTTGGAATGATTATTTTACCTAGTAACATACTAATTATTATTGTTACGTTACTGGGATGTGCAATAGGGGTGGTGTTAAAAAATGTTATCCATTAATTATATTATTCTAACTATATTAGGATGTACGGTTGTAACTTGGTTATCAAGAGTAATTCCATTTATTTTATTAAAAAAATTTGATTTACCAAAGGCAGTTATTGAGTTTCTAAGTTTTGTACCAATTGTAATAATGTCTACACTATGGTTTAGAAGTCTATTTATACAAAATATAGGAGAACTACCCAAGATTAACTACGAGAATCTAATAGCTTCTTTACCTACAGTTGCAAGTGCAATTATAACAAAAAACTTACTGGTTATAGTAATAACTGGTATTCTATCACTAGCTATAGTGAGATATGTAATGTAAAAAATAATTAATTATATTAAACAGAATATTGTTTATAAAATATTTTAATTTAATGTGTCTAATGGTTTAATTTTCAGGCGATTTGTGGTATCATAAAAAGATAATAAACGATAATAGAGGAATCAAAAAAATGGAGAAAGGCTTATTAATTGTTTTATCAGGTCCTTCAGGTGTAGGGAAGGGAACTGTTAGAAAACGAATTTTTGAAAGTAATGATGTTGGTTTTGAATATTCAATTTCTATGACTTCTAGAGGAATCCGACCTGGAGAAGAAGATGGAGTTGATTATTTTTTCAAGACTAAAGAAGAATTTGAACAACTAATCGAACAAGGTGAGTTACTTGAATATGCACAATATGTTGACAATTATTATGGAACCCCTGTAAAGTATGTACGTGAAACTATGGACAAAGGAAAAGATATCTTTTTAGAAATAGAAGTGCAGGGAGCAAGCCAAGTTAAAAGTAAAATACCTGATGCATTGTTTATATTTTTAGCACCTCCTAGTATTGCAGATTTAAAAACTAGATTAAAAGGCCGAGGAACAGAGAGCGATGAAGTAATTGAGTCTCGAATCGCCAAAGCTAAAAAAGAAATAAATATGATGCATTTATATGATTATGTTGTTGAGAATGATGAAGTAGATAAAGCTGTAGATAGAATCAAAGCTATAATAACAAGTGAACATTTAAAACGCGAACGTATAGAAATGAAATATAGAAGAGCTTTATTAGAGTTAGAAGAAATGTAGGAGAAATTAAATGTTATATCCAAAATTAGATGTTTTAAAATCAAAAGTAAATTCAAAATATATGTTAGTTTCATTAGCAAGTAAGAGAGCTCGTGAACTATTTTCTGATCCTGAGACAAAAAAATTAGATAGCTATGTATCTCATAAAGAAGTTGGAAAAGCACTTGAAGAAATAGCTGAAGGAAAAATATCAGTTTTAGAAAAGTAATATACTTGACGTAATTATTTTACAAAAGCATTATTATAGTGTAAAGTAGTATAAGTATTTTCTTTGAGTGATCGCGGCAATTTTGCTGAGGAAAGTCCATACTCACACTAACTGAGATGTTAGTAGTGTTCAATGCTAAACGAAAAAATAAGTTTAGGCACCTTTTTAAGGTGACGGCAGAAAGTATGACCTAAGTAGTTTCTATATGGTTATACATCTTGAAAGTGCCACAGTGACGTAGTTCATATAGAAATATATGAAGTGGAACGCGGTAAACCCCTTGAGTGAGCAATTCAAATTTTGGTAGAAGCACTTACTTCACAGAAATGAATGTAGAAGTAGGAAATACTTGGTATTTAGACAGATGATCACACCTATTCTTACGAGAGTAAACTAGACTCGATTGAGTAAGATAGATACAGAATATGGCTTATGATAAGAAAATAACTAGTTCTAGGGGCTCTTGAGAGCCTCTTTTTTAAGGAGGAAGAAATGAAATATAATTTAGTAGCAACAACACCAATGGGTATAGAAGCGATAGTAGCTAAAGAGGTACAAGAGTTAGGTTATGAAACAAAAGTAGAAAATGGTAGAGTATTTTATTCTGGAGATAAACGAGCTATTGTTCGTTCAAATCTATGGTTAAGATGTGCAGATAGAGTAAAAATTGTAGTGGCTCAATTTCCAGCATATACATTTGAAGAATTATTTGAAAAAACTAAAGAGATAGAATGGGATAAATATCTTCCAGTAGATGCGAAGTTCCCTGTAGATGGACGAAGTCATAAATCTACATTATTTAGTGTATCTGACTGTCAATCAATTGTAAAAAAAGCAATTGTTGAAAAAATGAAAAAAAGTTATGGAGTAACTGGTTGGCTGACTGAAACTGGAGCTAGATATAGATTAGAGATAATAATGTTAAATGATATAGCAACGATTTTATTAGACACATCAGGTGATGGACTACATAAAAGAGGGTATAGAGCTAAGCAAGGGACAGCACCACTAAAAGAAACATTAGCTGCGGCAATGGTTAAATTAACTAACTGGAAAGGTGAAACTCCATTATATGATTTATTCTGTGGTTCTGGAACATTATTAATAGAAGCGGCTATGGCTGCTCAAAATATGGCACCTGGTATAAATAGAAATTTTGATTTTGAGAAATGGCCATGGATGCCAAAAGCTTTGGTAGATGAAGAAAGAAATAAAGCAGAAGAAGCTATAGATTACGAAAAAGAATTAGAGCTATATGGTTCTGATATCGATCCAAAAATGATTCAAACAGCTGAAAATAATGCTGAAGAGATTGGCTTAGCAGGTGTAATTAAATTTAAGCAAATGTCTGTATACGATTTTGTTGTAAAAAAAGAAGCAGGATGTGTAATAGCGAATCCACCTTATGGTGAACGTCTAGGTGAGAAAAAAGAAGTAGAAAATATGTATAAATATTTAGGAACAGCTTTAAAGAATCAAAAATATTGGTCACTATATATATTAACATCTAATAAAATGTTTGAACATTTATATGGAAAGAAAGCAACAAAGAGAAGAAAGTTATTTAACGGTTCTATTGAGTGTACCTATTACCAATATTGGGGAGAAAAGATAAGATAACATTTGACAATATGAAAAATATATCATAAAATTAAAGAATAGATTAATTATTTATCTTATTTAAAAGGAAAAGAGGTTAAAAGTTTATGCATTTAACAAAAAGTACGGAGCAAGCAATTTGTATAATGGTTATGCTTTATTTACAAGATAGACATATTTATTTAAATTCAAAAGAAATAAGTAAACGTCTTAATATATCACCAACATATTTGAAAAAAATCATGAGAAAACTAGTTGTCCATAATCTTGTAAAAGCTAACACTGGTGTAGGTGGAGGATATAAATATCGTAGTAATAAGAGTGTTACATTATACGATGTATATGTTGCTTTAAATGGTGAAGTAGAAGTTTTTGTTTTAAAAACGGACTATGTTTCTAAAATTTTTGAAGGAGCATTAGCTGTTGACAAACGTTATAGTGAGTATTTAAGAAAAGTAAATACAATTAATCACTCTATTAAAGAAGCTCTTGAGCAGATTACTATAGAAGAGATCGTAGAAGATATTCTTGAAGATAATTCAAGAATTAGACTTGATTGGAACAATTGGGAAGAAGAATTTAAACGAGTTAATGTATTTTTCAAAGGATAAGAAAAAAAGACTGTAGGAATAAACCTATAGTCTTTTTTATTTTAAAAATTAAAGAGCAGAAGCAAAATCTTCAATAAATTTATCAATATTTTCAAAATCTTCGTCAGTATCAGCTTCAATTTCAATTTTTAGATTTTCTGTAGGGTTAGTTGCACCTGTTTTCGCAATTTGTTCATTAAATTGATCAACACAAACACAATATTCGTCATAAATTGTGTCCCCAGTACCTATAACTCCATATATTTTACCAGAATAATCCTTCTGACCAATTTCTTCGAAAAATTCTTCCATCTCCTCAGGAAGATCTCCTTCACCATATGTATATGTAGCTATGATAAAAGCATCAGCATCATCTAAAAAATCGAAATCTATCATATCTTCTATAAATAGTTTTTCAATTTGTAAATCCTTTTGTTCTTCGAATTTTTCTATTATTAAATCTGATAACATTTCTGTGTTACCTGTTAGACTTGCGTACACTAATTTAATATTCAAAAAAATCCCTCCATTTCAATTAATTTATAATAATAACTAGTTCTTATTATAACTTAATAAAAATATTAAGTAAATATAAATTAAAAAATTTATTAAGCAAAATAATTGAAATATAAAATCATTTATAGTTTAATTGTAAAATATAACTTGGTATTAGGAGGTAACAGATGGGAAATAAACTGAAAATTTTCCACCCTATCTGTAGAAATAGTAAAAATTCATATTAAAATTTTTACTATAAAAAAAGAAAGATGAGTTAATTACTCATTTGGAGGATAGACGATGGAAAACAAATTCACATTTTTTGAGAAGTTCATTATGATTTCAACAAAAGAAACACTATTATTTTTATTGGTTCTTTTTGCTTTATTTTATTTAATGTATTATTTAGCAAAAAAACATATTAGTTCTGGTAAGCGAACGTTACTAGCTACAGCAATAGGGCTAATATTAGGTATAACTATTCAGGCTTATTCTGGATTTACTGACGATCCAATGAAGATAAGGTATATTGTAGAAATCACTAAATGGTATTCGCTATTTGGTAATGGATTTATTGATTTAATTAAAATGTTAATCATACCCCTAGTTTTAGTATCGATAATTAATGTAATTGTAAATATTAATTCTAATACAGATGTAAAAAAATTAACACGACTTACTTTAATAGTTACACTAGGTATGGTTGCAATAAGTTCAATAGTAGGATTTATTATCTCTGCAGTTTTCAAACTAGGAAGTAGTTCAATTGTCTTAGGCAGTGGAGATAGTAAGATTAAAGAAGTAAAAGATGTGGTTACAATTTTACGTGAACTAATACCATCAAATCCCATAAAAGCGATGGTAGATTTCAATGTTATTGGTATTGTTATATTTGCAATGTTTATCGGTATAGCTGCACGCTATATTCAAAATAAAGATGAAACTAAATTAAGAACATTTGTTGATTATATAGCAAACTTACATGCTATTGTTTCTCGTGTTACAGTTATAGTAATAAGATTATTACCTTATGCAGTTATTCCACTTTTAGCTAATACAATAGCGCAAAGAGGATTAAAATCTATTAAAGATGTTTTACTATTCATAGGTTTACTTTATGTAGCAGTAGCTATTCAATTTATTATACAAGGTCTATTTTTAGTATTGCACGGAGTATCACCGTTTACTTACTTTAAAAAAGCAAGTAAACCACTTATTTTAGCATTTACTTCACGTTCAAGTGCAGGAACTTTACCGCTAACAATTAGTACTTTAACTAAAGAAATGGGAGTTAATCAGTCTACAGCCAATTTTGTTGCTTCATTTTCTTCTACAGCTGGTATGCAAGGATGTGCAGGGATTTATCCAACAATGTTAGTAGTATTTTTAGCTAATGCTAATGGAATTGCAATTGATGCTACATTGTTCATTATGACGGTTATTGTTGTAACATTAGGTTCTGTTGGTATTGCCGGAGTTCCAGGTACAGCTATTACAGCTGCATCAGTTTCAGTGAATGGAGTAGGATTCGGAACGTTCTTTAATCAAATTAATCCAATTTTAGCAGTAGATCCAATATTAGATATGGGACGTACTTGTCTAAATGTGAGTGGAGGAATGACTAACTCAATTATGGTGGATAAACACTTAGGATTATTTGATAAAAATGAATTTAATAAATTTGATAAAACAATAGAATAAGTTAAAGTAAAACGTAGTACATTTTGTGCTACGTTTTTTTATAATAAAATACATAGAAAAACACTCATAGTAATGTTTATTATTAGTTTTTTTTTTCTTAGTATGATAATATTATAAAGGTAAAAATTTAGTAATATATCAAAATTTTGGTCAAAGCATTATTTTGCAATTACGTTAAAATATATGGAGGTACTATGACTGAATTTTTAAAAGAATATGATGTTATTGTAATTGGTGGTGGACATGCCGGGATAGAAGCTGCGCATGCGTCAAGTAGAAAAGGTGTAAAAACTTTAATGATTACAATAAACTTAGATACAATAGGTTTTATGCCGTGTAATCCTAGTGTAGGAGGACCAGCAAAAGGTATAGTCGTTCGTGAAGTAGATGCACTAGGTGGTTTAATGGCACGTGTTGCTGATAAAACAAATATTCAAAGTAAGATGTTAAATACTGCTAAAGGGCCAGCTGTTCGTGCGCTTAGAATGCAATCTGATAAAGTTGCATATCAATTTGAGATGAAAAGAATATTAGAAGATACTCCGAATTTAGATGTTGAACAAGCCATGGTAAAAGAGTTAATTATTGAGAATAATAAAGTAATCGGATTAAAAACGATGCTAGGCACAGCGTATAAAGCAAAAACAATAATTATTACTACGGGAACATATTTAAGAGGAGAGATAGTTATTGGTGATATAAAATACTCATCAGGACCAAATCACCAAATGCCATCAATTGATTTACCTAAACAATTAGAAGAGTTAGGTTTTGACTTAGTTAGATTTAAAACAGGAACACCACCTAGAGTAAATGCAGATAGTGTTGATTTCTCTAAAACTGCTATTCAACCTGGTGATGGAGAAAAACATGCATTTAGTTATGAAACAACAGAATATGTAGAAGATCAAGTACCTTGTTGGTTAACTTATACTAATACTACAACTCACGAAATAATTGATAAAAATTTAGGACGTTCAGCAATGTATTCAGGAATTATTCAAGGTACAGGGCCAAGGTATTGTCCAAGTATCGAGGATAAATATGTTCGTTTTAACGATAAAGAGCGTCATCAATTATTCCTTGAACCAGAAGGAAGAAACACTAAAGAAATTTATATTCAAGGACTATCGACATCTTTACCTGATGATGTACAACGTGATATGGTTCATAGTATAGCAGGATTGGAGAATGCTGTAATAATGCGAAATGGTTATGCAATAGAATACGATGCAATTAATCCAACTACATTATGGCCTACACTAGAGACAAAATTAATTGACGGTTTATTTACCGCAGGTCAAATTAATGGTACTAGTGGTTATGAAGAAGCTGCTGGACAAGGTATTATAGCGGGTATAAATGCAGCGTGTAAAGTTTTAGGTGAAGAGCCTATGATTTTAGGAAGAGATGAGGCTTATATTGGTGTATTAATTGATGATTTAGTTACTAAAGGAACTAACGAACCATACAGACTTTTAACTTCAAGAGCAGAACATCGATTATTATTAAGACATGATAATGCTGATATGCGTTTAACAGAAAAAGCATATGAATATGGATTAATTACTGATGAAAGATATAAAAAATTCTGTGATAAACGCACTGCTGTTAATAATGAAATAGAAAGATTAAAGACTTTTAGAATTACACCAACTCAAAAAACATTAGATAAATTAAAAGAATTAAATAGTGCGGAAATTAGAGATGGTATATTAGCCATAGATATGTTAAGAAGACCAGAACTATCGCATGATAATATAATGTATTTAGCAGAAGATGATACTAAACTAGCTAAAGATATAATTGAACAGGTTGAAATAGAAGTTAAATATGAGGGTTATATAAAAAAATCATTACAGCAAGTTGAGAAACTGAAAAAAATGAATGTGATGAAAATTCCAAAAGATTTAGATTATGATGATGTCCCAAGTTTAGCGATAGAAGCAAGAGAAAAACTTAAAAAAGTTTCTCCATTAACAATAGGGCAAGCCTCTCGTATTTCAGGAGTTAATCCTGCAGATATATCTATCTTACTAGTTTTCTTAGAACAACGAAGAGGGAAAAATAATGAATAAGCAAGAATTTTATGAAAAAGTTAAAGAACAAGTAGGTATTGATTTAACCGAAAAACAAAAGTATCAGTATCAACGATACTATGAATTAGTAGTTGAGTGGAATAAAAAAATTAATTTAACTGCTATAACAGAAGAAGAAGAATTTTATACCAAACATTTTTTTGATTCTATATCTCTTGCTTTTTATAAAGATTATAGCAATGTTGAAAATATTTGTGATGTCGGAAGCGGTGCAGGGTTTCCATCTATTCCACTAAAAATTTTATATCCAAATTTGAAAGTTACGATTGTTGATTCTTTAAATAAGCGTATAAAGTTTTTAGATTTAATAAAAAACGAGTTGGAATTAACGGATTGTAATTTTATACATGCACGAGCAGAAGAAATAGGACAAAATAAGGATTATAGAGAAAAATTTGAAGTGGTAACTGCAAGAGCAGTAGCACGTTTAAATATCTTATCAGAATTATGTCTTCCGTTAGTGAAAAAAGGTGGATATTTCTTAAGTTTAAAAGCTCAAAAAGCAGAAGAAGAAACAAAAGAAGCAATTAATGCGATAAAATTACTTGGAGGAAAATTAGAAAAAGATTTAGAATTTTCTATTGAAGGAGAAGAACGCCATATACTTGAAATAAGAAAGGCAAAGGAAACTCCAAATAAGTATCCTAGAAAAGTAGGAACTCCTAATAAAAAACCATTAATATAAAAAATAGAGAAACTAAAGTATATGTATTTTAGTTTCTTTTTTATTTACTAGTAAAATTATAAAAACATTTTTATAAGAAAAATTATATAAATTTTCAAAAAACTCTTTACATTTGTTTGATTTTATATTATTATAGTGAAATAATATTAAAAAATAGGAGGATGTATATGCAAAAAAGAAGTGTGAGAGATTTTCTTAATATTATTCTAAACGGAACTGCACTAGGAGTTGTAGCAGGATTAATTCCAAATGCAGTGCTAAGTACACTATTTAAGTATTTAGGAAAACATTTTGCCTCTAATGTGTTCACGACATTAACGCAAGCAATGTATTTATTGCAATTTTCTATTCCGGTATTAGTTGGTGTGATTGTTGGACAAATGTTAAAATTTAAGCCATTAGAGTCAGCAGTTCTAGGTGCTACTGTTTTAGCAGCTAGTGGTTCATTAACATTTAATGCAAACTTAAAAGCATATACTGGGGTACCAATGGGTGACTTATTTAACGTTATGTTAGTAACAGCAGTTGGTGCATTAGTAATTTCATTAGTAAAAGATAAATTTGGTTCTGTTACAATTATATTCTTACCTATAACTGGTGGTTTAGTAGCAGCACTAGGGTTAGTAACATTACCTTATATGAAGAGTTTAACTAGTCTTTTAGGACAAATCTTATTTAAATTTACAACATTACAACCTATATTAATGTGTATGTTAATTACAATGGCATTCTCATTCTTGATAGTAACACCAGTATCAACAGTTGCTATGGGATTAATTTTATTTTCAAATGAGAATCATATTGGAGCAGGAGCAGCTACATTAGGTTTAGTAGCAGCGGCAGCAGTTCTTTCTATTGGGACATTTAGAGCTAAGAGTAGAGGGGCTAGTATGGCAATTATTTTAGGAGCTATAAAACTAATGATGCCTAACTGTGCAAGACGACCTCAATTACTTCTACCAATTTTAACGACAGCAGCGGTTACAGGACTTTCAGGTTACTTCCTAGGAATTTTAGGAACTCATGAAAGTGCAGGATTTGGAATTATTGGACTTATCGGACCTACTAAAGCGTATGAGATGAGCCCAGGTAGTTTAATGCAAATAATTTTAGCATTCTTTGTAATTCCATTTACAGTTGCCTTTTTATCAGATAGATTATATTCAGATGTGCTAAAAATCTATAAACCAGAAGCATATAAACCAGAAAATTATTAATATAAAAAGAAGATATTCATTACATGAATATCTTCTTTTTTGTTTAGTATTAATTATTAAGAATAGGTTGACAAAAAAGTTATCTAATTATAAAATAAAATTATAAATATAAGTGAAGGAGTACTCATTATGAAAATTTTATTTGCAGGAGCAGGAGCTCTAGGATCAAGATTTGGTTATATGTTATTCAAAAATGGTGAAGATGTTACTTTTATTGATTCATGGAAAGATCATGTAGAAAATATAAAAAATAATGGTTTATGTGTTATTATTGATGATAAAGAACTTGGATATTATAATATTCCAACGTACTATCCAGAAGATGTTGAAGGGAAGTATGATGTTATTTTTGTAGCTACAAAGTCAATGCAATTAAGAAGTATGTTGACAAAGGTAAAACATCTTATGCATGAAAATACGAAAATTATATGCATATTAAATGGATTAGGTCATGTTGATACACTTGAAGAGTTTGTAAAAGAAGAAAATATTTTAATTGGTGTAACAGTATGGACAAGTGGTTTGGGAGGACCTGGAGTTCTTAAAGCATATGGATCTGGTAAAACAGAAATAAAGCAAGTTAAGGAAGAAAATCTTGAGGTAACTAAGGGCTTAATAGATAGGTTAAATAAAGCGGGATTAAATATGAAGTATTCAGATAATACTTTCCAATCTATTTGGCATAAAGCAGGACTTAATTGTGTTTTAAATACATATTGTACACTAATAGATTGTAATATTGGTGAATATGGAAGTTTTAAACAAAATTTAGAATTAACTAGAGCAGTACTAAATGAAGTTACTGCTGTTGCTAAAGCTGAAGGTGTTGAAGTCAATCAAGAGTTAGTTGAAAATAATATAGAAAACTTATTTAATCCAAGTACTGGAGGTTTACATTACCCATCATTATATCAGGATATGAAAAATGGAAGATTAACAGAAATAGATTATTTAAATGGTGCTATATCTAAAATAGGTAAGAAGCACAATATTCAAACACCAGTTTGTGATACTGTAACATTAATGATTCATGCTAAAGAATTTATTAGAGGAAATAAATAAAAGAAACTATAAATATTATGGATAGGCAGTGGCTCTAGTTAAAGATAAATCAATATTTCACTTGTATTTTTTTGATAAAAAAGGTATAATTATTCGTATGTTCATTTGTCTATTTTAAATAGGAGGAAAAATTATGGTATTAGAAGTAAATAATGAACTAGGTCACGTATCAATTAGTGATGATGTTATTTCTACTGTAGCAGGTGGAACAGCAGTAAGTTGCTACGGTATAATTGGTATGGCTAGTAAAAATCAAGTTAAAGATGGAATAATAGAAATCTTAGGAAAAGAAAACTATTCAAAAGGTATAGTTGTTAAACAAGATAAAGATAAATTAGTAATAGATTTATATATAATAGTTATGTATGGAACAAAAATTTCTGAAATAGCTAGCAATGTTCAGTCATCAGTTAAGTATCAAATAGAAAAAACACTAGGTGCTAAGGTGAATGAGGTAAATATCTTTATTCAAGGCATAAAAGTAAGTAATAAATAGGAGGTAGGACATTGGAAAGAATAAATGGTCTAATTCTAGCTAAAATGATAGACTTAGGTTCTAGAAATTTAGCTAAAAATGCAGAAAAAATTAATTCACTAAACGTTTTCCCAGTTCCAGATGGTGATACAGGAACAAATATGAATTTATCAATGTCTTCAGGTGCGAAGGAAACAGCAGCGAATGTTGTTGAAAATATTGGAGAATTAGGTAAGTCATTTTCTAAAGGTTTACTGATGGGTGCTCGTGGTAACTCAGGGGTAATTCTTTCACAGTTATTTAGAGGTATGACTCAATATATTGTAGAAAAAAGTGAGATTGATGCAAAAGAATTTGCTGCAGCAGTACAAAATGGTGTTAGTATTGCATATAAAGCAATAATTAAACCAGTTGAAGGTACAATACTAACTGTAGCACGTGAAGCTGCTGAAGCAGGAGTGAAAGCAGCAGAAAATACTACTTCAGTTATTGAAGTTATGGATGCAATTTACTTAGAATCACAACAATCATTAAAAAGAACACCTGATTTATTACCTATCTTAAAAGAAGTAGGAGTAGTTGACTCAGGTGGTCAAGGATTAGTTTGTGTTTATCAAGGTTTTGTAGCAGCACTAAAAGGTGAAGAAATCGAAGGACTAGACGCTGTTGAAACAAATGTTGTTGATATGCGATTTGAAGATGATCATGATATGGATTTCATGAGTCCTGAGGATATCGTTCATGGTTTCTGTACTGAGTTTACTGTACGTCTTGATAAAGATAAAAAAGAATTTAATGAAGATAAATTCAGAGAAGACATGAGTAAATTTGGAGATTCATTACTTGTAATTTCTGATAGCGAGTATGTAAAAATTCACGTACATACAGAAACACCAGGTGACGTATTTAACTATGGTCAACAATACGGTGAACTTATTAAAATTAAATCTGATAACATGCGAGAACAACACAGAGAAGTTTTAAGAAAACAAGAAGCAAAACAAGCTAGTGCTCCAAAAGAAGTTAAAGAACAAGCGATGATATCTATTTCAATGGGTGCTGGATTAAGTAAAGTTTTAAAATCAATGGGTGTTGATTATA